>NZ_JBIAIF010000018.1:71215-149244 GCF_042871255.1 Streptomyces sp. NPDC005955 | reverse complement strand
CACCACACCCTCCTTCGTGAACCCCCGCTCACCCGCAGCATCCGGCACGTACTTCACACACACAACGATCCGCAAGCTCACAGCGAACACTCCTATCGGCGAGACGGCCCCTACGCGTACGTGTACCCGTACCCGTACCAGCAATGCGACACTATGGCACTCAGTACCCTCTGTAAAGGTACGTAGTGCCAAAAGTGGGCCCGCGGTGTTACGTTCCCCGCATGACCGCAGACACAGATCCGGCCGCCGGCGGCCCCGGCCCCGTGCGCGAGGGGAAGCCCCCGATGCGCGAGGCGCTGGCCGAAGCCGCCTTCCAGCTCTTCCTGGAGCGGGGCTTCGAGCAGACGACGGTGGACGACATCGTGGCCCGTGCGGGCGTGGGGCGGCGGTCGTTCTTCCGGTACTTCCCGTCCAAGGAGGACGCCGTCTTCCCGGACCACGAGAGGTGCCTGGCGGACATGCGGGCGTTCCTCGACGCGCACCCGGGCGGGGACCCGGTGGCCCGGGTCTGCGACGCGGCGCGGCTGGTGCTGCGGCTGTACGCGGCCAACCCCGAGTTCTCGGTCCAGCGCTACCGGCTCACCCGTGAGGTGTCCGGGCTGCGGACGTACGAACTGTCGGTCGTCCGACGGTACGAGGCGACCCTCGCCGGGTACCTGCGCGGGCGGTTCGGTGCCTCCCGGGACGGGGACCTGCGGGCCGAGATGATCGCCGCGGCCGTGGTCGCCGCGCACAACAACGGGTTGCGGACCTGGCTGCGCGCGGGGGGCGCGGGCGATCCCGACGAGGAGGTCGACCACGCCCTGGACCTGGTGCTGCGGGTGTGGAACGAGTCCGGCGAGGTGTCGGCGCCCACCCGGTCGCCCGGGCCCGTGGCGACCGGCGCCCCGGCCGGCGGAGCCGAAGACGAGGACGTGATCGTGGTCGTCGCCAAGCGGAACGCGCCGCTGTGGCAGATGGTCCAGCGGATCGAGTCGGCCCTGGAAGACGACTGACGAGACCCGACGAGACCTGACGAGAGCTGACGAGAGCTGACGAGAGCTGACGAGAGCTGACGAGAGCTGACGAGAGCAGAGAAATCCGGCGAAAGCCGAGGTCAGGACCTACGGCCCAAATTAACGACACTCAGTGCCTAGCATGCTCGACACTGAGTGTCATATGGTGCGCGCATCGGTCGCGCCGACGCGGCCGGTGCGCCACCGAGCCAGCGCAAGGGGGTCCGTCCATGTCCCAGCCCGGAACCGACACCACGTCAGACACCCACGGGGAGACCGGCCTTCCGTACCAGCGCTGCCGTTGGTGTGGCACCCCGTCCTTCCGGCGGCTGCTCTGTCCCGTGTGCTCCTCCAGCGACCTGGAGTCCGAGCGCAGCACCGGGGAGGGCGTGGTCGTCCGCTCGACGGTCGTCCACCGGTACACCCGGCTGGCCCGCAACGAGTCGCTGGTCCGGTTCCCCGAGGGGTTCATCTTCCGCTGCCGGGTCATCGGCACCGAGCCCCACCTGGTGTGGGTGGGCGCCCGCGTGCGGTACGCGGCGGACCCCGGGACCGATCCGACGTCCGGTGAGGTCGTCGTCGAACTGTGCGATCCGGCCCGGTACGCCGACCACTTCTGACCCCACTTCTGACCGCACTGCGGTGGGCGCCGTCCGGCGGATGGGTCCGGACGTGTGACCTCGGACCGGGAGCCTGTGCGCCGCGCTGACCCGTGCGGCGCGCGCGCCGATACCTTCGAAGCTTGACGTGGAGCCCGCAGCAGGACGCGCGGCTTCCCTCCTGCGTCCCACTGCGAAGGTGGAAACTTGAAGGCCATCCGTCGCATCACCGTCCGACCCGTGCTCCCCGCGCCGCTGGCCCCGCTGAACGACCTGGCCCGCAATCTGCGCTGGTCCTGGCACGAGGAGACCCGCGAGCTCTTCCGCTCCCTCGACCCCGAACGCTGGGACGCCGCCCACCGCGACCCGGTCCGGCTGCTCGGCACCGTCACCGCCGAACGGTTCGCCGCCCTCGCCGCCGACCCCGCGTTCCTGGACCGGCTCGCCGCCTGCGCCGAGGACCTGCGCGAGTACACCGGGGGCGACCGCTGGTACCAGACCCGGACCGGCAGCGGGGGACCGGCGGCCGTCGCCTACTTCTCGCCCGAGTTCGGCATCACCGCGGCCCTGCCCCAGTACTCCGGCGGCCTGGGCATCCTCGCCGGGGACCACCTGAAGGCCGCGAGCGACCTGGGCGTCCCGCTCGTGGGGGTCGGACTGCTCTACCGGCACGGCTACTTCCGGCAGACCCTGTCCCGGGACGGCTGGCAGCAGGAGCAGTACCCGGTGCTCGACCCCGACGAACTCCCGCTGACCGTCCTCAGCGAACCGGGCGGCACCCCCGCGCACCTCGCGCTGGCCCTGCCCGGCGGGCGGAGCCTGCGCGCGCGGATCTGGGTCGCCCAGGTCGGCCGGGTGCCGCTGCTCCTGCTGGACTCGGACCTGGAGGAGAACGACAGCGGCGCGCGCGAGGTCACCGACCGGCTGTACGGGGGCGGCAGCGAACACCGGCTGCTCCAGGAGATGCTGCTCGGCATCGGCGGGGTCCGGGCGGTGCGCGCGTACTGCCGTCTCACCGGTCACCCCGCGCCCGAGGTGTTCCACACCAACGAGGGGCACGCCGGGTTCCTCGGCGTCGAGCGCATCCACGAACACGTCGGCCGCGGTCTCGACTTCGACGCCGCGGTGGAGGCGGTCCGCGCCGGCACCGTCTTCACCACCCACACCCCCGTCCCGGCCGGCATCGACCGCTTCGACCGCGATCTCGTCGCCCGGCACTTCGGCCCCGACGCGGAACTCCCCGCACTCGACGCCGACCAGGTGCTGCGCCTCGGCCGGGAGACCTATCCCGGCGGCGACCCGACCCTGTTCAACATGGCCGTCATGGGGCTGCGGCTCGGGCAGCGGGCCAACGGGGTGTCCCTGCTGCACGGGCGGGTCAGCCGTGAGATGTTCGCCGGCCTGTGGCCCGGCTTCGACGCCGAGGAGGTGCCCATCACCTCCGTCACCAACGGCGTGCACGCCCCCACCTGGGTCGCGCCCGAGGTGCTGCGGCTCAGCGCCCGGCAGTTGGGGGCGCGTCGGGTCGAGGAGGCGCTCTCCACCGGCGACGACTCCCGGTGGGACGCCCTCGCGGAGATCCCCGACCCCGACCTGTGGGGACTGCGCCGCAACCTGCGCGAACGGCTCGTCGGCGAGGTCCGCGAGCGGCTGTACCGGTCCTGGCGGCAGCGGGGGGCGGCGGCGGCCGAACTGGGCTGGATCGACTCCGTGCTCGATCCGGACGTGCTCACCATCGGCTTCGCCCGCCGGGTCCCCTCGTACAAGCGGCTCACCCTGATGCTGCGGGACCGGGAACGGTTGACGAGGCTGCTGCTGCACCCGGAGCGGCCGGTGCAGGTCGTCGTCGCGGGGAAGGCGCACCCCGCGGACGACGGGGGGAAGCGGCTCGTCCAGGAACTGGTGCGGTTCACCGACGACCCGCGGGTGCGGCACCGGATCGTGTTCCTGCCCGACTACGGCATGGGCATGGCGCAAAAGCTCTACCCCGGCTGTGACGTCTGGTTGAACAATCCGCTGCGCCCGTTGGAGGCGTGCGGGACCTCCGGGATGAAGGCGGCCCTCAACGGCTGCTTGAACCTGTCGGTCCGCGACGGCTGGTGGGACGAGTGGTACGAGCCCGACTTCGGTTGGGCGGTGCCCACCGCCGACGGTGACGCCACGGACCCCGAGCGGCGGGACGACCTGGAGGCGCGGGCCCTGTACGACCTGCTGGAGCGGCGGATCACGCCCCGGTTCTACGAACGGGGCCCGGACGGCCTGCCCGACCGCTGGGTCGCCATGGTCCGCCAGACCCTGACCCGGCTCGGCCCCAAGGTGCTGGCCGCCCGGATGGTCCGGGAGTACGTGGAGCGGCTGTACGTGCCCGCGACCACCGCGCACCGGGCGCTGACCGCGGACGCGGCCCGGGAGCTGGCCGGCTGGAAGGCGCGGGTGCGGGCCGCCTGGCCGCGGGTCGCCGTCGACCACGTCGAGGCGTCGGGTGCGGGTGCGCCGCCGGAGTTGGGGGCGGTGCTGCCGCTGCGGGTCAGGGTGCGGCTCGGCGAACTGGCGC
This sequence comes from Streptomyces sp. NPDC005955, assembly GCF_042871255.1. Classification (NCBI taxonomy): domain Bacteria; kingdom Bacillati; phylum Actinomycetota; class Actinomycetes; order Kitasatosporales; family Streptomycetaceae; genus Streptomyces; species Streptomyces sp. NPDC005955. The sequence goes on along the minus strand of NZ_JBIAIF010000018.1, from coordinate 145,096 downwards.
CCGGGGACGTGGAGGTGCAGGCGGTCGCCGGCCGGGTCGACCCGGACGACCGGATCGTCGACGCGGTGGCGGTGCCGCTGAAACCGGCGGGGGGCGCCGACCTGGAGGGGTGCTGGGTGTACGAGGGGCAACTCGACCTTGCCAGGACCGGGCCCTTCGGGTACACCGTCCGCATCCTGCCGGCGCATCCGCTGCTGGGGTCCGCGGCGGAGTTGGGGCTGGTCGCCGCGCCGGTGACCGGGACGGCCACCGGCGCGGGAGTGCTGCTGCGCTGAGGCGCGCCGCGGGGCGGCCGGGGGATCCGTCGTTCCCCCGGCCGCCCGGTCACGTCGAGCCGGGGAGGCTACGGGAACGTCAGCTTCCAGCTGTTGATGTACCCCGTGTCCTGGGCGGCCACGTCCTGCACCCGGAGCAGCCAGGTGCCGTTGGCCACCTCCGAGGACGCGTCGACGGTGTACGTGGTGCTCACGTTGTCCGCCGAGTCGCCGCTGCTCGAACCCTTCAGGCGGTACGCCGTGCCGTCCGGCGCCACCAGGTCGACCACCAGGTCACCGCGCCAGGTGTGGACGATGTCCACGCCCACGGCCAGGTTGCTCGGGGCGTTGCCGGTGCGGCCCGTGACGGTCACCGCCGAGGTCACGGCCGATCCGCGGTCCGGGATGGCGACGTCCGCGGTGTTCTCGAAGACCGTGCCGGTGGGCGGCTCGCCGCCCGGACGGCTGCCGACCGCGACGCCGGCCCACGCGTCCTGCACCGCCTTGTACTCGGGGCTCGTCGTCCCGTACAGCTCGCCCGCGACCGCGAGGGTTCCCGTGCGGGCGCCCGCGTAGTTGGTGGACGAGGTGAACTTCGTGGTGAGCGCGCGGAACCAGATCAGCGCGGCCTTCTCCCGACCGATGCCCGTCACCGGCAGCCCGTCGGAGGTCGGCGAGTCGTAGGACACCCCGTTGAGGGTCTTGGTGCCGCTGCCCTCGGACAGCAGGTAGAACCAGTGGTTCGCCGGTCCGGACGAGTAGTGCACGTCCACCGAGCCGATGCCCGCGTACCAGTAGTCCTTGGACGAACCGTCCCGGCTGGGGCGGTCCATGTACCGCAGCGGGGTGCCGTTGCCCCGGATGTCGATCTTCTCGCCGACCAGGTAGTCACCGAGGTCGGAGGTGTTGTTCGCGTAGAACTCGACGGCCGCCGCGAAGATGTCGGAGGTCGCCTCGTTGAGCCCGCCGGACTCCCCGCTGTAGATCAGGCCCGCGGTGTTCGAGGTGATGCCGTGCGTCATCTCGTGCGCGGCGACGTCCAACGAGGTCAGCGGCTTCGCGTTGCCCGCGCCGTCGCCGTACGTCATGCAGAAGCACGAGTCGGACCAGAACGCGTTGACGTAGTTGTTGCCGTAGTGGACGCGGGAGGACGCGCCGACCCCGTCGCCCCGGATGCCGCTGCGCCCGTAGACCTCCTTGAAGTAGTCCCAGGTCTCCGCGGCCCCGTACGCGGCGTCGGCGCCGGCGGTACCGAGGTTGTTCGGCGTGCCGTCGCCCCAGGTGTCGTTGGACTGCGAGAACAGGGTGCCGGTGCCGCTGGTGGCGCGGTTCAGGTTGTACGTGCGGTGGTTGCCGCGCGTCGAGTCGGTCAGGGTGTAGTTCCCGCCCGACTGGGTGCTGCCGACGGTGACCTGGCCGCTGTACTGGGTGTTGCCGACGCCGTTCTCGATGGCCTGCCACTCGTACAGCTTCTCGCCGGTGGCGGCGTCGGTGACGACGTGGAGTTCGTTGGGGGTCCCGTCGTGCTGGAAACCGCCGACCACGGTCTCGTACGCGAGGACGGGCTTGCCGGAGGCCAACCAGACGACCTCGCGCGGGGCGCGGTCGGCGGACTTCTTCTTCGAGCCCTCCGCGGCGGCCTCGCGCACCGCCTGCTTCTCCGCGGTGGCGGCCGCGATGCGCGGAGCGGCGGCGATGCCCTTCAGCGCGGAACGCGACGCCTTGGTGACGCCCTGCGTGGCGCCCGACGCCGCACTGTCCACCACCAGGTCGCCACCGAGGACGGGGAGCCCGTCGTAGGTGCGCTCGTACCGGGTGTGGGTCGAGCCGTCGCGGTCCTTGATGACGTCGCGGACGACCAGCTTCTCCTTGGCGCCGAGGCCCAACTCCCGGGCGGTCGCGCCCGATCTCGCCTCGGCGTCGCGTATCAGTGCGGCGCGCTGGGCGGGGGAGAGCTTGGCGGGCAGCGAGCCGGGGTCGGCCTTGGTCGACGCGGCCTGGGCCCGCCCCTCGGGAGCGGCGGTGGCGGCGCCCGTCTGCACGGCGACGGCCAGCAACGCGGCGACGGCGACGAGTGCGCCGCCGGTCGTGGCCCGGCGGCGCCGGGTGCGGCGGCTACCGGAGTGCGGCGCGGGGGGCAGGGGGGAGATGGGTTTCAACACGGACTCCTTCTGCGTGGTCGCCGGTGTGCGCGACCAGGGGAGCCGGGCGGCGGGTGGCCGTCCGGGCAGATCGTGGCGGAACCATGTGCGGTCGGTGTCCCCCCGGTTGGGGGACGGCGGAAGCGCGCGGTGCGTGGTGGTCCCCGCCCGGGGGGTCTGCGGCGGCGCCCGGGTCGCCGGGGCGGGAGGAGCCCGCGTCGCTGCGGGTGGTGCGGTGGCCGGCCAGGCCGGGGTGCCGTACGGTGCCGCCGGGGCGAGCGGGACGGACCGTGCGGTACGGCGACCGAGGGGAAGACTGGCACTCCGGCGGCGCACTTGTCAGGAGCGCGTCATAACGTTGGCTCGAAATGGTCCGTTGCTCGGAGGCGTGCGTCCGCTGAGCGGTTCCCTGCGGGTGCGTCCTCCTGGTGGTGCGCTGTCCCGCTCGGTGCGTTGGGGGTGCGCAGTTCCCCGCGCCCCTGATCGGGTGCGTTCACCTGGGGGTGCGGGGTCCTGTGCGGGTGCGCTGTCGTTCTGCGCAGTTCCCCGCGCCCCCATCGGAGCCCGCACACGCCCACCGACCCGCGCCCCGGACAGAGTCGCGGGGAACTGCGCACGTCCACCACCTCGTGCCCCGGATGGGGGCGCGGGGAACTGCGCAATCCCCGAGCGCACTCGGGCTGGACGGCGTACGCCCGCCGGGTCGTGCCCCGGTTAGGGGCGCGGGGAACTGCGCGAACCGTCCGCGCACTCGGGCTGGACCGCGTACGTCGACCGGGTCGCACCTCGATGGGGGGCGCGGGGAACTGCGCAACGCCCCGGCGGGCCGAGCCGGACAGCGCACCCCGAGCGGAACCGCACCGGATCGGCCGGGCGCCGAGCCCGTCAGCGCACCACGGCGTCGCCAGACCGTAGACGGACGTCCGGAATCGCATCGAGCTGCCGCGCCCAGCGAGGATGCTCCGCCCGCTTGGCCCGGTGCAACGCGGCGATCCGCTCCTCCAGGTCCGGGGTCGGATCGTCCGACAGCCGCAGGCTCACCAGCCGCGAGAGCCGGGGGACGATCACGTCGTCGCCCCGCAGGTGCACCGGGTCGTACAGGTAGCGCTCCAGCGCGTCGAGGTCCCGGACCCCGGCGAGGTACGTGTGGGTGAAGCCCTCCGCGGGGTCGCCGATGTCCCGGCCGACCGCCCCGAACTCCGCCCACTCGCTGGTCGACGTGCGGCGCATCGCGGCCAACGCCTCCTCCCGCTCCGCCTCGGTCGTGTCGTCCCGGAAGCTGAAGCGCAGGATGTTGACGATCATTCCTCGACCTCCTCCTCGTCCCGGGACGGCCCTCGCCCCGGGAAGATTGAACCAATGGGTTCAATCCCTTGCCCTCGTCAGTTAAACACGTGGGTGTGGTGAGTTGAACCCGCAGGTTCAAATCGGCGCACCGGGCTACCATGCGGACATGAGCGGTCGGCGGACACGGGTGGTCGGATGACGGAGGGACGCGGCGCATCGACCGGTACCGTGCGGGGCACGGGCGCCGGGAGCGCCGGCGGGAGCGGGCGCATCGACAAGCGGCGGGCCATCCTGGACGCCGCGTTCGTCGTCTTCGCCCGCCGCGGCTACGCGGGGGCGTGCGTGAAGGAGATCGCGGCGGAGGCCGGGGTCGCCAAGCCCACCGTCTACAACCACCTCGCCGACAAGGAGAACCTCTTCCGTCGGGCGATGGAGACGGCGGCCGACGCGGTCGCCGAGGAGAACCTCGCCGTCCTGGACCGCCTGCGCACCCCCGGCGACGACCTCGAAGCCGCCCTGGACGACGTGGCGTTCCGGCTGCTGAAGGTCTGCCGGAGCGAACGCGCCGGCGCGCTGCGCTGGCTCACCCACGCCCAGGTCGCCGAGTTCCCCGACCTCGTGGTCGCCGTGCAGGAACGCACGGCGGTCCGGGTCGCCGACGCCCTCGCCGATCGACTGGCCAGGCTCATCCTCGCCGGACGGCTGCGCGCCGGTGACCCCGCGCACGCGGCCGAACAACTGTTGTCCCTGCTCACCGGTCCGCTGGAACTGCGCTCCGGGCTCGGCATCCGTCCGATCTCCACCGCCGAGACCCGGGCGATCGCCGAACGTGCCGTACGGACCTTCCTCCGGGCCCACGCCACGGGCGACTGACCGCACCGCTGCCCGACCGGGGCCGGCCGCGGCCGTGCGATGCCGGTGCGTCCGGTGACGGTCCGGGGCGTCCCGTACCCGTTCGAATTCTGAACCGAATTCCCCCGCACCCCAGCTGGACACCCAGCCCCGCACCTCTCACCCGATCAGGCCAAATACCTTATGCAGCACCGTATTTGACTGTCCGTCGCTGCTAACCTTCGGGTAACGAGGTCGGAGGAGGGCGACGCCATGAGCAGGCCGTGGGAAGCAGACCGGGAAACACACTTCAAGAGGCGCCTCGGCAAGTCGGCCCTGGAACTGGGCCTGACCAACTCCGGCCCCGAATGCCCGGACATCTGGGAGTTGGAGAACGGCGACTTCGCCGTGATCGGACGAGACCTCACCGCCTCCCTCGGCGTCCGCCTACCGGACGGCGTCTCGATCGGCCCGGACGAGCGCCTCGTGGTCATCCCCCGCACCATGCTCATCTCGGCGAAGACGGACATCCCCCGTGTTTGAGTCCTTCCGCGACGGCGCCGGCGAGGTCCTCAAGAGGCCCGACTACCTCGAAGACTTCGGCCGGTTCTACGGCGGCGACATCCGTCTCCTCGCCAAGATCGAGCGCGGCCAGACGTTCAAGGAGCAGGGCTCACCGAGCTGGGAGGCGTTCGCGCGCGGCGACTGGCCGGGCGCCCTGCGGCTGATCGAGGCCGAGCGGGATTCCGTCGCCGCGTACTTCCAGGACGCCGCTCGACGCGACCTGGTGTTCCGCAGGCTCCGTATCGTCGAATTCCCGGTGACTCCGTACCTCCAGTGGGAAATGCACTCCTTTCGGCTCCGATCGCAGTTGGGCGAGGAGATCCGGGTACTCGACGCCCGGGAGATCACAGAATGGGAACGCGATGTTCCCTTTCCCGAGGTCGTCGTGCTCGGTAATGCGGTGATGTACGCCGTGATCTACGACGAGGAGCTGAAGGGCGCGGGTGCCCGCCGGTTCACCGATTCCGAGGAGATCGCGACGACGCTCGCCGAATTCGCTTCCCTGTACCGCGCGGGCGAGGAGTTCTCGGAGTTCTTCGAGCGGGAGATCGCCCCGCTCGGACCACCCGCCGTCCTGTGACCCGGCACCCACCACCCAGCAGCGCGAGGAGCGTGCGCCATGGACCCGGAGCTGACCGCGCTCGCGCAGAGCGCGGGCCTGACCCTCGTCACCCTGCTGGCCACCGACGCCTGGGAGCACACCAGGGACGGAGTCGTCGCCCTCTGGCGGCGGGCCCGCCCCGAGCGGGCCGACGCGGTCGCCGCCGAACTGGACGGCACCCGTGCGGACCTGACCACGGCCCCGGGCGCCGAGGACGAACTGGCAGCCACCTGGCAGGCCCGGATCCGGCGGCTGCTCCTCGACCGGCCCGAGGTCGCGGTCGAACTGCGGAGCATGCTGGACGCACTCGTCCCCGGCCCGGCAACCGCACCGGCACTCTCCCAGCGCGCCACCGCCTCCGGCGACTCCCGGATCTACCAGGCCGGCCACGATCTGCACATCACCGAGCGATGAGCGGGTCCACCGACGGCCGGGCCGAGGACAACGGCCGCGTCTACCAGTCCCGCGGGGACCAGCACATCACCGAGCACCACCACCACGGGGACGCCCGGTCCGGCGCGGCCGGCACCGCACCGGACTCCGTGCGGCGACCGGCCGTGGGGCGCCCACCGGTGGTCCTGCGCGACCGGGCGGAACTGATGGCGCGGTTGCGGACCGCCCTCGAAGACGGCCGGGCCCACCAGGTCTACGTCCTGCACGGTCTGGGCGGCTGCGGCAAGACCGCCGTCGCCTCGGAACTCTTCCGCGCCGCGACCACGGGGGGAGGGCGGATCGGACTGTGGGTCAACGCCTCCGACCTGGCCTCGCTGCGTGCCGGAATGCTCGCCGTCGCCGCGGACCGCGGGGCGGGCGAAGGCGAACTCACCGCCGCGCGCACCGGGCTGCGGGCCGCCGCGGACCTGGTGTGGGACCGGCTGGACCGGTCCGACGAACCGTGGCTCCTGGTGATCGACAACGCCGACGACCCGGCCGTACTGCGGGACGGCAGTTGGCTGCGCACCAGCCCGCGCGGCATCACCCTGGTCACCACCCGGCAGGTCGCCGCGCACTGGTGGCCCGGCGCCGAACTCCACCACGTGGGGGTGCTGCCGCGCGAGGACGCGGCCCGGGTGCTGTGCGACCTGGCCCCGGAGAGCGGAACGGTCCAGGACGCGACCGAGGTCGCGGACCGACTGGGACGGCTGCCACTGGCGCTCACCCTCGCCGGCGGCTACCTGGCGCACCAGGTGATCAGCCCGTGGAGCATGACGGAGTACGGAAGGGCCCTCGACCGGGGGCACGAGGTGGACGCCATCGCCCTCCTGGACCAGGGGGCCGAGTACGACGGCGGCCACGACTCGCGCCATCTCGCCAGCAGCACCTGGGAACTCTCCCTGGACGCCCTGCGTGCCAAGGGGCTGCCCGAGGCCACCACCCTGATCAGGCTGCTCGCCTGCTGGTCCCACGACCCGCTGCCGCTCACCCTGCTGGCGGGTGCGGGCATCGGTGCGGTGCTGCCCCGCGCACGGGTGGAGACGGCGCTGCGCGGCCTGCTCGACCACTCGCTCACCCGCCTCGTCCCCGGTCCGCCCCGCTGCGTGCGCACCCACGGGGTCCTGCTCGACAGCATCGCCCGGGGCGTCCCGGCCACCCAGCGCGAGACGCTCGTCGGTGCCGCCGCCGACCTGCTCGGCACGGTGCTGCCCGAGGTGACGCGCCCCTGGGCGCGCGAGGACCCGTCGCTCGCCCCGTTCGCGCCGCACGTCCGGGCGCTGCTGCGCCGGGCGACCCGGTGGAGCGAGGTCGGTCCGCAGACCGCGACGCGCGTGCTGGACTGCGCGTTGCGGCTGGTGGTGGCCCTGCACCGGGCGGGCGACCACGCGTCCGCGCTGTCGGTGGGGCAGGACGCGGTGGCGCGCGGCACGCGGTTGCTGGACGCGCACCACCCCGCGGTGATCGCGATCCGCCAACGCGTCGGGCGGGCCCTGTACCGCCTCGGACGGTACGAGGAGGCAGCGGCGGCCCATCGTCTCGTCCTCGCGGACTGCACCGCGGCGTTCGGCGCGGACGCCGTCGAGACGCTGGAGAGCTGCGTGGGCCTGTCCCCGGTGCTGTTCTGGGCGCTCGACCAGCGGAGCGAGGCGGTGTCGCTGTTGCGGCGGGCCGTGGCGGGCCGGACCGCCGCGTGGGGCGCGGCCGATCCGGCGACCCTCGTCGCGCGGACGTACCTCCTGGAGTTCACGGCCGGCCCGGAACCGGACCCGACCACCGGACCCGAGCTGCTGGCGGACTGCCGCAGCAGCGTCGGCGCCGGGCACCCGATCACCCTGGCCGCCGAACTCAACCACGGCTTCGCCCTGATCACCGCCGGCCGTCAGCGACAGGCCCTGCCCCTGGTCTGGGACGTGCTCGCGGCCTTCGAGCGCGACTACGGGCCGGACCACCCCAAGACCCTGGCCGCCCGCTCCCTGCTGAGCCGGGTGCTCGGCGAGCTCGGTCAGCTCGCGGCGGCGGTGGCGCAGGCCGAACGGGTGGCGGACGCCCGGGCGCGCGTGCTCGGACCCGCGCACCCGTGGACCGAGTGGTCGCGGGAGCGGCTCGCCGAGCGCCGGCGGGCCCGAGCCGACCACGACGGGGCCTGAGCCGAGCACGACGGGCCCGAGGTCCGCCGACCCCGCGCGGGCCCGCGCCCCGGGCCTCAGCCGACCAGGCTCTCCCGCCAGGCCCGGTGCAGCCCCGCGAACGAGCCCGTGCCGCCGATCAGCTCGGCGGGGGAGCCGTCCTCGATCACCCGGCCGCGTTCCATCACGAGCACCCGGTCGGCTATCTCCACCGTGGACAGCCGGTGGGCGATGACCAGCGCGGTGCGGCCCCGCAGCACGGTGTCCATCGCCTGCTGCACCGCCCGCTCGCCCGGCACGTCCAGCGAACTGGTGGCCTCGTCCAGGATCAGCACCGCCGGGTCCGCGAGCAGCGCCCGGGCGAAGGCCACCAACTGGCGCTGCCCGGCCGAGATGCGCCCGCCCCGCTTGCGGACGTCCGTGTCGTACCCGTCCGGCAGCGCGGTGATGAAGTCGTGCGCGCCGATCGCCTTGGCGGCCCGCTCGATCTCCTCGCGGGAGGCGTCGGGGCGACCGATCGCGATGTTCTCGGCGACCGTGCCGGAGAACAGGAACGCCTCCTGGGTGACCATCACGACCCCGCGCCGCAGCTCCGGGAAGGCCAGGTCCCGCAGGTCCACCCCGTCGAGCAGGACCCGGCCCTCGGTCGGGTCGTAGAACCGGGCGAGCAGCTTCGCCAGGGTGGACTTGCCGGCCCCCGTCGACCCGACCACGGCGACCGTCTGGCCGGCCGGTACGCGCAGGTCGAAGCGGGGCAGGATCTCGCCGCCCGTGCGGTACGCGAAGCGCACCCCGTCGAAGACGACCTCGCGGCCCGGCCGGTCCCCCTCGCGTCCGGGCAGTTCGCGGGCCTCCACCGGCTCCGGTACCGAGGGACGCTGATGGAGCAGCCCCGCGATCTTCCGCAGCGAGGCGCCGGCCGACTCGTACGAGTTCAGGAACATCGCGAGCCGGTCGATCGGGTCGTACAGCCGGCGGATGAACAGCACCGCGGCCGCCAGCACGCCCAGTTCCAGGGTGCCGCCGGCGACCCGGTAGCCGCCCCACAGCACCATCCCGGCCACGGCGGCGTTCGCGATCAGCCGGGACAGCACCACGTAACGCGCCATCTCCAGCAGCGAGTCCCCGTTGGCGCGCTCGTGCCGCCGGTTGAGCACCGCGAACCGCGCGTCGTTGGCCCGCTCGCGGCGGAACGCCCGCACCGGGCGGATGCCGTTCAGGGTCTCCGCGAACTTCACGATCAGATCGGCGATCGCTGACGACCGCTCGGCGAACACCCGGGCCGCCCGCCGCCGGTACATCCGCATGACGAAGTACAGCGGGACGAACGACAGCACGGCCACCGAGCCCATGGCCAGGTCCAGCCAGAGCAGCATCACCGTGATGTACAGCGAGGAGACCACCACGCCGACGAGTTCCTGGAGGCCCTCCTCCAGCAACTCCCGCAGCGCCTCGACGTCCGAGGTGGAGCGGGAGATCAGCCGCCCCGAGGTGTAGCGGTCGTGGAAGTCGACGCTGAGCGCCTGCCCGTGGCGGAAGATCCGGCCGCGCAGGTCCAGCAGCACCGCCTGGTTGACGCGGGCCGCGAGCCGGATGAACCCGTACTCCAGGCTGCTGCCCAGGGCCGCCGCGAGCAGGTACGCCACCGCCACCGCGATCAGCGGCCCGTGGTCGTCGGCGCGGAACGCGGGGACCCCGCGGTCGATCGCGTACGCCACGATCAGCGGGCCGGCCTGCACCGCGGCCTGCTGGACCAGCAGGCACAGGGCCGTCACCGCCACCATGCGGCGGTGCGGGCCGAGCAGGGAACGCAACAGGGCGCCGGTCGCTCCCCGGGGGGAGGGCAGGTCGTCCTGGTCGAAGGGGTCGCCGGGCCCGGGCGGGGCGGTGTCCGCGGCCGTGGTGGGCGGCCGGTCCTCGGGTGTCGGTCGGGGTCGTTCGCTGGTCGTCGTCATCGGGTCCGGTCCCCCTCGGGCCCCTCGGGGCCGTCGTCGCCCGACATCAGGTGCCGGTACTCGGCGCTGTCGCGCAACAGTTCGTGATGGGTGCCCACCGCGGTGATCCGCCCGCCGGACAGCAGGGCGACCCGGTCGGCGAGCAGCACGGTGGAGGGGCGGTGCGCCACGACGAGGGCCGTCGTCTGGGCGAGGACCTCCCGCAACGCGGCCTCGACGGCCGCCTCCGTGTGCACGTCCAGGGCGGACAGCGGGTCGTCGAGCACCAGGAAGCGCGGGTTGCCGACGACGGCCCGTGCCAGTGCGAGCCGCTGCCGTTGTCCGCCGGAGAGGCTGAGGCCCTGTTCGCCGACCTCGGTCGCGAGTCCGTGCGGGAGGTCCGCGACGAAGTGGGCCTGGGCGACGGCGAGGGCCCGCTCCAGTGCGGCGTCGGGCGCGGCGTCGCGGGCGTCCGCCGTCGCGGTGCCGTCCCCGCCGGTGGTGGCGTCCTCGCCGGTGGTGGCGCCCATCCGGACGTTCTCCGCGATCGAAGCCGAGAACAGCGTCGGTTCCTCGAACGCCATCGACACCAACGTGCGCAGCTCGGTGCGGTCCATCGCGGTGACGTCCCGGCCGTCCAGCGTGATCCGGCCGCCGCTGACCTCGTGCAGTCGGGGCACCAGCGCGGTGAGCGTCGTCTTGCCGCTGCCGGTGGCGCCGACCAGCGCCATCGTCTCGCCCCGCCGCACGTGCAGGTCCACCCGGCCGAGGACCGGTACGGAGTCCGGGTCGGCGTCGGGGAAGCGGAACGTGACGCCGTCGAAGCGCAGTCCGTCGTCGTCCGGCAGCAGCCCGTCGTGGACCCCGGTGCCGTGGGGGTCCTCCTCCGGGGCGTCCATCGCTTCGAAGTAACGACGGGTGGCGGTGGCCGCCTCCTGGCTCATGGCGACGAGGTAGCCCAGCGATTCGACGGGCCACCGCAGGGCGAGCGCGGTCGACAGGAAGGCGACCAGGGTGCCCGCCGACAGGGTGCCGTCGGCGACCTGCACGGTGCCCACCACCAGGGCCGAGCCGAGCGCCAGTTCCGGGAAGAACGTCAGCGAGGCCTGCACGGTGGCCAGCAGCCGTGCCTTGCGCAGTTCGGTGCCGCGCAGCTTCCCGCTCAGCTCGCGGAAGGCGTGCGCCTGGCTGCGGTGGCGGCCGAAGCCCTTGATGACCCGGATGCCGAGGATGCTCTCCTCGACGACCGTCGTCAGGTCGCCGACCTGGTCCTGGGCCCGGCGGGACGCCGCGGAGTAACCGCCCTCGAAGCGGTACCCGATGACCATCATCGGCAGTGCGGGAAGCAGCAGGATCAGCCCCAGCGTCCATTCCTGGGACAGCAGCACGGCGAAGCCCGCGAGGATCGTGATGCCGTTGACCAGCAGGAACGTCAGGGGGAACGCGAGGAACATCCGGATGACCGCGAGGTCCGTGGTGCCCCGGGACAGCAGTTGGCCGGAGGCCCAGCGGTCGTGGACGGCGACCGGTAGCCGCTGGAGGTGGCGGTAGAGGTCGGAGCGCATCGCGGCTTCCACGGCGGCCAGCGGGCGGGCGACGAGCCACCGGCGGAAGCCGAAGAGCACCGCCTCCACCACGCCGAGCGCCAGCAGCAGGGCGGCCCCCAGCCAGACGCCCCGCTGGTCCCGGTCCGTGATCGGTCCGTCGACCAGCCACTTGAGGGCGATCGGGAAGACCAGGGACAGGCAGGACGCGACCACGGCGACGGCCGCGGCGGAGATCCAGCGGGCGCGCACCGGGCGGACGTACGGCCACAGGCGCAGCAGGGTGCGGACGGCAGGGGTCTCGCCGGCGGGTGGCGGCGTGGGCGTCTCCACCGGCTCCGCCGGTGTGGGTGTAGTGGGCATCAAAACCGACCTTACGTGGCGGATTCCGCCGGGCCCACCGGTTTTCGCCCCGCCCCGCCTCGGCCGCTGGACCTAGGTCCTCCTCCGGCGCCCGGTCCGTCCCGGCACCCGGCAGGGGGCCACGTTTCCCGGGGCGCGGACGGTCGTTGGGCGGGGCGTGATCCGACTACTGAGACGCGCCCCGCGCGCGGGAGCGGCGCTCGCCGCCGCCGTCACCTCCCTGTCCCTGCTCACCGGGGCCTCGTCCTGCGGTCCCGAGGGCCTGGCCGGCAAACCCCGGGCGCCCCGGGACGCCATCCAGGTGTGGCCCGCCGACGCCCGCCGGGACGTCGCGGTGAACGATCCGCTGGTGGTGCGGGTGCCCGACGGACGGCTGGAGTCCGTACGGGTGGTCAGGACCGGGGACGCCCGGGAGCACCCCGTACCCGGCCGGGTCTCCGGGGACGGACTGAGCTGGCGTCCCACCGCGAAGCGGCTGGCGCCGGCCGCCGCGTACCGGGTCGACGCGGTCGCCCTCGACGGCCACGGCCGCCGGACCGCCCGGCACACCACCTTCCGGACCCGCGTCCCCGACGAACGGTTCCTCGCCTACACCGCGCCGGAGAACCGGGCCACCGTCGGCACCGGCATGATCATCTCCCTGGAGTTCAACCGGAAGGTCGTCGACCGGGCCGCCGTGGAGCGCGCCGTCGAGGTCACCGCCCGGCCGCCGGTGGACGTCGTCGGGCACTGGTTCGGCGCCGAGCGGCTGGACCTGCGGCCCGAGACGTACTGGAAGCCGGGCACCGAGGTCACCGTGCGGCTGCGGCTACGGGACGTGGAGGCGGCCCCCGGGGTCCACGGACTCCAGGACCGGAGCTTCGCCTTCACGGTGGGCCGCGCCCAGACGAGCGTGGTGGACACCGCGGCGCACACCCTGGAGGTCCGGCGCGACGGGGAACTGCTCGCCACCCTCCCGGCCACGGCGGGCACCGCCAAGTCGCCCACGTACAACGGCAAGATGGTGGTCACGGAGATGTTCGAGACGACCCGGATGAACAGCCGTTCGGTCGGCTTCGGCGGTGAGTACGACATCCCGGACGTCCCGCACGCCATCCGGCTCACCTCCTCGGGGACGTTCCTGCACGGCAACTACTGGGCGGGCGGCGTCTTCGGCAAGCGCAACGTCAGCCACGGCTGCGTGGGACTGCGCGACGTCAAGGGCGGCAGTTCCCGCACTCCCGCGGGCTGGTTCTTCGACCGGACCCTCGTCGGGGACGTGGTGGAGGTGCGCCACAGCGAGGACCGGGTGGTCGCGGCGGACAACGGGCTCGGCGGCTGGAACCTCGACTGGGCGCAGTGGCGCTCGGGCTCCGCGCTGCCCTGACCCGCACGCCCCGTGGCTGCCCCCAACAGCCCCTGGACACACAGGGATCCGGGACCGAACGGTGACAACCGCGGTCCTCCCGCAGCGGCGCCCGGTGGCTAGGGTGATCCATAGCGCGCTCTACGCGCGGGGGTGCCGGCCCGCTCGGGCCGTGCGAGGGGAGAGTCACCGTGAAGACCGTGAAGAGGGGACCCATATCCGGTGCGCACCCGGTCCACCGGGGAGGGGGGAGGAGAGCAGGCCGCCGGACCGGGCTCGCCGCGATCGCGCTCACGGCGGCGTTCGCCCTGGTCACCGGCTGCGGCGGGGGCGGCGGCGGGCAGGACGGGGACGCCGCTGACGCCAAGGGCGGCAAGGACCGGGCGGCCTCCGGATCGGCGGACGCCGCACCGTCCCGGGCGGCCGTCCGGATCGTTCCCGCCGACGGCGCGAAGTCCGTTCCCACCGAGGGGAAGCTGAAGGTCACCGCGGCGCGCGGCAAGCTCCGCGAGGTCCGGGTCGAGGACACCAAGGGCCGTGCCGTGCCCGGTCGGATCGCCGCGGACGGCCTGCGCTGGACGCCCGATCGCCACCTCTCCTCCGGTACGACGTACCAGGTCCACGCCGTGGCCGTGGACGCCGAGGGGCGCGAGTCGACCAAGGAGTCGCGCTTCACCACCTTCGTGCCCAAGACCACGTTCCTCGGGACCTTCACCCCCGAGGACGGGTCCACCGTCGGTGTCGGCATGCCGTTCTCGATCACCTTCGACCGGGGCATCACCCGCCCCGAGTCGGTGGAGCGCGCCATCCGGATCACCACCGAGCCGGCCGTCCCGGTCAAGGGCCACTGGTTCGGCAACGACCGGCTCGACTTCCGCCCCGAGAAGTACTGGAAGCCCGGCACCAAGGTCACCGTGACGCTCGGCCTCGACGGGGTGCGGGGCCGCCCCGGCGTCTACGGGAAGCAGCTCAAGAAGGTCTCGTTCACCATCGGCCGCTCCCAGGTGTCGACGGTGGACGTGAAGAAGAAGCAGATGTCCGTGGTGCGCGACGGGAAGGTCATCAAGCGGCTGCCCATCACGGCGGGGGCCCCGGCCACCACCACGTACAACGGGAAGATGGTCATCAGCGAGAAGCACGAGGTGACCCGGATGAACGGCGCCACCGTCGGGTTCGGCGGCGAGTACGACATCAAGGACGTCCCGCACGCCATGCGGCTGTCCACGTCCGGCACCTTCATCCACGGCAACTACTGGGCGGGCGGCGTCTTCGGCAAGAGCAACGTCAGCCACGGCTGCATCGGGCTGCGGGACGTGCGCGGCGGCTGGGACAAGAAGTCCCCGGCGGCCTGGTTCTTCCACAAGTCCCTGATCGGGGACGTGGTCGTCGTCAAGAACTCCAAGGACAAGCACATCCAGCCGGGCAACGGGCTCAACGGGTGGAACATGCCGTGGAGCAAGTGGTGACCTGCGCCCCACCGGTGTGAGCGAGCGCACGGGGGGCCCGGCGTGAACGGTCGCTAACCTTCTCGGCATGACTGTGCATCTCGAAGTCGCCGAGGGCGTCGGCACGATCCGTCTCGACCGACCCCCGATGAACGCCCTGGACATCGCCACCCAGGACCGGTTGAAGGAACTGGCCGAGGAGGCCGCCCGCCGTGACGACGTGCGGGCGGTCGTCCTGTACGGCGGCGCGAAGGTCTTCGCCGCGGGCGCCGACATCAAGGAGATGCGGAAGCTGGACCACGCGGGCATGGTGCGCAGGTCCGGCGCGCTCCAGGAGTCGTTCACGGCCGTCGCCCGCATCCCCAAGCCGGTGGTCGCGGCGATCACCGGCTACGCCCTGGGCGGCGGCTGCGAACTCGCCCTCTGCGCGGACTTCCGGATCGCCGGCGACAACGCCAAGCTCGGCCAGCCGGAGATCCTGCTCGGGCTGATCCCCGGCGCCGGCGGCACCCAACGGCTCGCCCGGCTGATCGGCCCCTCGAAGACGAAGGACCTGATCTTCACGGGCCGGCACGTCCGCGCGGACGAGGCCCTCGCCATCGGACTGGTGGACCGCGTGGTGCCCGCGGCCGAGGTGTACGCGCAGGCGCACGCCTGGGCCGCCGCACTGGCGCGGGGGCCGGCGCTCGCGCTGCGCGCGGCCAAGGAGAGCGTGGACGCGGGTCTGGAGACGGATCTGACGACCGGGCTGGCGATCGAACGGACCTGGTTCGCGAGCCTGTTCGCCACCGAGGACCGCGAACGCGGTATGGAGAGTTTCGTGAAGGACGGCCCGGGCAAGGCCAAGTTCCTCTGAACCGGACCCGGTTGGCGGCGATCCCCCGTGGCCGGACTTGCGCTCCGAGGCCGGTGGGCGTCGGGCCCGAGGCCCGGCCCGGGGCGCTGCGGGGTCGCCGAACCGCGCAGGGGCGTCGACCGCACGCCGCATCACCCCCCGTACGGGCGAAATCCGGATACGCGGCGCCGTGCCGGTACTCCGATGGTGCGGTTTGTACGACCCCGGTGTGCATCTCGGGGGTGGCGCGGTGGCTGCTGATGGTGATCACCCGGATGCATGAGGTCACCGCAGGTCAGAAGAGGTGACCAAGGGGATCGGTCGCCATTGGCCTATACCAAAGAGTCCCTGCGGAAGGGCCGATTCCGTCCGGTCGATTCCGCGGGAACGGCCCCGGACCCGCCATCGGGCGGCCATGATGGGGGACATGGCGGGGCTGGAGGGCATCGAACAGCCGGGACGGCACGGGGGGGCGACCGCGGCGCGTTGGTCCCCCGCTGTTGCTGATGAACAGGCGCTGTACGCGCTGGAGTTGTACGGCGACCCCACCGAGCGCGAAGTCCTCCTGCCGTCCCTCCCGGAGTCCGCCGCCCAGGCGCGTCGACTCGCACAGGTGGTGGTCCTCCAGCACTGGGCGCTGTCGGAGAAGCTGACCGAGGACGCCGTGTTGCTCGTGTCCGAACTGGTCGGCAACGCGGTCCGGCACACCGGCGCCCGCCGCTTCGGACTGCGCCTGCTGCGACGGCGCGGTTGGATCCGGGTGGAAGTGCGCGATCCCTCGCGGGGGTTGCCCTGTCTCATGCCCGTGCGGGCGCTGGACGTGTCGGGGCGCGGCCTCTTCCTGGTGGACAAGCTGTCGGACCGTTGGGGTGTGGACCTGCTGCCGCGGGGCAAGACGACCTGGTTCGAGATGCGCGTCGCTGACCGCTGACCGCAGGGTGCGGAGGCCGGCCGTGCGCCTCGCGCACCCGGGACGGTTCCGACGGGGTCGACGGGGGACGCACGAAGGCCCCCGGTCACCGTTGTGCGGTCTGGCGGGGGCCTGCGTGGAGCACCGGGAACGCGTTGGGGGTGTGGGTTCCCGTCTGCATGGAGCGACCGTGGCCCGGGTCATGGGGGGTCGTGAGTTCGACTATGGCAGACCCGAACCGATGATCCAAAGGTGAGAATCGTGACGAAAGTCTGCAAATCCGGACAAGAGGGAAGTGAATCATTGGTGAGATGAGCCACTTGCCTGGTAAACGGTGGGTTGCGCGCCGATGAAGGGCTCATTCGGTAGGGGGGGTCCGGAGTGGCCTGAAGGGTGCCGAAGATCGCCGATGGGCTAATCGATGATCTTATCGGGTGAAGAGCGGCGCTCCGTCCCGGGCGGTCCTTGTGGTGCGGGCAGGAGTCAGGTAAGCCCGACCGCCGCGCACGGGTCGCGCGGCGCCGACCACGAAGGACGCTGCCCCGATGCCCGTACCCCTGAAGCTCACCCGCCGGGTGGCCACGGCCCTGCTCGGCCCGACCGCGCTGGTCGCCCTCGCGGGCTGCGGCGCCCAGGGCGACGGGCGCGCCGCCGAAGCCGAAGCCCGCAGAACCGAGCGCGGCGCCCCGCCCCCCGCGCCCACGCCCCGGGTCGAGGTGCTGCCCGGCATGCCGCCGGTCGTGGACCCGAACGACCTCTACTCCGAGGACCGCCCGAACCGGCTCTCCCCGGTGGTCAAGGACTTCCCGTCCCGGGTGTACGTGCCCAACACCGGCTCCGACACGGTCAGCGTGATCGACCCCGAGACCTACCGGGTCGTGGAGACCATCAAGGTCGGGGCCCAGCCCCAACACGTGGTGCCCTCCTGGGACCTGCGGACCCTGTGGGTCAACAACAACCGGGGGAACACCCTCACCCCCATCGACCCGAAGACCGGCAAGGCGGGCGAGCCGGTACCGGTCCACGACCCGTACAACCTCTACTTCACCCCCGACGGCAAGCACGCCGTCGTCATGGCCTCGCTCGACCGCCAGCTCGTCTTCCGCGATCCGCACTCCATGGAGATCAGGAAGACCGAACCGGTCAGCTGCTACGGCGTCAACCACGCCGACTTCTCCATCGACGGCCGCTACTTCATCGTGTCCTGCGAGTTCTCCGGCGAACTCCTCAAGGTCGACACCCTGCGCAAGAAGGTCGTCGCCCAGCGGAAACTGCCGCTGAAGGGTGCGATGCCCCAGGACGTGAAGGTCTCCCCGGACGGCAAGACCTTCTACATCGCGGACATGATGGCCCACGGCATGTGGGTCCTGGACGGGGACTCCTTCGCCGAGCCGACGTTGCTGCCCACCGGCAAGGGGTGCCACGGCCTGTACGTGGGCCGCGACTCGAAGGAGATGTACGTCTCCAACCGCGGGGAGGGCACCGTCTCCGTCTTCGACTTCGCCCGGGGCGAGGTCAGCAAGAAGTGGCGGCTGCCCGACGGCGGCAGCCCCGACATGGGCGGGGTCTCCGCCGACGGCAAGGTGCTGTGGCTCTCGGGACGGTACGACTCCGAGGTGTACGCCATCGACACCCGCACCGGCGCCCAACTCGCCCGCGTCAAGGTCGGCTCCGGTCCCCACGGGCTCGCCGTCTACCCCCAGCCGGGCCGCTACTCCCTCGGGCACACGGGCGTCTTCCGCTGAGGCGCACCCCGCACGCCCGCCCCCGCCCGCCCTCCGCCCCGGGCGAACCGCTGGTCTCGGGCCCGGCCCCGGGGTGCGGCGTACGGAGGGACGCGCACGGGCCGATAATCTGACCCCGTCAAGCAGGACGAAACTAAGGGGTGGACCCGGTGGCGGACATCGAGGCAGCGCGCAAGGCGTTCGAGCGGTTCGACGCGGACGGCGACGGCTTCATCACGGCGGCCGAGTACAAGACCGCCATGGCCCAGCTCGGTGACTGGAACGTCACGGAGTCCGTGGCCGAGGCGATCATCGGCGCGCAGGACACGAACAGCGACAAGCTGCTCTCCTTCGACGAGTTCTGGGCCCACCTCAGCAAGTAGGCCCGGCCGACGGCTTCCGGGGCCCATCGCGCGGTCCCGGAACCCGTCCCGCAGTCCGTCCTGAATTCTTCGGTGACCACGGAATACCCAACGGCCAAACGGAGGTTGCCTCCGTTGACTGCTCGCCACACCCGTTGGGGGTACCTCATGCAGATCGGCATCATCGGCGCCGGACAGATCGGCGGCGCCCTCGCCCGTCGGCTGGCCGCCGTGGGGCACAGCGTCTCCATCGTCAACTCCCGTGGGCCGCACACCCTGGGCGAACTCGTCGCCGAGACCGGGGTCACCGCCGCCGCCTCCGCCGCGGACGTGGTCCGCGGGGCCCGGGTGGTCGTGGTCACGGTCCCCCTGAAGGCGGTGCCGGACCTGCCGTCCGACCTGTTCGCCGGGGCCGATGACGACCTGGTCGTCATCGAGACCCACAACTACTACCCGCGGGAGCGCGACGGCCTGATATCCGAGATCGAGGACGGGCTGCCGGAGAGCCGTTGGGTCGAGCGCCACCTCGGCCGCCCGGTCGTCAAGGTCTTCAACGGCACGTACGCCGAGGACATCACGGCTCGTGCCCGACCCGCGGGCGCCCCCGACCGGCTCGCCGTGCCGGTGGCTGGCGACGACGAAGCTGCCAAGCGGGTGGTGCGGGACCTGGTCGACGAGATCGGCTTCGACACCGTTGACGCGGGCGGCCTCGACGACTCCTGGCGGCAGCAGCCCGACACTCCCGTGTACGGGCTGCGCGGCGGGGTGGACGCGGTGGTGAAGGCGCTGGCCGAGGCGGACCGGGAACGCCCGGCCGCCTTCCGTGCGCACCCCGCCGGCTAGGGCGGCCCGCTCCCTTTGGTCCCACGGCGGTTCAAGGCGTCACCCTGAGCGGCGCCTTGAACCGCGGCGACCAGCGAGCGCGGCGACCCGTCGGTCGCCCCGTCGGTTCAGCCGGTCACCGGGGCCGGTGTCCTCAGGCCTTTCTCGCCCAGCTCCGCAGGGCC
Source organism: Streptomyces sp. NPDC005955 (assembly GCF_042871255.1). NCBI lineage: Bacteria > Bacillati > Actinomycetota > Actinomycetes > Kitasatosporales > Streptomycetaceae > Streptomyces > Streptomyces sp. NPDC005955. The sequence continues at coordinate 125,388 of NZ_JBIAIF010000018.1, read as the reverse complement.
GCCTCGGAGGAGAAGTCGCCGAGGTTCTTGTCGATCGGGTCGTCCGTGTACTGGTGGATCTTCCAGTCGGCCTTGATGCGGGGCCTGCCGGCGGAGGTGTAGTCGGCGATCCAGAGCCCGTCACCGGCGTACGACGTGTCGTCGTGGTTGAGCCAGAAGTCCCGGTTGCAGTAGAGCAGCACCCGGTGCGTCGGGCGCAGTCTCTTCACCTCCTTGATGAAGGCGTCCTTCTCGGCGTTGCTGGCCCGGGTGTTGTCGCCGGTCCACTCCCAGTCGGCGGCGAGCAGGTCGGAGCCCTGGGAAGCGCACTTCTCCACGAAGTACGCGGCTTGCGCCTTGATGTTGCCCGGCCACAGGAAGTGGTAGAAGCCCACCACGCAGCCCGCGTCCCGTGCCTGTTTGGCCTGGGCGGTCTGTCGGGGGTTGATGTAGGAACGGCCCTCGGTCGCCTTCACGATGACGAAGGACAGCCCGTCGGTGTCGAACGACGACTGATAGGCACTCACATCGATGCCGCGAATCATGTTCGTCCTTCCCGGGCCGGGGTCGATCGTGCCGGCCCGGCCCCCAGCGTGCCGTGCCCGCGGGGCGGGTGCGGGCGGTATCCGGGGTGCGCCACCCGAAGCGGTGAACCCGTGGGATCTGGCCACATTCGGGGCCTTCGTCGTACCCCCTCAGGGGTGCGGGAGGGGCCCGGTTCCGTCACGGGGTGCACCGGGGACGGCCGGAGCGGCGCAACACGTCACCCTCGTACGTGAGGTGACGGAGCATCAGGGCGGTCTGCCAAGTCAGGGCCGAGGTGAGCGCCAGCCGCTGGTACAGGCCCGCGTGGCGGGCGAGCGGCGAACCGGGCCGTTCGTGGCCCGTGATCGCGGCGCCCATCGCCACGGTGAACGTCACGGCCGTGGCCGCAGAGTACCCGGCCCGGCGGGGCTCCCAGCCCCGTCGCGGTCGGCTGGGCCGGGTCAGTGCCGCGCCGGTCACCGCGGCGAACGCGGCCAGTGAGGACGCGTCGTGCAGGGCCCCGCGCACGGTCCGCGGTGGTGCGGCCGGGGTCCGGGTCGGGGCGGGGTCGGTGGTGAACAGTCCCGCGCCGATCAGCCCGGCGCCCCAGAGCCCGAGCAGTCGCGGCCCCCAGGTGCCCGCCCCGGGTGCCGGGGTCCGGTGCCAGCCGTACGCGCCCGCCGCGGTGAGCGCGCCCGTGGCGAGGAAGCTCGCGGTCTGGACGGCTCCCCGGGGGCCGAGCGCCAAGGAGCTGACCGGGTCGCGGACCGGGTCGTGGTCCGGGCGCCGCACCCCCTCGACCAGGTGCACGGCGGTGAACAGCGGTCCGCCCAGGGCGCCCATCAGTAGCAGGGTCCGGGTGCGGCCCGGGCCGCACCCGGCGGTGCCGCGGGCTCGGGCGGTGCGTGATCGTCCTGGCATGCCGTCAATCATGGTTGACGGCATGACGTCTGTCAATCAAAGTTGACGTGTGGGGCTTCCTGGGGCTTCCCGGGGCTTCCCGGGGCTTCCCGGGACCTCCAGGGGCCGCCGCGCCCGCCGGGGGCTGTCGCGCCGCTCGGATGGCAGCCGTCCCGCTCACGCCGCGGGCGGCTCCCCGGCCGTTCCGGCGTACGTCAGCACCTCCGAGACGGTGCGCCGCGGGGCCGCCGGTCCTGGCTCCCCGTAGCCGAACCTGACGACCATCTGGGCGTGTCCCATCGGGGTCAGCGGGTCCCGGATCGCCCAGCGCAGTTCGTCCCACTCCAGGGCCTCGGACGCGAGCGAGGTGACGAGACCGTCGAGGGTCGCCTCCAGCAGCACCCGTTCCAGCGCCTGGCCCGCCCGGAGCCAGTCGACCGGCGTGTCACCGTGCGTGCCGAGCACGGCCAGCCGGGGCCCCTGCTCGAAGTCGGCCGTCGGCCGCGGCGCGGTGCCGTCCACGTCGAAGTCCCGCACCGGTCCGTTCCCCGCGCGGGAGCGGGGGCCGAAGGCCGCCGTCGGGACGCCGTCGCTGCGCGGCCCGCCGTCCGGGGCCTCGCCCGTCCAAGAGGCCAGCTCCGCGCGCAGCGCCTCGTCGGACAGCGTGCGCTGCTCGGCCTCCCGGCCCAACTGCAACACGGTCTCCCGATGGAACTCGTCGGCGAACGCGAGCCGTGCGCCCTCGATCAGTGCGGCCCGCCGCAGGGTGTCCAGCAACTGTTCGTCGATCGGCTCGTCGCTGAAGGGCGCCCGGGTGGTCCGGCGGCGGCGCAACGCGGGGTACAGGTCCGTCAGCTCGTCGTACGCGTCGGCGGTGCCGTCGTAGGGCTCGCCCGACTTCTGGTAGGTCTCCGTGGTCTTGCGGTACGGCTCCCGGGTCGCGTCGTACAGGGCCCGGCCGTCGTCCAGCCCGACCTCGGCCAGGGCGTAGGGGTCCGCCGGGTCGGGCAGCAGGGTGGTGACCGGTTTCCAGCCCGCGCGGGCGGCGGCCACCCGCAGGTTGAACAGCGCGGCGGCGCACCCCAGATGGGTGGCCCGGCCTTCGGGGTCGGACAGGGCGATCCGGCGCTCCGGGTCCGCCCGCACCTGGAAGACCCGGCGCTGCGGATCGAAGCGGAACAGCCACGGTTGCGCGTTGTGCATGGACGGTGCCGTGATCGCGTCGGCCACCAGGGCCTCGACGGCTTCCGGCGTGAGGGTGGTGTCCCACCCGTGCGGTGCTGGAGCAGCGTCTGTGTGTGGAGCGGCAGGAGTCTTCACCGGTACCGCGGCCTCCTCGGGGAACACCCGGTCCTGCGGGCTGGTCGGTCTGGAGCTTCGGTCGTCGGGGCGGTGCCGAGCGGCGGGCCGGCCCCGGGGCGTCCGGGACGGGCGGCACCGTCGTGCGGCACCAGGTCCTCACCTCCAGGGTCGACGCCCCCGCAACGGAGCGCGAGGGGCGAAGGTCCCGCACCGGATCCAACCCTTCCGGAAGGCAAAGAAAGGTAAAGGATTCGTCCCCGACAGGCCCCGACGGCCCCGGCGCCCCGGGTCGCTCCGGACGTCCCGGGTCCCGTCCGCCGCGCGACGTTTGGCGGCCCGTCCCGACTGTTCCTAGAGTGAGCAGCACGACGCAACCACCCGAACGGACACCACGTACAGCGGGACACCACGAGACCGTCACCGCACGACCGCGGTGCCGCCGGCGGGAACCGCCCCCTCCGGGGAGCGGCCTGACCGCACGCACGGCACGCACCGCGAGCGGGCCCTCGCGAGGAGCGGCGACCGTGATTCCAGAGCGCACCGACGAACGGCCGCACGGCGAAGCGGAGCCCCGCGTCCCGGCGGGCCCGCGAGCCGACGGTCCCGGACTGCGCGGTGCCGTCCTCGCCCTGCTGGCCGCCCGGGACACCGGGACCCTCCTGGTCACCGCCCTCGACGCGCTGCGCACAGGCAGCGGGAGCCACACGGGAGCGTTCTACCTCGCCGGCGACGACGGCTGGCTCCGGCTCACCGCCGAACACGGACTCGCCGGCGACCTCGTCGAGCGCTTCCCGGTCCTCGCCCCGGACGCGACCTTCGCCGTGTCCGTCGCCGCCCGGGAACGACGGCTCTTCCACGGGCTCGTCGACGACCCGGGCGACGGCGTCGCGCCCGGCACCGACGGGTCCCCGGAGCCGGGCGGCCGGCCGGTCGCGTTCGTCACGGCGCCGCTGCTGGTGGACGACCGGTGCCTCGGTGCGCTGCTCGTCATGCTCGACCCGCCCCGGCCGCTGAGCGCCGCCGACGACCGGCACCTGGCGATGGTCGCCACCCTGTGCGCCCACCGCATCGACCACCTGGTGGCCCTGGAACGGGCCGGGGTGCCGGCCGGAAGCCCGAAGCTCGACCCCGCCGAGCGCGCGGCGTTCCGGCGCAGTCGCCAGACCCGGCTGGAACTCGCGATGTCCAGCGGCTCCATCGGCTCCTGGGAGTGGCACGTCCCCTCCGGCGAGGTGGTCTGGGACGAGCGGCAGATGCGGCTGTTCGGCTTCGACCCGGCGGACTTCGACTCCCGGGTGGAGACGTTCCGCGCGGCCGTCCACCCCGACGACCGCGCGGCCCTCGACCGGGCGCTCGACGAGAGCCTGCGGACGGGCGCCTACTACGCCGCGTACCGGGTGGTGCTGCCCGACGGCACCCTGCGCTGGATCGAGGTCAAGGGCGCCCTCGAACGCGCCCCGGACGGCACGCCCGACCGCGTCATCGGCGTCTCCTGGGACGAGACCGAACAACACGAACGGATGCGCCGCAGGGAGGCCCGCCGCGACTTCGTCCTCCGGGTGACCAGGGCGTTCGCCGCCGCCCGCGCCACCCGCGACATCATCGACGTGATGGGCCGGATCGTGCTCCCGCAGGTCGGTGGACGCGCCCTGGCACTGCACATCGAACACGACGGGAGGCTGCTGCTCGAGGGCGCCATCGGCTACGAGGAACCGGCCCGGGAACGCCTGCGGCTGATGGGCACGGTCCGTGACAACCCCCTGGCGGTGGCCCTCGCGGAAGGGCACCCGCTGTTCCTGCCGTCGCGCGCCGCCTACCTCGAACGCTTCCCCGACCCCCGCTTCCGGCCGCCGCGGGAGCACCACGCGTTCGTCCTGCTCCCGCTCGCCTCGGCGGACGGCACCGTGGGCAGCTGTCTGATCTCGTACGCGCAGCCCCGGGAGTTCACCTCCGACGACCAGACCGTCGCCACCGCGATCTCCGGCATCCTCACCCAGTCCCTGGCCCGGACCCGGCTCGCGGACGTGTCCCGGCGCCGGATGACCGACCTCCAGCGGCTGATGATGCCCCGCTCGCTGCCCCGGCTGCCGGGCTACGCCATCGCCGCCCGCTACCGGCCGGCGGCCGGGGGGATGCAGGTGGGCGGCGACTGGTTCGACGTGCTGCCCCGCGACGACGGCGGCGCCTCGCTGGTGATCGGGGACGTCCAGGGACACAGTGCGCAGGCCGCCGGGGTGATGGGCCAACTCCGCACGGCCCTACGGGCGCACGCCTCCGACGGCTTCCGTGCGAGCGGGCTGATGTGCCGCGGCAACCAGACGCTGTGGGGGCTGGACACCGAACGGTTCGCCACCTGCTGCATCGTGGACATCGCCGTGGGCACCGGCGCGTACCGCATGGTCCGGGCCGGGCATCCGCACCCCCTCCAGACGGAGCCCGACGGGTCGGTCCACGAGGTCGTCGCGGAGGGCGGCCTCCCGCTGGGCTGTCTGCCCGACGACATCTACCCCGTGCACCAGGGCGTACTGGCCCCCGGAGCCACCCTGTTGCTGTACACGGACGGCCTGGTGGACACCCCGGACGGTCCCTACGACGCGGCCGTGGAACGGGTGCGGGACGCTCTCGCCCGGTGGGCGGTCGGCACCCGGGACGGTGATGCGCAGTCCCGGTTGGAGTTCCTGGCCGACACGCTGGTCTCCCGCGACTTCACCGACCCGGGCCACGACGACATCGCCCTGCTGCTCATCCGGCACCTCCCCGGCTGACGCCCCCGGCCGCGCCCCGGGGACCCAGGGCGTTCAACAGCATCGGCAGCGCGCGGCGCAGTTCGCGGTGCCCGTAGGTCCCGCCGTGGGTGCCGGGGTAGAGGTGGGTGGTGACGGGAGCCCCCAGGGACGCGAGGCGTGCCGCCAACAGCCGTGCCTCTTCGGCGCAGACGGCTTCGGTGAGGGAGACCACCCCGGGGTCGGCGAGGGCGGCCCACTTCTCGGTGCCGGGGATGTGCGGGTCGGGCTCCTCGCCGTCGAGGGGGCCGGGGGTCCCGTCCCCGCAGGCGAGGTGGACGGGCGTGCGCCGCAGCCCCTCGGCCCGGTGGTACGGGTCCCAGTCCAGCCAGACCTTCCACTGTTCCCACGGATCGCCGAAGACCGCGTACCCGTCCACGCCGAGGTACTTCGCGCCGGACAGCCACACCTCCGGGTGCCGGACCGGGTGCACCGGGGCCCCGAACGCGGCGACGGCGCCGAACAGTCCGGGGACCCGGGCGGCCATCCCCAGGGCGCCGAAGCCCCCCTGGGACTCCCCGGCCGCGGCCCGCTGCTGATCCGCCCCGTACTCGCCTTCCACCAGGCGGAGCACCTCACGGAGGAAGTAGGTCCGCACCCGGGGTGCGCCCCGTTCGCCGTGGTTCCACCAGTCCGTCCAGAACCCGAACAACGGCATGCCGGGCATCACCACCAGCACGTCCTGCAACTCGTCCAGGTCCTGTACCCGGAAGAGCGTCGTCCAGGTGGTGTGGTCGCCGTCGCCGCCCGCCAGCAGGTAGAGGGTCGGCCAGCGGTCCTCGGGTCGGCGCCGGTCCCAGCCGCGCGGGGTGAGCAGGGCCACGGTGCTGCGGTCGCCCAGCGCGGGGGAGTCGACGGTCAACTCCACCAGCCGTTCGTCCACCCTGCGTTCCCCGACGATCCGGGCGCTGCCGGCCGGGGCCGGCCGGGGCCGGGACGATCCGGTCGTACCGAGCGCCGCCGCACCGGCGAGCACCGCACGGCGTGTGTGTGCGTATGACATGTCGGCTACTTCGGCACACCGGCGTCACCTCTGTAGTGGTTGCGGGGTGGGGAAGGGGGTTACGTGTCGCAGCCGCCGGCCGGGGTGCCGCAGCAGCCGCCCCCGTCCTGCCGGACCGTGGGCCCGGCCGGGTCGAAGAGCCCGGGGCCGCCGCAGACACCGGTCCCGGGGAGGGTGAGTTCGACCCGGTCGGCCGCGGCGGGGTCGCCCGCGAGGGCGGCGGCCACCGAGCGGACCTGCTCGTACCCCGTCAGGGCGAGGAACGTGGGGGCGCGGCCGTAGGACTTCATGCCCACGAGGTGGAAGTCCCGCTCTGGGTGGGCCAGTTCGCGGTGGCCGTGGGGGCGGACGGTGCCGCAGGAGTGCTGGTTGGGGTCGATCAGCGGCGCCAGTCGGGCCGGTGCCTGCAAGCGTTCGTCCAGGTCGAGGCGGACCTCGGAGAGGAAGGACAGATCGGGCCGGAGACCGGTCAGGACGACGACCTCGTCCACCGGGTCGAGGCGGCGCCCGTCCTCGGCCACCAGGACGATCCGGTCGCCGTCCCGCTCGACCGATTCCGTGCGGAAACCGGTGACCGCGTCCGCGTGGCCCTGCTCGACGGCGGCCTTCGCCGCGAGGCCCAACGCGCCCCGGGCGGGCAGCTGGTCGGCGGTGCCGCCGCCGTAGGTGGAGCCGGTGAGGCCCCGGCGCAGGACCCACACGACCCGCGTCCCGCCGCCGTCCGTGGCATCCGTGGCATCCGCGGCGTCCATGGCTCGGGCGAGGTCGGCGAGGGCGGCGAGCGCCGTGAAGGCGGAGGCGCCGGTCCCGATGACGGCGGTGCGCTTCCCGGCGTACCGGGCGCGGACGGCGGGGTCGGTCAGGTCCGGCACCCGGTACGCGATGCGGTCGGCGGCCGCCTCCTCGCCGAGGGCGGGCAGGCCGCTGGCACCCGCCGGGGAAGGCGTGGACCAGGTGCCGGAGGCGTCGAGCACCGCGCGGGCGGACAGCCGCTCCTCCCGCCCGTCCGCGTGCGCGACCTGGACGACGAAGGGCTGGGCCTCGCGGTCGGCGTCCACGATCCGGTCCCGCCCGGCGCGCGAGACCCCGGTGACGCGCGCCCCGTAGCGGACCCGCTCGCCGAGGACGTCGGCCAGCGGCTGGAGGTACCGCTCCGCCCAGTCGCCGCCGGTGGGGTGGGCGCTCGGGTCGGGGGCGGTCCAGCCGGTGGGGGCGAGGAGCTTCTCGGCGGCGGGGTCGATCACCTCGCCCCAGGGGGAGAACAGCCGGACGTGCGCCCACGCGCGCACCGCGCTGCCGGCGGCCGGGCCCGCTTCGAGGACGAGCGGGGTGAGGCCCCGGGCGGTGAGGTGGGCGGCGGCGGCCAGCCCGACGGGGCCGGCCCCGATCACGATGACGGGCAGTGCGGCGGTGGACGACGCGGGCACGGTGACTCCCTGCTTGTTTCGATATCCATCGATGTCTTGTGTCATCACCCTCCCACCTGCTTCGATGAGCGTCAACATAGACATCTATCGAATTGAGGGTGCTCGTGGAACGCGTCGACGTCGTGGTGATCGGGGGCGGCCAGTCCGGACTGGCGTCCGCCGGCGCCCTGGTGCGACAGGGGCTGACGCCGGTGGTGCTGGAAGCCTCCGACCGGCCGGCGGGATCGTGGCCGCACTACTACGACAGCCTCACCCTGTTCTCCCCCGCCCGGTACAGCGCCCTGCCCGGCCGGCCGTTCCCCGGCGACCCGGACCGCTACCCGCACCGTGACGAGGTCGTCGCCTACCTCACCGACTGCGCCGCCCGTCTCGACGCCGACGTCCGCACCGGACGGCAGGTCGGTGCGGTGCGCCGGGCCGGTGACGGCTTCGAAGTGGAGGTGGCGGGAGGGGAACTGCTGACGGCGCGGGCCGTCGTCGCCGCCTCCGGCTCCTTCGGCCGCCCCCACCGCCCGGACCTGCCCGGACTCGACGCCTTCACCGGCACCGTGCTCCATGCCGCCGACTACCGCGACCCGGCCGCCCTCGCCGGACGGCGCGTGATCGTGGTCGGCGCGGGCAACTCCGCCGTCCAGATCGCCGCCGAACTCCACGACGTCGCCCGCACCACCCTGGCCAGCCGGAACCCGATCCGGTACGCCCCGCAGCGCGTCCTCGGCCGGGACCTCCACTTCTGGCTCACCCTCACCGGCATCGACCGCGCTCCGATCGGGCGCTTCCTGCGCACCCCGCCCTCGCCGCCGATCATCGACGACGGTCGCTACCGCGCCGCCCTCACCCGCGGCGCACCGGACCACCGGCCGCTGTTCACCGGGATCGACGGGGCGAAGGTCACCTGGTCGGACGGGATGCGGGAGGAAGTGGACGCGATCCTGCTCGCCACCGGGTACCGCCCCGACCTGCCCTACCTCGCCGGGATCGACGGCGCCCTCGATCCGGCCGGGCTGCCCCGCCACCGCGAAGGCCGCTCCCTCGTCCACCCCGGCCTCGTGTTCGCCGGTCTGGAGTGGCAGCGCAGCCTCACCTCGAACTCCCTGCGGGGCGCGGGCCGTGACGCCGCCCGCACCGCCCGCGAGCTGGCCGCCCTGCTCGGGCGGCGCTGACCTGCGCGGATCGCCCACTGCCGGGGAGCGGACCCGGGGGCGGCGAGACCCTCGCTCCTTGATTCGACATGTGTGAACATAGACGTATGTCGAACGTGAAGGCGCTCCCGCCGAGCGACACCGCCGAGCCGGGCGGTGTCGCGCCGTGCTGCCCGCCGCTGGCGGAACGCCCCATGACCGCCGGTGAGGCCGAGGTCGCCGCCCGGATGTTCAAGGCGCTCGGCGACCCGGTCCGGCTCCGACTGTTCTCCGCCGTGGCCTCCCACGCGGGCGGCGAGGCGTGCGTGTGCGACATCTCCGACGTCGGCGTCTCCCAGCCCACCGTCTCCCACCACCTGAAGAAGCTCAGGGAAGCCGGCTTGTTGTCCTCCGAGCGGCGCGGCACCTGGGTCTACTACCGGGTCGAGCCGTCCGTCCTCGCCGCCATGGGCAAGCTCCTGGTCGGCGCCCCGGCCGCCGCCTGACCCCGGAGCCCGCACAACGGCCGGGCCCCACCGCGTTCAGGCCCGGGTGAACCGGCGACGCCAGGCGAGGGCGACGTAGACGAGTCCGATCAGGACCGGAACCTCGATGAGGGGGCCGACCACGCCGGCGAGGGCCTGGCCGGAGGTGACCCCGAAGGTGGCGATGGCGACCGCGATGGCCAGTTCGAAGTTGTTGCCCGCCGCGGTGAACGCGAGCGTGGTCGTGCGTGCGTACGTCATCCCGAGCGCCTTGCCCAGGGCGAAGGTGCCGAAGAACATCACCGCGAAGTAGACGAGCAGCGGCAGCGCGATCCGGACGACGTCCAGCGGCCGGGAAGTGATCGTCTTCCCCTGGAGCGCGAAGAGGACCACGATCGTGAACAGCAGCCCGTACAGCGCCCACGGCCCGATCCGCGGCAGGAACCGCGACTCGTACGCCGCACGGCCCGCCTTCCTCTCGCCGAACCGGCGGGTCAGGAACCCGGCGAGGAGCGGGACGCCGAGGAAGATCACCACGTTCAGTGCGATCTCCCCCATGGAGACGTCGAGCCGCTCGCCGTCGCCGAGGCCGAGCCAGCCGGGCAGCAGATCCAGGTAGAACCAGCCCAGCAGCCCGAACGCGAGCACCTGGAACACCGAGTTCAGCGCGACGAGAACGGCGGCGGCCTCCCGGTCGCCGCACGCGAGGTCGTTCCAAATGATCACCATGGCGATGCAGCGCGCGAGGCCGACGACGATCAGCCCGGTCCGGTACTCGGGCAGGTCGGGGAGGAAGGTCCACGCCAGCGCGAACATGACGGCCGGGCCGACGATCCAGTTGACCACCAGCGAGGAGACCAGCAGCTTGCGGTCGCCGGTGACCGCGTCGAGCCGGTCGTAACGGACCTTCGCCAGCACCGGGTACATCATCACCAGCAGGCCGAGCGCGATCGGCAGCGAGATGCCACCGACCTCGATCCTCGCCAGTGCGTCGTTCAGCCCCGGGACCGCACGCCCCAGTCCCAGGCCGACGCCCATGGCGAGCAGGATCCACACCGCGAGGTAGCGGTCCAGGGTGGAGAGCGCGGCGACGACCGACGCGTTCCCCTCCGTGCCGGGACGGGCGGCGGGGGTCCCCGTGGCGGGTCCGGTCGCGGTCACGGGCAGGCCCGCTTGTTCCCGGCGGTGGTGCGGGCGGACTCGGCGAGCGCGGCGAACTGCCCGGACAGCCCGGCCAGGACCTCGGGGCGCAGCTTGTAGTACGTGAAGCGTCCGCAGGGTTCGGTGTCCACCAGACCGGCGTCCCGCAGGACCTTCAGATGGTTGGAGAGGTTGGTCTGCTTGGCTCCGGTCTCCTCGACCAGGTGCGTCGTGCACAGCGTCTCGCGGGCGAGCAGGGTCACGATCCTCAGGCGGAGCGGATCGCCCAGCGCCCGGATCACATCAGCATCGACTGGAGTCAGCATGGGCTGATACTTTCACATCACTACTTGCTGATGTCACTACTTGCTGATGTCAGTAGGTGCTGATGTCATCGGTGGCGGAGTCACCGCGAGACGAGAAGGCGCTCATGTCCCAGCCCCCCGGCCGCAAGCCGTCCGTCCTGTTCGTCTGCGTCCACAACGCCGGCCGCTCCCAGATGGCCGCCGCCTGGCTCGGTCACCTCGCGGGCGACCGCGTCGAGGTGCGCTCGGCCGGCTCGGCCCCGGGCGCCGCCGTCAACCCGGCCGCCGTCGCCGCGATGGCCGAGGTCGGCATCGACATCTCCGCCGAGGTCCCGAAGGTCCTCACCGCGGACGCCGTCCGGGAGTCGGACGTCTGCATCACCATGGGCTGCGGCGACACCTGCCCCGTCTTCCCCGGCAAGCGCTACCTCGACTGGACCCTCGAAGACCCCGCCGGCCAGGGCCTCGACGCCGTTCGCCCCATCCGCGACGAGATCGAGCACCGCGTACGGGGACTCCTGGCCGAACTGGAGGTCGCCCGCTGACCGGCACCCGACGAGTGCCCGAATCCGGGCCCGTCGGGCGGGCGGTCCGTCCTACGTCTCGGTCGTGCCGGACGTCCCGCGGGCGGACTCCTGGTAGAGGTCCGCGTAGGTGCGCGAGTCCTTGATCAGGTCGTCGCAGAACGCGGCGACGTCCTGGCCGATGAGTTGCAGGACGCCCTTGCCACTCGCTGCGCCCTCCTCGAAGAAGTCGACGATCCCCGAGAGCAGGTTCCCGTCGGGCAGGTCGACCGGCCCGACCTTGAAGAAGTACTTCTGCATCTCCTCGTAGACGATCCGGTAGTCCGGCGGTAGCGCCTTGACCCGCGCCGTGTGCGCCCGCCACTGCTTCTTGCCCTCGATGATGTCCTGGATGCCCACGTCAGCCTCCCAGCCGGCTCAGTTTCCTCGCGACGTTCCGGTTCAACTGCTCGCGCCACCGGTCACGATGACCGCGCGCTCCCTCTCCGCCGACCAGTGCCGCGCAGAAGCCCTCGACGTCGTCGCCCAACACCTCGTGGACGCCCTGCCCGTCCGCCGCCGTCTCTTCCAGCAGCCCCAGGGCGCTGTCGAGGATCGGCATCAGGTTGCGGCCGCTGAAGTCCCCGTGGGGGAAGAGGTGGCCCTTGATCTGTTCCCATGCCGCCCGGTGGTCGGCCGGCAGTGCGCCGGCCCGGGCTTCGAACCCCTTCCACTCCCTGGTGAGGTCGCTGCCGGTCATGGTCTCCCAGAAGCTCATCTCCCGCCCTCCTTCAGTTCGTTGATCCGTGACGCCAGGTACTCCCACTTCGCCCAGAACGTCCCGAGCCGTTCGCGCCCCGCGTCGTTGAGCGAGTAGAACTTGCGCGGTGGCCCCACCCCGGACGGCCTCTTCGTCACCTGGACGAGTCCGTTCCTCTCCAGGCGCAGCAGGATGGTGTAGACCGTGCCCTCGACCACGTCGGTGAAGCCGAGTTCGTTGAGCCGACGGGTGATGGCGTACCCGTAGGTCTCCTCGCTGCCGATGATTTCGAGCACGCAGCCCTCCAGCGTGCCCTTCAACATCTCCGTCAGGTCGTCCATCGCGGGTCTCCTCTTCCGTCCTCCCGATACGGTACTACGTAGCGCCGAGTACTGCTACACGGTATCACGTAGTAGTCGGGTGGTCGGCGAGCGCGGTGCGGCGGAGCCCTCAATCCGTGCGCGCCGCCGCCGACTTCGACTCCCGTTCCGGGTCCAGGTCCGGCTCCGGTCCCGGCTTCGACTCCGGAGAACCGGGCCCGTCCCCACCGTGGTCCACGAGCGAAACGCCGCGCAGCATCAGCGCGGCCAGCGCCGCGGTGGCGAGCAACAGCACCGCGGTGACGCCCGCCGCGGTGGCGAGCCCGTCGGTGAAGGCGGCGCGGGCCGCGTCGACCAGACCCGACCGGGCCGGCTCCGGCAGGTCCTCCGCGGCGCTGACGGCGCCGCCGATGGTGTGCTGGGCGTCGCTCAGCGCGGCGTCGTCCACGCCGGCGGGCGCGTGGTCGGCGAGTTGCTGCCGGTAGACGGCGAGGCCGAGGCTGCCGAGCAGCGCCATGCCCAGGGAGAGCCCCAGTTCGGCGCCGCTCTCCGAGAGGGCCGACGCCGCGCCGGCGCGCTCCGGCGGGGCGGAGCCGACGATGAGGTCGGTGGTCAGGGCGAGGATCGGCGTGGTGCCGACGTACAGCAGGGTGAAGCCGCCGACCGCCCAGGCCAGCCCGGACTGCGGCCCCGCGGGCACGATCAGGGCCGCACCGGCCGCGGCCAGCACCAGACAGACGCTGACCACGGTGGCCGGCCGGACCCGGGCGACCACGCGGGGGGCGAGCAGGGTGCCGCCGATGCCGATGACGACGGCGGGCAGCGTCCACAGGCCGGCCTGGAGCGGGGCGAGGCCGTGGACGGACTGGAGGTACTGCATCAACAGGAGTTGGGTGCCGGCGAGCCCGCAGTTCGCGAGCGTCTGGGTGCTCAGCGCGGCGCTGAATGCCGGGACGCGGAACAGGCCGAGGTCCACCAGCGGTTCGTCCAGTCGGTGCTGCCGCCGGACGAACGCCGCGCCCACGGCCAGGCCGACGAGGGCGAAGCCCAGCGGCGCCGGACCCGCGCCCGACTCGGAGAGCAGCTTGACGGCGTAGACCAGCGGGAGCACCGCCAGCAGGGACAGCGCGGCGCTGACGAAGTCGAAACGTCCGGTCGGCCGGGTCGCGCGGTGCTCCGGCAGCAGTTTGGGCCCGACGACCAGGAGCAGCAGCATCACGGGGACGGCGATGAGGAAGACCGAGCCCCACCAGAAGAACTCCAGCAGTGCACCGCCCACCAGGGGGCCGAGGGCCTCACCGCTGATGAAGGCGGTCATCCAGACGGCGACGGCGAAGGTGCGCTGGGCGGGGACCGTGAACATGGTGGCGATCAGGGCCAGCGTGGAGGGCATCAGCGTGGCCCCGGCGACACCCAGCAACGCCCGGGCCAGGATGAGCATTTCGGCGCTCTGGGCGTACGCCGCGAAGACCGAGGCGGCGCTGAAGGCGGTGGCGCCGATCAACAGCAGCCGTCGCCGTCCGACGCGGTCGCCGAGGGTGCCCATGGAGATCAGGAACCCGGAGATCAGGAACCCGTAGACGTCCAGGATCCACAGCAGTTCACTGCCACTGGGGGAGAGGTCCTCGCTGATGGTGGGCGCGGCGAGGTGCAGGACGGTCATGTCCATCGCCAGCATCGAGGTGGGGAGGGCCAGTACGGCCAGCCCCCACCACTCCCGTCGTCCCGCACGCAGCGGCGCGCTCTCGCTGGTCACCGGTGGTGCCTCCTCCGTCCGAGCGTCCCTCCGCTGCGGTCACCCGGCGAAGCGCCGGGCACAGCGAAGGTCCGGACCCGGCGAAGGTCCGGCCGGACGAACGGTAGACCTTCACATCCATGTCAAAGTCAAGCCCTGACCCGGCAGTTGAGGGGGTCCCGTGCGGGTGCCTCCCGCCGTGCAGGGGCGAGCGCACCGCGCAGGCGCACGGTCGGGGTCGGACGCTCAGCACTCGATGATGTTCACCGCGAGCCCGCCCCGCGCGGTCTCCTTGTACTTGACCGACATGTCGGCGCCGGTCTCCTTCATGGTCTTGATGACCTTGTCCAGCGAGACCAGATGGCTCCCGTCGCCCCGCATGGCCATCTTCGCCGCGGTCACCGCCTTCACGCCGGCCATGCCGTTGCGCTCGATGCAGGGGATCTGGACCAGCCCGCCCACGGGGTCGCAGGTCAGCCCGAGGTTGTGTTCCATGCCGATCTCGGCCGCGTTCTCGACCTGCTCCGGCGAGCCGCCCAGCACCTCGGCGAGGGCGCCCGCCGCCATCGAGCAGGCGGAGCCCACCTCGCCCTGGCAGCCGACCTCGGCCCCGGAGATGGAGGCGTTCTCCTTGAACAGCAGCCCGACCGCCCCGGCGGCCAACAGGAAGCGGACGACCCCCTCGTCGTCGGCCCCGGGCACGAAGTTCACGTAGTAGTGCAGGACCGCCGGGATGATGCCGGCGGCGCCGTTCGTCGGGGCGGTGACGACCCGCCCGCCCGCGGCGTTCTCCTCGTTCACCGCCATCGCGTAGAGGGTCACCCACTCCATCGCGTGGGCCAACGGGTCGCCCTCGGCCCGCAGCTGCCGTGCCGAACCGGGTGCGCGGCGGCGGACCTTCAGCCCGCCGGGCAGGATGCCCTCCCGGCTCATGCCCCGCGATACGCAGCTCTGCATGACCCGCCAGATCTCCAGCAGGCCCTCGCGGATCTCCTGCTCGCTGCGCCACGCCTTCTCGTTCTCCAGCATCATCGAGGAGATCGACAGCCCCGATGCGCGGGCCATCCGCAGCAGCTCGTCGCCGGTGCGGAAGGGGTACTTCAAGGGGGTGTCGTCGAGCTTGATGCGGTCGGCTCCGACGGCGTCCTCGTCGACGACGAACCCGCCGCCGACCGAGTAGTACGTCTTCTCCAGGACGGTGCCGCCCTCGGAGTCGTAGGCGAAGAGCGTCATGCCGTTGGCGTGGTAGGGCAGCGCCTTGCGGCGGTGCAGCACCAGGTCGTCGTCGAACGAGAAGGGGATCTCGTGCGCACCCAGCAGGCTGATCCGGCCCTCCGCCTTGATCCGCTCCACCCGCTCGTCGGCGTGTTCGACGTCCACCGTGCGCGGTGACTCGCCCTCCAGGCCCAGCAGCACCGCCTTGGGGGTGCCGTGCCCGTGGCCGGTGGCGCCCAGCGAGCCGTACAGCTCCGCGCGCAGGTGCGCGGTGTGGGCGAGCAGACCGTCGTTCTTGAGGCGGCGGGCGAACATCCGCGCCGCGCGCATGGGGCCGACCGTGTGGGAGCTGGACGGGCCGATGCCGATCGAGAACAGGTCGAAGACCGAGATGGCCACGGGAGAACTCCTAGCTGGTGTCTGGTAGACGCCGTTGTCTGCCAGGTGGTGCGGACCCTCCGCGCCCGGTGGGGAGCGGCACGGACCCGGTGGCTACCGGGGAGACCGGAGGCGGCCGGGGTGGCCGGCGCGTCCGGGACGGGTCGAGGGGTCGATCGTTCGATGGATCGTTTCTGCAAGTGTCCTGCGGTGCCGGGAAGGGTGTCCGGTACGCACGGAACAGGGTAGAACGTGCCCGAACGGGGCCGCGGGGTGCCGCGCACCGGTGTGCGCGGCACCCCGTCGGGACTACAGCCCCGGGTACAGCGGGTGCTTGTCGGCGAGGGCCGAGACCCGGGCCTTCAGGTCCGCCGCCACCGTCGCGTCGAACGACGGCTTCAGCGCCTCGGCGATCACGTCGGCGACCTCGCGGAAGTCCTCGGCGGTGAAGCCGCGGGTGGCGAGCGCCGGGGTGCCGATGCGCAGGCCCGAGGTGACCATCGGGGGCCGCGGGTCGTTCGGGACCGCGTTGCGGTTCACGGTGATGCCGACCTCGTGCAGCCGGTCCTCGGCCTGCTGGCCGTCCAGCTCGGACTCGCGCAGGTCGACCAGGACCAGGTGCACGTCGGTGCCGCCGGACAGGACGTTGACCCCGACCGCACGGGCGTCGTCCTGCACCAGGCGCTCGGCCAGGATGCGGGCGCCGTCCAGGGTGCGCTGCTGGCGCTCCTTGAACTCCTCGGAGGCGGCGACCTTGAAGGAGACCGCCTTGGCGGCGATCACGTGCTCCAGGGGACCGCCCTGCTGACCGGGGAAGACCGCCGAGTTGATCTTCTTCGCCAGTTCCTGCGTGGACAGGATGACGCCGCCGCGCGGGCCGCCGAGCGTCTTGTGCGTGGTGGTGGTGACGACATGGGCGTGCGGCACCGGGTTGGGGTGCAGCCCGGCCGCCACGAGGCCCGCGAAGTGGGCCATGTCCACCATCAGGTAGGCGCCGACCTCGTCCGCGATCCGGCGGAAGGCGGCGAAGTCGAGCTGACGCGGGTACGCGGACCAGCCCGCGACGATCAGCTTCGGCTTGGACTCCTTGGCGAGGCGCTCCACCTCGGCCATGTCGACCTGGCCGGTCGTCTCGTCCACGTGGTAGGCGACGACGTTGTAGAGCTTGCCGGAGAAGTTGATCTTCATGCCGTGGGTCAGGTGCCCGCCGTGCGCGAGGTTCAGACCCATGATGGTGTCGCCCGGCTTGAGCAGCGCGAACATCGCCGCCGCATTGGCCTGGGCCCCGGAGTGCGGCTGTACGTTGGCGTGCTCGGCGCCGAACAGTTCCTTGATCCGGTCGATGGCGATCTGCTCGACCACGTCGACGTGCTCACAGCCGCCGTAGTAGCGGCGGCCCGGGTAGCCCTCCGCGTACTTGTTGGTGAGCACCGAACCCTGGGCCTCCATGACGGCGACCGGGGCGAAGTTCTCCGACGCGATCATTTCCAGGGTCGACTGCTGGCGGCGCAGCTCGGCGTCGACGGCGGCGGCGACGTCCGGGTCCAGCTCGTGCAGGGGGGTGTTCAGAAGCGACATCAGATGATCCCTAGTCTCGGGTCAGCCCGCGGAGAAGGTGGTGTATTCATCGGCGGTGAGCAGGTCGTCCGGTTCGGCCGAGACGCGCACCTTGAACAACCAGCCGCCCTCGAAGGGCGCGGAGTTCACCAGGGAAGGGTCGTCCACGACGTCCTGGTTGGACTCCGTGACCTCGCCGCTCACGGGGGAGTACAGGTCGCTGACCGACTTCGTCGACTCCAGCTCACCGCAGGACTCGCCCGCGGTCACCTGCTGGCCCACCTCGGGCAACTGGGCGAAGACCACGTCACCGAGCGCGCCTGCCGCGAACTCGGTGATGCCGATCGTCGCCACGCCGTCGCCGTCGGGGGCCGACAGCCACTCGTGCTCCTTGCTGTAGCGAAGCTGCTGGGGGTTGCTCATGGTGGGAATTCTCCTGTACGCGGGGGAGTGCTGGGGAACGGGATGTCTTGGTATGCGAGACGGGCGCTGGACGAGCCCGCGGGAGGCCCGACCGGGCGGCGCCCGGCGGTGGCCCCGCCGGACGGGTCCGGCGACGGCGGAGCCCCTGTTTCTGGCGCCTCGTGGACGGTGCCACTACCGGCTGGCGTCCGATGCCGCTTGCGTCCGGTACCGCTGGCGCCCGGTACCGCTGGCGCGCGGCAGACGGCGCCGGCTACTTCTGGCGCTTGTAGAACGGCAGCGCCACGACCCGGTACGGCTCGTGGGTGCCCCGGATGTCGACGGCCACCCCCGCCGTGCCCGGCTCGGCGTGCGCGGCGTCGACGTACGCCATGGCGATCGGCCGGCCCAGGGTGGGGGAGGGGGCTCCCGAGGTGACCTCGCCGATCACCGCGCCGTCCGCGACCACCGCGAACCCGGCGCGCGGCACCCGCCGCCCCTCGGCGACCAGCCCGACCAGCTTGCGCGGCGGGTTCGCCGCGGCCTTCTCGGCGGCGGCCTCCAGAGCGGCGCGGCCGACGAAGTCGCCCTCCTTCTCGAACTTCACCACCCGGCCGAGCCCGGCGTCGAAGGGGGTCAGCGCCTCGGTCAGCTCGTGCCCGTACAGCGGCATGCCCGCCTCCAGGCGCAGCGTGTCCCGGCAGGACAGCCCGCAGGGCACCAGTCCGGCCGCCGCCCCCGCCTCGGTCAGCGCCCGCCAGATCCGCTCGGCGTGCTCCGGCGCCACGAACAGTTCGAAGCCGTCCTCGCCGGTGTATCCGGTACGGGCGATCAGTGCGGGAACGTCCGCGACGGTGCCCGGGAGGCCGGCGTAGTACTTCAGGCCGTCCAGGTCCGCATCGGTCACCGCCGCCAGGATGCCGGGCGACTCGGGGCCCTGCACGGCGATCAGCGCGTAGGCGTCCCGGTCGTCGCGGACCTCGGCGTCGAAGCCGGCGGCCCGCTCGCGCAGCGCGTCGAGGACGGTCTGCGCATTGCCCGCATTGGCGACGACCAGGTACTCGGTGGCCCCGGTGCGGTAGACGATCAGGTCGTCCAGGATGCCGCCGTCGGCGCGACAGATCATCGTGTAGCGGGCGCGGCCGGTGCCGACGGTGGCGATGTTGCCGACCAGCGCGTGGTTCAGCAGCTGGGCGGCCTGCGGCCCGGTGACGGTGATCTCGCCCATGTGGGAGAGGTCGAACAGGCCGGCCCGGGTGCGTACGGCCTGGTGCTCGTCGCGCTCGCTGCCGTAGCGCAGGGGCATGTCCCAGCCGGCGAAGTCGGTCATGGTCGCGCCTAGCGAACGGTGCAGCGCGTCGAGCGCGGTACGACGGGGGGCGGTGCTCATGGATAGTGCTCCCAGGGCATGACGGCGAGGTGATCCTCCCCATCTGTCATCGGACCTGAGAGGTTCGCCGGGAGCCACGCCGCGGACGGCGGCCCGGTTTGCACCTTGGGTGGGACCGCGCGCTCCACGGCGCTGCGATCCGCTTTTCAGATGTGCCTCGCCCGCGCGGTAACTGGGCCTGAGAGATTCAAGGGAGGGACTTGCTCCTTCGGCGCCCCGGTCGGACCGAGGGCTCTCCCGCGCGGATTCAAGCGGCCGGTATGCAGTTGGCGGCCACATCATTGCACGCATTCGCCGCCCTGGGCAGGGCGGCGGCCCCCTTTCGCCCCGGCACCGGCCACCCGCGGTGACCGTCGGGGCGCAGTCGCGCCCCCGCGGGGCGGAGGGTGTTCGCGCGGCCACGGGCCGTCATGCCGTCGTGACCGTATCCGGACGAAAATCACGAGCATCCGAAATTACCCGCTCTTTACACTCTACGGGGAAGGCTCACGTGACCGACTGGAGGGGACGATCACGGTGAACAGGACCAGGGGGTACGTGAGCGCTTCGGGCGTCGCGCTGCCCGAACAGTCGGGAGCACCTGCCGCCCAGGTGTGCGGGGGGCGGGCCACGGGGGTCGTCCGTGATCTGCGGGAGCGGGCGGGCCGGGGGCCGCACGCGCTGCGCTTCGCCCCCGGTGACCTCGTCGTGGTGTCCGGGCTCCCGGGCAGCGGCAAGTCCACCCTGATGTCCCGGACGGTCCGCGCGGACGACGTCCCCGCCGCCGTCCGCATCGACTCCCAGGACACCCGCGACCGCTGGACCCGTCGGATGCCCGGGGTGCTGCCCTACGGCCTGTACCGGCCGCTGGTGCGGCTCGCGCACTTCACGGCGCTGCGGCGGGCGCTGCGGTCCGGGGCGAGCGTGGTGGTCCACGACTGCGGGACCCAGGCGTGGGTGCGCCGGTGGCTCGCCCGCGAGGCCCGGGTCCGGGGGACGACGCTGCACCTGCTGCTGCTCGACGTCGCGCCGGACACCGCGCTCAGCGGGCAGCGCGAACGGGGCCGCGGAGTGTCGCGGTACGCCTTCGCGCGGCACCGGCGGGCGGTCGGGCGCCTGGTGCGGGACGCGGAGCGCGGGAGCCTGCCGTCCGGCTGCACCTCCGCGGTGCTGCTGGACCGTCCCGCGGGCGGCGCGCTGCGGTCCATCCGCTTCGACGGGTAGCGCGCCCCCGCCTCCGCGCCCCGGGCCCGCGGCTTCGCGTTAGGGTGCCTGGCGCAGACGCAGCGCGGTACCGATCAGGTGGTTGACGATGGAGATTCCGGCCCAGGCCCCCCACCCCTCGCCCTCCGGGGCGTACGACCCCCCGGCCCCCCTCACGACCGACGGCCCGTCCGGGGACGGATGGCCGGCCAACGAGTTGGAGGCGGTGCTCGCCGCGTCCGTCGGGGTGCCGTCCGCCGCCGCACGGATCGTGGAGGTGCTGGGCCGCAGCCCGATATGGGTGCCGCTGCCCAACGGCGGCGGGCCCGCCAGCGCCACCCTGGACCTGCCGACCCTGGAGATCGACGGCCAGGCGTACGTCCCGGTGTTCACCTCCGCCGCACAGTTCCGGCAGGTCGTCGGGGACCGGATGGACGGCACGGTCGCTCCGGCCGTCGAGTTCGCCCGGGGGCTGCCCCCGCAACTCGGCATCGTCCTCAACCCCGGCGGAGCGGTCGGCGTCCCGCTGCCGCCCCCGGCCGTCGCGGAGCTCTGCCGCGCCGGTCGCACCCCCCTGGACGGTCCCGGCAGCGGCGGACGGGTGCGGCTGCGCCAGCCCGACTGGAAGGAGGACCCGGTGGACTTCCTCACCGCCGCGGCCGCCGAGTTCGCATCGGTGGGCGTGGTCACCACCGCCCGCCGGGCGCTGGCCAACGTGGAGGACGGCGACCCCGCCCTGTTCATCGGCGTCGAACTCGACCAGGGGGAGGCGGCCGTGGCCGGCGAACTGCCGCTGGACGCCCTCGGTCGGGCCCTCGGCCGGGTCCCCGTCGTCTGGGGGGTCAACCTGATCCTCCTCGACGTCGCCCAGGACCCGGTGGCCGACTGGATGCGCGAGCAGGTGCGGCCGTTCTACGTCCGGGGCCAGTGATCCGCGGGCCGCACAGCGGTCGCCACCGGTGACGGACCCGGGACCGTCGGGTCAAATCGGTCCCGGCGACGGCGCTTAAGCTGGTTCCATGGTCCGGCCGGGCCGAAGCACCCGCCGGGCCGTGGCGGACGTGTCGGGTTCGGAACCGCGCTGCGCTGTTCCGATGTGTCGTGAAGGGGCGGTCAAGGGTGAGTGCGTCGGGCACGGCTGCGGCCGGGCAGATCGAGCACATGCTGCGCCAGGTGACCCCCGGGCGCTACGACGCGTACGAGGCGCTGCTGCGCGCCCTCGCCGACCCCGCCTCCGGCCGGGTCTGGATGCTGTTGTGGCACGGCAGACCGGGCTCGCCCGACGCCCAGTACGGCAACATGGAGTTGGACGGCCTCGGCTACGCGCCCTGTGTGACCTCCGCCCAGGAACTGTCCGCGAGCGGCTGGAACCGTTCGTACGAGGTGGTGCCGGTGGCCGAGGTGGCGCGCGCGCTCTACCCCGACCGGTACGGCCTCTGGCTCAATCCGCACACCCCGGGCGGCGGCGTCGGCATCCCCTGGCTCGACCTGCGACGGATCGCCACCGGTCTGGACCGCCAGCCCGCCGGGCCGCTCAGGATCTCCGAGCCGACCATCGAAATCCCCCAGTTCTACGCCGTGTTGGGGCAGAACGCGCACCGCACCCCGGTGGTGCGCACCCTGCGTCGCGCCTGGGTGCAGCCGGCTCTGGGCGCCCCGTACCTGGCGATCGGGCTGGACGTGTACGACAGCGGTCCGCAGTCCGTCGACGCGGTGCGGACGATGATGCAGCAGTCGATCGGCGCGGTGCCCGAGGGGCTCGCGGTGTCCACGGTCGCCCTCGCCGACGGGTACGACCCCGTCGCGATGTGGCTGAGGGCGAACGCCCGGCCGTTCTACGATCGCGAATCACACGTCGCTCCGGTCACTCCTACCACCGGGTACGGCTACCCGCCCCGCTGACGCACCCTCCCTCCCGGTCTGGCGCCTCCCGGGCGCTGTGGGCTGCTTGTTCCCTTTCGGTCTCCGTGGGGCATCTGTGGTCACCCGTCGCACACATCTACGCGCGTGCGCTCTTCAGCCCCAACGGTCTCCCGTCCGGGCTGCGTTATTGACCGTTCGGATAACGGAACCCCTCAACCCGGATCACGGTTGCGCATCCATTCAGGGCGAGGTCTGGCTACGGATCGCAACCGCGATGAAGACTCCCGCACCAGAGGTCACGCACCCCGTCGCACGGGGTGCCCAGCCCTCACGTACGACGTACCGCCGCACGTCGCCACCGGCAACCGTGGGTCGGTCGCCGCCGGTTGAGAAGAGGGGTCTCTGTCACGATGACGGCACCATTGCACGAGCCGACCGCCGAGGCGGCCGGGTCGGTCGCCACGGAGGTCGCGGCCCAGGGGGAGGCGGTGCAGGGGCGCTCGCTCGGGCGCATCGCCTGGGAGCGTCTGAAACGCGACAAACTCGCCCTGTTCGGGGGCGCCGTGGTGGTGATGCTGATCCTGGTCGCGGTGTTCGCCCCGCTGATCACCAAGCTCTACGGCGAGGACCCGAACGCCTACCACGAGGACCTGATCGACCCGCTGATGTCGACCCCGGTGGGTTCGTTCGGCGGCATGAGCGGTGACCACTGGTTCGGGGTCGAGCCCGTCAACGGTCGCGACATCTTCGCCCGGATCGTGCACGGGGCGCGGATCTCGCTGCTGGTCGGCTTCGCGTCCGCGCTGGTCGCAGTGGCGATCGGCACCGTCCTCGGGGTGCTCGCCGGGTACTTCGGCGGCTGGTTGGACG
Source organism: Streptomyces sp. NPDC005955 (assembly GCF_042871255.1). Lineage (NCBI taxonomy): Bacteria > Bacillati > Actinomycetota > Actinomycetes > Kitasatosporales > Streptomycetaceae > Streptomyces > Streptomyces sp. NPDC005955. Next base: position 102,243 of record NZ_JBIAIF010000018.1, on the reverse strand, counting down.
CACTGATCAGCCGGGCGATGGACCTGCTGCTGTCCTTCCCGCAACTGCTGTTCATCATCGCCCTGGTCTCCGTGATGCCGAACGAGATGCTGGGACTGACCGGCACCGGCGTCCGGGTGCTGGTGATGATCCTGGTGATCGGGTTCTTCGGCTGGCCCTACGTGGGCCGGGTGGTCCGCGGGCAGACCCTCTCGCTGCGCGAGCGCGAGTACGTGGAGGCCGCCCGCAGCCTCGGGGCCGGACGGTTCTACATCCTCTTCAAGGAGCTGCTGCCCAATCTGGTGGCTCCGATTATCGTGTACATGACGATGATGATCCCCACCAACATCCTCACGGAGGCGGCCCTCAGCTTCCTGGGTGTCGGCGTCAAGCCACCCACCTCCTCCTGGGGCGACATGCTCTCCCTGGCCGTGAACTACTACGAGTCCGACCCGATGTACATGGTCATTCCGGGCCTGGCGATCTTCATCACGGTCCTCGCGTTCAACCTCTTCGGCGACGGCGTGCGCGACGCGCTCGACCCCAAGGGTTCCCGCTGAACTGCCGTACCCCCAAGGGCCCGTCACCGGCGGGCCACGATCACACGGAGGAACCGACATCGTGACTACCCACAGCAGAGGACGGCGCAAGCAGGTCGCGGCGGCGACGGCCGTGGTCGCGGCACTGCTGGCCACGGCGGCGTGCGGCGGCGGCGGCAGCGACGACAACGATGGCAAGGGCGGCAAGGCCGCGGGCTTCGACGCGGCCAACAACAAGGTCGCCAGCGCCGCCACCAAGAAGGGCGGCACGCTCAAGTTCGCGGGCGCCCAGGACGCCGACTCGTGGGACACCACCCGGGCGTACTACGGCTTCGCGTGGAACTTCATGCGCTACTACAGCCGTCAGCTCGTCACCAGCAAGACCGAGCCCGGCAAGAACGGCTCCGACCTGACCCCGGACCTCGCGACCGCGCGCGCCGAGATCAGCGACGACGGCAAGACGTACAAGTACACGCTGCGGGACGGGATCACCTGGGAGGACGGCAAGCCGATCACCTCCAAGGACGTCAAGTACGGCATCGAGCGCGTGTGGGCGCAGGACGTGCTGGCCGGCGGTCCGATCTACCTGAAGGACGTCCTCGACCCCAAGGGCGAGTACCCGGGCCCGTACAAGGACAAGTCCGCGGACAAGCTCGGCCTGAAGGCGATCGAGACGCCCGACGACAAGACCATCATCTTCAAACTCCCCACGGCCAACAGTGACTTCGAGGAGATGCTCGCGCTCACCTCGGCCTCGCCGGTCCGCCAGGACAAGGACACCAAGTCCAAGTACGGCCTCAAGCCGTTCTCCTCCGGCCCGTACAAGTTCGCCTCGTACACGCCGAAGAAGGAGGTCACCCTCGTCCGCAACACCGAGTGGAAGCAGTCCTCCGACCCGGTGCGCAAGGCACTGCCGGACAAGATCACGGTGAACTTCTTCTCGAACGCCAACGAGATGGACAACCGCATCCTCGCCGGTGACTACCACCTGGACATCAACCAGACCGGTCTGTCCCCGCAGGGCCGCATCAAGGCGCTCAAGAGCCACAAGGGCAACCTCGACAACCCGGTCTCCGGATTCATCCGGTACGCGGCGTTCCCGCAGTCGGTCGCCCCGTTCGACAACATCGAGTGCCGCAAGGCCGTCATCTACGGCGCCGACCACAAGTCGCTCCAGACCGCGCGCGGCGGCCCGATGGCCGGTGGCGACATCGGCACCAACATGCTCCCGCCGTCCGTCCCCGGCTCCGAGGGCCAGAAGTACGACCCCTACGGCCTCGCCCAGAACGACGGCAAGCCGGACGTGGCGAAGGCCAAGGAAGCACTCAAGAAGTGCGGCAAGCCGAACGGCTTCGACACCACCATCGCGGTCCGCAACAACAAGCCGGTCGAGGTGGCCACCGCCGAGTCGCTCCAGACCTCGCTGAAGGCGATCGGCGTCAACGTCGAGATCGACAAGTACGACGGTTCGCAGACCTCCGGCATCATCGGCAACCCGAAGCTCGTCAAGGACAAGAACTACGGGATCATCATCATGGGCTGGGGCCCCGACTTCCCGTCGGTGCAGGGCTACGGCCAGCCGCTGTGGGACAGCAAGTACATCCTGGACAGCGGCAACAACAACTTCGCCCTGATCAAGGACAAGGCGATCGACGCCAACTTCGACAAGTTCGTCACCGAACTGGACGACACGAAGAAGGAGCAGATCGCGACCGAGATCAACCACCAGGTGATGGAGGGCGCGTACTACCTGCCCTTCGTCTTCGAGAAGTTCATCAACTTCCGCTCCTCCGAGCTGACCAACGTCTACACCACGGACGCGTACAGCGGTCAGTACGACTTCATCAGCCTGGGCCTGAAGTAACGACCACCCCGGCGCACCCGCCGTACGGCACGAAAGGCAGGTGAAGGCCCCAGCGGTGGTGCCGCGGGCCACCGGACGCGACGTCCGGTGGCCCGCGGCCCCCCGCCGGGCCGAAGAGCTGTGCTCACATACCTCATCAGGCGGCTGATGGCCGCCGCAGTGATGCTGGTGGTCATCATCGTGGTGGTCTTCTGCATCTTCTTCCTCATCCCCAAGTGGGCGGGCGTCGACCCGGCCACGATGTACGTGGGCAAGCAGTCCGACGCGGCGGCCGTGGAGGCCGTCCGGCAGAAGCTCCAGCTCGGCGACCCGATCTACGCGCAGGTCCTGGAGTTCTTCAAGGGACTGTTCGTCGGGCGCACCTACGCGGCGGGTGGCGAGGTCACCAACTGCTCCGCCCCGTGCTTCGGCTACTCCTTCCGCAGCGAGCAGGCCATCTGGCCGGTCCTCACCGACCGCCTCCCGGTGACCCTCTCGCTGGCCCTCGGCGCGGCCGTCCTGTGGCTGCTGTTCGGCGTCGCGGCCGGCGTGCTGTCCGCCCTCAAGCGCGGCACCCTCTGGGACCGCTCCGCGATGGTCGTCGCCCTCTCCGGCGTCTCCCTGCCGATCTACTTCACCGCGCTGCTCTCGCTCGCCGTCTTCGACTACGGCCTCGGTCTCGTCGACGGCCAGTACCAGGAGTTCGGGGACGGGTTCGGCGGCTGGTTCCAGGGCCTGCTGCTGCCCTGGGTGACGCTGTCCTTCCTGTACGCCGCGATGTACGCCCGCATCACCCGGGCGACCATGCTCGAAGTGCTCGGCGAGGACTACATCCGCACCGCCCGGGCCAAGGGCCTCACCGAACCGGTCGTCATCGGCAAGCACGCCATGCGCTCCACGATGACCCCGATCCTCACCATGCTCGGGATGGACCTCGGGGCCCTGATCGGCGGCGCGATCCTCACGGAGACCGCCTTCAACCTGCCCGGACTCGGCCAGGCCGTGCTCTCGGCGATCAGCGAACGCGACCTGCCGATCATCCTCGGCGTCACCCTGGTCACCTCGCTCGCGGTGATCATCGCCAACCTCGCCGTGGACGTCCTGTACGCCGTGATCGACCCCCGAGTGAGGCTCGCATGACCGGACCCCGCACCACCGGGGCGGCCCTCGGCGAACCCGTCGCCGGGGCCCCGGCCCCCACCGCGTTCCTCGACGTGCGCGACCTGAAGGTGCACTTCCCCACCGACGACGGCCTGGTCAAGTCCGTCGACGGGCTCAGCTTCACCCTGGAGAAGGGCAAGACCCTCGGGATCGTCGGCGAGTCCGGCTCCGGCAAGTCCGTGACCTCGCTCGGCATCATGGGCCTGCACACGGCCGGACAGTACGGCAAGCGCAAGGCCCGGCTCTCCGGGGAGATCTGGCTCGACGGACAAGAGCTGCTGTCCGCCGACCCGGACACCGTGCGCAGGCTGCGCGGCCGCGAGATGGCGATGATCTTCCAGGACCCGCTGTCCGCACTGCACCCCTACTACACGATCGGCCAACAGATCGTGGAGGCGTACCGCGTCCACCACGACGTCAACAAGAAGACCGCCCGCAAACGGGCGGTCGAGATGCTCGACCGGGTGGGCATCCCCCAGCCCGACAAGCGGGTGGACGGCTACCCGCACGAGTTCTCCGGCGGCATGCGCCAGCGCGCCATGATCGCCATGGCGCTGGTCAACAACCCGGAACTCCTGATCGCGGACGAGCCGACGACCGCCCTCGACGTCACCGTGCAGGCGCAGATCCTCGACCTGATCCGGGACCTCCAGAAGGAGTTCGGCTCCGCGGTCATCGTCATCACCCACGACCTGGGCGTCGTCGCCGAACTCGCCGACGACCTGCTGGTGATGTACGGCGGCCGGTGCGTGGAGCGGGGCCCCGCCGAGCAGGTGTTCTACGAGCCGCGCCACCCCTACACCTGGGGACTGCTCGGCTCGATGCCCCGTCTGGACCGCGAGGAGACCGAGCGCCTCATCCCGGTCAAGGGCTCCCCGCCGTCGCTGATCAACATCCCGGACGGCTGCGCCTTCAACCCCCGCTGTCCCTACGCGGACCTGCCGGGGGACAACGTCACCCGCACGGTCCGTCCCGAACTCTCCGAGGTCGGCCGTGCGCACTGGGCCGCCTGCCACCTGCCGCAGGAGCAGCGGGAGCGTATCTGGACCGAAGAGATTGCGCCCAAGCTGTGAGCGAGGACAACATCGTGACGAGCGACGACAAGGGCTCCGCACCGGTCCCCGGCCCCCGGTCCGGCGCCGCCGCCCCGACCGGGGACGCGAGCGCCGGCGAGGTCCTGCTGAAGGTCAGCGGTCTGCGCAAGCACTTCCCCATCCGCAAGGGGCTGCTCCAGCGTCAGGTGGGGGCCGTCAAAGCGGTCGACGGCATCGACTTCGAGGTGCGCGCGGGGGAGACCCTGGGCGTCGTCGGCGAGTCGGGCTGCGGCAAGTCCACGATGGGCCGGCTGATCACCCGACTGCTCGAACCCAGCGCCGGCACGGTCGAGTTCCAGGGGCGGGACATCACGCACCTCGGGGTCGCCGGGATGCGGCCGTTGCGGCGCGACGTCCAGATGATCTTCCAGGACCCGTACTCCTCGCTGAATCCGCGGCACACCATCGGCACCATCGTCGGCGCCCCGTTCCGGCTCCAGGGGGTGACCCCCGAGGGCGGCGTCAAGAAGGAGGTCCAGCGGCTGCTGGAGGTGGTCGGACTCAACCCCGAGCACTACAACCGCTATCCGCACGAGTTCTCCGGCGGTCAGCGCCAGCGCATCGGCATCGCCCGCGCGCTGGCGCTGAAACCGAAGCTGGTCGTCGCGGACGAACCGGTCTCGGCGCTCGACGTGTCGATCCAGGCGCAGGTGGTCAACCTGCTGGACGACCTCCAGACCGAGCTGGGCCTCACCTATGTGATCATCGCCCACGACCTGTCCGTGGTGCGGCACGTGTCGGACCGGATCGCCGTGATGTACCTGGGCAAGATCGTCGAACTGGCGGACCGCACGTCGCTCTACTCGGCGCCGCTGCACCCGTACACCAAGGCGCTGATGTCGGCGGTGCCGATCCCGGACCCGCGGCGGCGCACGGCCAAGAGCGAACGCATCCTGCTCAAGGGCGACGTCCCCTCGCCGATCTCCCCGCCCAGCGGGTGCCGCTTCCACACCCGGTGCTGGAAGGCGACGGAGGTGTGCGCGGTCGAGGAACCGGCGTTCGTGGAGCTGAAGCCGAACCAGTCCGTGGCCTGTCACCACCCCGAGAACGCGCCCGACCAGGCCCCGCGGGACACCGTCCGGCTCGCCGCCGCGGCCGATGCGGTGGCGGTGGTGGCGGTCGGCAAGGACGCCCCGCCGCCGCCCGCCGCCGCCGACCCCTCCCGGGTCCAGACCCCCACGGCAGCGGCCGACCCCGACGAGGGCTGAGCCCCGGCCCGTCCGGAGGCGTCCACCCCGGACGCCTCCGGCCGCGGTGGCGCACGGGGGTGCGGGCGCGGGCGGTTCGGCGGGGGTGCGGGGCAGCCGCTCGGTGGACGTCGGAACGCCGTGGACGTCGTGCTGTCCGGACCGGGGGAAAATGACCCGGTGTTCCACGATCTGTTCAGTCCCTCCGTCCAGCACGCGCTGGACCTCGTCGGGATCTTCGTCTTCGCCATCTCCGGCGCCCTGCTGGCCGTCCGCAAGAACTTCGACGTCTTCGGCATCGCCGTGCTCGCCGAGGTCACCGCCCTCGGCGGCGGTCTGTTCCGGGACCTCGTCATCGGCGCGGTGCCGCCGGCCGCCTTCACCGACCTCGGCTATCTGCTCACCCCCCTGCTGGCGGCGGCCCTGGTGTTCTTCCTCCACCCCGAGGTGGAGCGCATCCAGACGGGCGTGAACGTCTTCGACGCGATGGGCCTCGGCCTGTTCTGCGTCACGGGCACCGCCAAGGCGTACGAGTACGGGCTCGGCCTCACCGCCTCCGCCGTCCTGGGACTGGCGACCGCGGTCGGCGGGGGAGTCCTGCGGGACATGATCGCGAACGAGGTCCCGTCCCTGGTCCGCTGGGACCGCGACCTGTACGCCGTCCCCGCGATGGTCGGCGCGGCCATCGTGGCGCTCTGCCTCAAGTACGACGCGTTGAACGGCCTGACCGGCGGGATCGCCGCGGTCACCGCGTTCGCGCTGCGGCTGCTGGCGTTGCGCTACCACTGGCGGGCGCCGCGCGCCTGGAACCGCCGCTCGACGGCCGTGGAGGCGCCGGAGTAGCGGCCCGCGACGTTCCGCCGTTCCGGACGATACGCAAAGCTACCGCTTAGTAGGTGAATGTTGTACGGTGCCGCCATGTCTGAAGCACCGACGTCCGAAGCACCGACGAAGGCGACGATCGGCACCAGCGAGTTCGACCGGGACACCGCCGTCACCGAGCGCCCCGGCCACCCCGGCGTGTACGACGCCGAACTCTCCGCGGGGTGGACGATCATCTCCGCGATCAACGGCGGCTACCTCCTCGCCCTCGTCGGCCGCGCACTGGCCCACGCCCTGCCGCACCCGGACCCCTTCTCCCTCTCGGCCCACTACCTCACCCCCTCCCGGCCGGGCCCCGCGGTCGTCCGCACCACCCCCGTCCGCACCGGCCGCACCCTCTCCACCGGCCAGGCGTCCCTCTTCCAGTACGACGACCGGGGCCACGAGGTCGAACGGCTGCGGGTCCTCGCCTCCTACGGCGACCTGGACGCCCTCCCCGACGACGTCCGCACCACCGCGCAGCCGCCCGCCCTGCCGCCCTACGACCGGTGCTTCGGCCCGCAGGACATGCCCGGCGAGAGCCCCGTGCCCGGCAGCAACGCCATCACCGAACGACTCACCCTGCGGCTCGACCCCGCCACCCTCGGCTGGGCCCTCGGCGCGCCCTCCGGCAAGGGCGAGATGCGCTCCTGGTTCGGACTCGCGGACGGCCGCGACCCCGACCCGCTGTCCCTGCTGCTCGCCGTGGACGCCCTGCCGCCCACCGCCTTCGAGCTGGGGCTGAAGGGCTGGGTGCCCACCGTCGAGCTCACCGCGCACATCCGCTGCCGTCCCGCCCCCGGGCCGCTGCGCGTCTCCGTCACCACCCGCAACCTCGCCGGGGGCTTCCTGGAGGAGGACGCCGAGGTCTGGGACGACGCGGGTCGCCTCGTCGCCCAGTCCCGTCAGCTCGCCCGCGCCCCGCTCGGCTGACCGCTCGGTCGACGGGACGACGGGGCGGACGGATCGTCGGTCGGGTGGCCGGTCGGGTGGCCGGTCGGCCCGGGCGCGCGGGGCGCACGGGGCGCACGCCGGGGCACGGGGGCCGGCCCGGGCGGATGTGCCCGACCTCGGCTCGTAGAATCGACGCACCATGGCCTACCTCGACCACGCCGCGACCACTCCGATGCTCCCGGAGGCGATCGAGGCGATGACCGCCCAGCTGACCGTCACCGGCAACGCGTCCTCCTTGCACGCCGCCGGACGGCGGGCCCGCCGCGCCGTGGAGGAGGCCCGGGAAACGCTCGCCGCCTCCCTCGGCGCGCGCCCCAGCGAAGTCGTCTTCACCTCCGGCGGCACCGAGGCCGACAACCTCGCCGTCAAGGGCCTGTACTGGGCCCGCAGGGACGCCGACCCGGCCCGCACCCGGGTCCTCGCCAGCCCCGTCGAACACCACGCCGTGCTGGACGCCGTGCACTGGCTCGGCGAACACGAGGGCGCCACCGTCGAGTACCTGCCCGTCGACGCCTACGGCAGGGTCCACCCCCACGCGCTGCGCGAGGCGATAGCCAGGAACCCGGCGGACGTGGCGCTGGTGACCGTGATGTGGGCCAACAACGAGATCGGCACCGTCCTGCCCGTGCAGGAACTCGCCGCGGTGGCGGCCGAGTTCGGGGTGCCGATGCACGCCGACGCGGTGCAGGCCGTCGGACAGCTCCCGGTCGACTTCGCGGCCTCGGGGCTCGCCGCGATGACCGTCTCCGGCCACAAGATCGGCGGCCCGTACGGGATCGGGGCGCTCCTGCTCGGCCGCTCCTGGACGCCCGTGCCGGTGCTCCACGGCGGCGGACAGGAACGGCACGTGCGCTCCGGGACGCTCGACGCCCCCGCGATCGTGGCCTTCTCCGTCGCCGGACGCGTCGCGACCGAACAACAGCCCTGGTTCGCCCGCGAGATCGGCGCGCTCCGCGACGAGCTGGTGCGGGCGGTGCGGCAGACCGTGCCGGACGCCGTCCTCGGCGGCGACCCGGCCGACCGGCTCCCCGCGAACGCCCACTTCTCCTTCCCCGGCTGCGAGGGCGACTCGCTGCTGCTGCTGCTCGACGCCCAGGGCATCGAGTGCTCGACCGGCTCCGCCTGCACGGCGGGCGTCGCCCAGCCCAGCCACGTCCTGCTCGCCACCGGCACCGACCCCGACCTGGCCCGCGGCACCCTCCGCTTCTCGCTGGGCCACACCTCCACCCGGCAGGACGTGGCCGCCGTCGCCGGGGCGATCGGCGCCGCGGTCACCCGCGCCCGCGACGCCGGCCTGACCTGAGCACCCGTACGCCCCCGTGGCGCGCGGGCGCCCGCCCCTCGCTCACCCCGAGGCGCGGGTCGCCTCCGACGAGGGCGCACCGCTCGGACGTTCCTCCAGCCGCTTCAGCTCGGCCCGCACCAGCGGTATGTACCGCTTCCAGTCCCAGTGCGGCCCCGGGTCCGTGTGCGTGGCGCCGGGCACCTCCACGTGCCCCACGACGTGCTTCCGGTCCGGCTCGATGTCGTACCGCTGACAGATCCGCGCGGTCAGCCGCGCCGAGGCCGCGTACATCGCGTCGGTGAACGACGAGGCCCGGTCCACCCACCCCTCGTGCTCGATGCCGACGCTGCGCTGGTTGTAGTCCCGGTTCCCCGCGTGGTACGCGACGTCCAGCTCCCGGATCATCTGGGTGACGTGCCCGTCCTTGCGGACGATGTAGTGCGTCGCCGCCCCGTGCCCCGGGTCCTGGAACACCCGTACCGCACTGTCGAAGCCGCCCTGCGTGACATGGATGACCACCCGGTCGACCCGGTAGTCGTCGGGGCGGTCGGCCCGCCGCAGGTTCGCCGGGGACGCGGCCACCCACCGGGCGCCGGTGAAGTCCACCGCCCCGTCGACCCGGGGCTTCGTCACCCCCGGGGCGCGGTACCACAGCTCGGACACCTCGTCCCGCAGCCCGATCCCCGCGCCGACCACGGCCACCCCGCCCCCGATGAGCAGCGCGCGCCGCCCGACCCGCGGCCCCTGGTCACCGGTCTGCCGCCGCTTCTTCTGCTCCGCCATGCGAATCACAACGGATACTCGCGGGATTCGGTTCCCCGGGCCCTTTACCCTGGAGTGGTTATGACTGAGACCCCGCAGCGTCCCCTCCGTGTCCTGGCCGCCATGTCCGGCGGCGTGGACTCCGCCGTAGCCGCCGCCCGTGCCGTGGAAGCCGGGCACGACGTGACCGGCGTGCACCTCGCGCTGTCCGCGAACCCGCAATCGTTCCGCACGGGCGCGCGGGGCTGCTGCACCATCGAGGACTCCCGCGACGCACGGCGCGCGGCCGACGTCATCGGCATCCCGTTCTACGTGTGGGACCTCGCCGACCGCTTCCGCGAGGACGTGGTGGAGGACTTCGTCGCGGAGTACGAGGCGGGCCGCACCCCGAACCCGTGCCTGCGCTGCAACGAGAAGATCAAGTTCGCGGCGCTGCTGGACAAGGCGCTCGCGCTCGGCTTCGACGCGGTGTGCACCGGCCACTACGCCCGCGTGGTCACCCTGGCCGACGGCAGCCGGGAACTGCACCGCGCCTCCGACATGGCCAAGGACCAGTCGTACGTCCTCGGGGTGCTGGACGAGCGGCAGCTCGCCCACGCGCTGTTCCCGCTCGGCGACACGGTCACCACCAAGGAGGAGATCCGCGCGGAGGCCGAGCGGCGGGACCTCGCGGTGGCGAAGAAGCCCGACAGCCACGACATCTGCTTCATCGCCGACGGCGACACCCAGGGCTTCCTGGCCGCCCGTCTCGGCAAGGCCGAGGGTGACATCCTCGACGAGTCCGGTACGAAGATCGGCACCCACGACGGTGCCTACGGCTACACGATCGGCCAGCGCAAGGGCCTGCGCATCGGGCACCCCGCGGCGGACGGCAAGCCCCGCTACGTGCTCGACATCTCCCCGGTCAGCAACACCGTCACGGTCGGTCCGGCCGCGGCGCTGGACGTCACCGCGCTGACCGCGGTGCGGCCCCGCTGGTGCGGCACCGCTCCCACCGGTGCCGCCTCGTACACGGCTCAGCTGCGCGCCCACGGCGGGGAGTCGGAGGTCACCGCGGAGTTCGACGGCGGGGAGCTGCGGGTCCGGTTCGTCGATCCGGTGCGGGGGGTTGCTCCCGGGCAGGCGATCGTGCTCTACGACGGCACGCGGGTCGTCGGGTCGGCGACGATCGCGACGACGCGGCGGGCCGCGGTCAGCGCGTAAACGCTTCCCGCTGTGGGGTGGCGTCGTCCGGCGCGGGTCCGCTGCGCTTGCCCGCGCCGTTCCCCGCGCCCCTTCGGTGCGTCCCTGCGGGGCTGCGTTGTTCCGCACAGGTGCGTTGTGCTTCCTGCGGTGCTTGCTTGGCTGCGGGTGCGTCGTTGGTTGCTCGCGCAGTTCCCCGCGCCCCTATGGGGCTCGCCCCGCGGCACTTGTCCCGCGGCGCTCGTCCTGCGGGGCTCCGCCGGCCTGGAGTGCCCCGATCAGGGGCGCGGGGAACGGCGCAACACGGGGGTGCACCCGCACAGGACAGCGCAGCCTGACCGGGACGCACCCCTCCAGGGGCGCGGGGAACTGCGCGAAACTGGGACGCACCCGCACAGGACAGCGCACGCCCGCAGGGACGCACCCAAGGGGCGCGGGGAACTGCGCGGGCGACCACGACGGACCCGCACGGGACAGCGCACCCGCGCACAAACGCACCGAAGGGGCGCGGGGAACTGCGCGGGCAAACCACTGCGCACCCGGGTCCGCAGAGCAACGTTCATCCCCGTACCGTGACGGGATGAACATCTGTGTCTTCCTGTCCGCCGCCGACCTCGACGAGCGCTACACCCGCCCCGCGCGGCAGTTCGCCGAACTCCTCGGCAGGGGAGGCCACACCCTGGTGTGGGGCGGCTCCGACTCGGGCCTGATGAAGGTCGTCGCGGACGGCGTACAGCACAGCGGCGGCCGACTGCTCGGCGTCTCCGTGGAGTTCCTGTCGCAGTTCGCCCGACCCGGCACCGACGAGATGCTCGTCGCCCGGGACCTCGCCGAACGCAAGGCGCTGCTCCTGGAGAAGGCCGACGCGGTCGTGGTGCTGGTCGGCGGCATGGGCACCCTGGACGAGGCCACCGACATCCTGGAGCTGCGCAAGCACGGCAAGCACACCAAGCCCGTCGTCGTCCTCAACACGGCCGGCTTCTACGACGGGCTCCGCGCACAGTTCCGGCGCATGGACGAGGAGGGCTTCCTCCCGATGCCGCTGACCGAGCTGGTGTTCTTCGCCGAGGAGCCGGTGGGCGCCCTCGCGTACCTGGAGGAGTCCTTCGGCACCGTCTGACCGGGCGGACGGCACCGGTCCCGGCGCCCGGTGCGCCCGGTGCGACGATGGGGCCATGGCAACTCATGTGATCACCGGGGCCGGCTCCGGCATCGGCGCGGCCCTCGCGCAGCGCCTGCACGCCCGCGGCGACGACCTCGTGCTCCTCGCGCGCGACGCGGGCCGGGCCAAGGAGCTGGCGGCCCGGTTCCCCGGCGCCCGCACCCTCGTCGGTGACCTCTCCGACCCGGACAAGCTGTCCTGGGCCTTCTCCCACCAGACCCTGCCCGACCGGGTCGACTCGCTGATCCACAGTGCCGGGGTCATCGACCTCGGACCGGTCGGCGAGCTCACCCCCAAGACCTGGCGCCACCAGCTCAACGTCAACCTGATCGCACCCGCCGAGCTGACCCGCCACTTCCTGCCGCAACTCCGCGTCACCCAGGGCCAGCTGATCTTCATCAACTCCGGTTCCGGACTGCGCGCCCGCGGCGACTGGTCCGCGTACGCCGCGTCCAAGCACGGACTGCGGGCCCTCGCCGACGCGCTGCGCGAGGAGGAGCAGGGCAGCGGCGTCCGCGTGACGTCCGTCTACCCCGGTCGCACCGCCAGCGCCATGCAGGCCAAGGTCCACCAGCAGGAGGGCAAGGAGTACGAGCCCGGCCGCTGGATCGACCCGGACACCGTCGCCACCACCGTCCTCACCGCGCTCGACCTCCCTCGGGACGCCGAGATCAACGACCTGTCGGTGCGCCCCTCGGCCCACTGACCCGCCGCCGGCCGTCGCCGCCCCCGACCGTCGTCACGGGCGGCCGGCGGGGACGCCCCGGGGGTCTCGTAGTCTTCCCGGGTGAGCAACCACGACAACACGGCGTTCCGGCCCGGCCCCGCCACCGGCGTCGGCTCCATGCCCGGCCAGGACCCCCAGGAAGCCGTCAAGACCGTCGTCGGGACCTTCGCGGACGGCCAGGGCACCCCGTACCTGCCCGAGCTCCCCGCGCGCGGTCCCGGCGCCGACATGATCGGCCGCACCGCCGGACTCCTCGTCGACCTCTACGCCCGGGTGGAGCCCAGCGGCTGGCGGATCGGCGACCGGCCCGGCCGGGACACCCGCCGCGCCCACGCCTGGCTGCGCCAGGACCTCGACGCCCTGGAGGAGCACACCCAGGGCTACCGGGGACCGCTGAAGGTGCAGGCGGTCGGGCCGTGGACGCTCGCCGCCGCCCTGGAACTGCGGGGCGGCGAGGTCGCCCTGTCCGACCCCGGCGCCTGCCGGGACCTCGCCGGTTCGCTCGCCGAGGGCGTCCGCACGCACCTCGCCGAGGTCGCCCGCCGGGTCCCCGGCGCCCAACTGGTGCTCCAGTACGACGAACCCTCGCTCACCGCCGTGCTGCGCGGCCAGATCAAGACGGCCAGCGGCTACCGCACCCACCGCGCCCCGGACCGGCAGACCGTGGAGGCGGTGCTCCGCGACCTGTTCGACGTCCACGACGGTCCCGTCGTCGTCCACTCGTGCGCCCCCGACGTGCCCTTCGCCCTGCTGCGCCGCTCCGGCGTCGACGCCGTCTCCTTCGACCTCTCCCTCCTCACCGAACGTGACGACGAGATCATCGGTGAAGCCGTCGAGGCCGGCACGAAGCTCTTCGCCGGTGTCGTGCCCGGCACCGACACCGCGTTGTCAGACCCTGCCGGTAGCGTCGGGGGTGTCAGGACGCTGTGGCGCAGGTTGGGGCTACGGCCGGGACTGCTGAGTGACTCGGTCACGCTCACCCCGGCGTGTGGTCTCGCCGGCGCGTCCCCCGGGTACGCCCGGGAGGCGCTCGCCCACTGCGCCCGGGCGGCGAGATCCCTCGCGGACGACCCAGAGTGACCAACGGGAGGACAGACGTGGCCGGCGAAGAGCACGCAGGGACCGCACCGGTGCCCGCCGAGGCGCGCGAACGGCACGCGCGGCTCGCCGAGGAGGTCGAGGAGCACCGCTTCCGGTACTACGTCAAGGACCAGCCCGTCGTCAGCGACGCCGAGTTCGACCGGCTGATGCGGGACCTGGAGCGCCTGGAGGACGAGCACCCCGAGCTGCGCACCCCCGATTCGCCCACCCAGCAGGTATCCGTCGCCTACGAGACCGAGCTCACCGAGGTCCAGCACCGGGAGCGGATGCTCTCCCTCGACAACGCGTTCGACGACGAGGGCCTGACCACCTGGGCCGATCGCATCGCCCGCGACGTCGGCACCCCGGACTACCACTTCCTGTGCGAACTGAAGGTCGACGGGCTCGCCGTCAACCTCACCTACGAGGACGGCCGGCTCACCCGCGCCGCCACCCGCGGCGACGGCCGCACCGGCGAGGACATCACCCCCAACGTCCGGACCATCGCCGAGATCCCGCACCGCCTCCAGGGCGACCGCGTCCCCGCCCTGGTGGAGATCCGCGGTGAGGTGTACTTCCCGATGGACGCCTTCGAAGCGCTCAACGAACGCCGGGTCAAGGCGGGCGAGAAGCCGTACGCCAACCCCCGCAACTCCGCCTCCGGCTCGCTGCGCCAGAAGGACCCCAAGGTCACCGCCACGCTCCCGCTGCACATGGTGGTGCACGGCATCGGCGCCCGCGAGGGCCTGGAGATCGACCGGCTGTCCGAGGCGTACGCCCTGCTCCACGAGTGGGGCCTGCCCACCGCCCGGCACAACGAGGTGGTGGACTCGATCGAGGGCGTGCGCGCCTTCATCGCGCACTACGGCGCCCACCGCCACTCGATGGAGCACGAGATCGACGGCGTGGTCGTCAAGCTCGACGAGATCCCCCTCCAGGGCCGCTTGGGCTCCACCTCCCGCGCGCCCCGCTGGGCCATCGCCTGGAAGTACCCGCCGGAGGAGGTCAACACCAAGCTCATCAACATCCGCGTCGGCGTCGGCCGCACCGGGCGCGTCACCCCCTACGCCCAGGTCGAACCGGTCGTCGTCGCCGGCTCGGAGGTCGAGTTCGCGACCCTCCACAACCAGGAGGTCGTCAAGGCGAAGGACGTCCGCGTCGGGGACACCGTCGTCATCCGCAAGGCCGGGGAGGTGATCCCCGAGATCCTCAGCCACGTCCCCGAACTCCGCGACCCGGACGCGCCCGCGTTCGAGATGCCCACCGAGTGCCCCGAGTGCGGCACCCCGCTGAAGGCCATGAAGGAGGGCGACATCGACCTCCGCTGTCCGAACGCCCGCACCTGCCCGGCCCAGCTGCGGGAGCGGCTCTTCTACCTCGCGGGCCGCAAGTCCCTCGACATCGACCACTTCGGCTACGTGTCCGCCGCCGCGCTCACCAAGCCCCTGGAGCCCGCGGAGCCACCGCTCAAGGACGAGGGCGACCTGTTCGACCTGACGATCGAACAGCTGCTCCCCATCAAGGCGTACGTCCTCGACCCCGACAGCGGACTGCCCAAGCGGGACCCGGAGACCGGCCTGGAGAAGGTCGCCACCGTCTTCGCCAACCAGGAGGGCGAACCCAAGAAGAACGCCCTGGCCATGCTGGAGGCCATCGCCGCCGCCAAGGAACGCCCGCTGGCGCGTTTCCTGACCGGCTTGTCGATCCGTCACGTCGGCCCGGTCGCCGCCGAAGCGCTCGCCCGCGAGTTCCGCTCCATCGACCGGCTCGCCGAGGCCACCGAGGAGCAGCTCATCGCCACCGACGGGGTCGCGGACACCACCGCCGCCGCCGTCCGCCAGTGGTTCGAAGAGCCCTGGCACCAGGAGATCGTCCGCAAGTGGAAGGCCGCGGGCGCCCGGATGGAGGACGCGTCCGCGGGGGAGGACGAGGGCCCCCGCCCCCTGGCGGGACTCACCGTGGTCGTCACCGGCACCCTGGCCCACCACACCCGTGACGGCGCGAAGGAGGCCCTCCAGTCGCTCGGCGCCAAAGTGACCGGATCGGTGTCCAAGAAGACCTCGTTCGTCGTGGTCGGTGACAACCCGGGATCGAAATCCGACAAGGCGATGCAGCTGAAGGTGCCGGTCCTGAACGAAGAAGGCTTCGCCGTCCTGCTGGAACAGGGCCCGGACGCGGCCCGGGAGGCGGCCCTCCCCGTCGAGGAATAGCCGTCTTCCGGTCCCCCCGCACAGCCCCATCAGCTCACCCGTTCGGCGCATATCAGATGGTTAGGGGTGGCCCGGTCGCATTCGGGCAACCGTCGCCGACCGCTGCCCCTGGACGGCCTCCGCAGCCTACTGTGGGAATAAGCGCCCGCCGTGGCCCGCTGCGTGGCGGGTCATCAGACGCGCGTTCGATGGCGGTGCACGGCGGAACGACGCGTGGTGCGGGCACCGCCGGCTGTGAGAGGGACGGAATGGAATCGAGCGAGAGGGCCGCCCCGGACGCGGGCGTGCGCGCCCGCCGCATCCCGCGCGCCTGGCTCACCGGCCGCAGGCGGGCGGGCGACCCCGCACAGCCCGTCACCCACGGCGCCCGCCCCTACCCGGACACCGACCCGGCGACGCGCGGCGCCTGGCCCGCCCTCGCCCTCGCGGTCGGCTCCCTCGCCGCGGTCGTCCTGGGCCTCGGCGCCTGGAGCGCCGTCAGCGGCGACCGCGCGCTGTTCCCGTCCGGCACCGTGGGCTGGTCCCTGGCCCTGCTCACCGGACTGACCGTGGGTCACCTGGTGGCCCTCGGCCGGGGCCGCTGGTGGGGCGCCACCGGCTCCGGCTCCGCCCTCACCCTCGCCGTGCTCCTGCTGTACGGATGGATCCCCGCCGGCATGGTCAGCCTGACCGTCGTCGTCCTGGTGGGGGTCGCCCGCCGGGGACGCTGGCGGCAGGGCTTACTGCACGGCGCCGTCGACGTGCTCGGCATCGGCTCGGGTGCACTGCTGCTCGCAGCCTGCGGAGTCGTCCCCACCGTCGAACGGCCCTGGCAGCCCGAGACCTGGGACCTGTACACCGTCCCTCAGGTCTCCCTGGCGGCGGCGGCCTATCTGACCGTCACCCGTCTGCTCCTGTGGTACCTCCACGCCCCGAACCCGGCGGGCCTGCCCACGATCGCCCGCACCGCCCTGCTGCGACAGGGCCTGGTCGGGGTCGCGCTGCTGGGCATAGCCCCGCTGATCTGCGTCGTGGCCACGGCGACGCCGGTACTGCTGCCGCTGTTCGTCGTCCCGCTGGTCACCCTCGACTCCACCCTGTGGATCGCCCGGGCCCGGGCCGAGGAGCAGTTGCGCGATCCCCTCACCAAGCTCCCGAACCGTCAGTGGCTCCTCGAACGCACCTGGGCGGCCCTCGATGACGCCGACCGGATCGGCGCCAGGTCCGCACTGATGCTGATCGACCTGGACCGGTTCCGGTCCGTCAATGACACCCTCGGCCATCTCGCGGGCGACCGGCTCCTCCTCCAGATCGCCGATCGACTCCGCGTCGCGCTGCCCCGCGGGGCCGAGGCCGCACGCCTCGGCGGCGACGAGTTCGCGGTGCTCCTGCCCATCGCCGACTCCACCACCTCCGCCACCCGCGTCGCCCGCTCCGTGGTCACCGCCCTCGGCTCGCCCCTCGACCTCGACGGGCTCACCCTCGTCCTGGAGGCCAGCGCCGGACTCGCCGTCTTCCCCGACCACGCCCTCGACGCCGAGGGACTGCTGCGGCGCGCCGACATCGCCATGTACCAGGCCAAGCGGGACCGCACCGGCGTGGAGGTCTACGAGTCGAAGCGGGACTCCAACACCCCCGACCGGCTCGGACTCCTCGGCGACCTCCGACGCGCCCTCGACACCGGCGACGTCCAACTCCACTACCAGCCCAAGGTCCGCTTCGACGGACAGGTCGCCGGCCTCGAAGCCCTGGTGCGCTGGGTGCACCCGGAGCGCGGACGGGTCCCCCCGGACGAGTTCATCGCCATCGCCGAGTCCTCCGGGCTGATGCCGCACCTCACCGAGTACGTGCTGGAGACCGCACTCGCCCAGGTCGCCCGCTGGCGCGCCCAGGGCCTACGGGTCCCCGTCGCCGTGAACGTCTCGCCCCGCGACGTCCACACCCCCGGCTTCGCCGGCTCGGTCGCCGCCCGGCTCGCCCGGCACGCGGTGCCCGCCGCCGCGCTCCAACTGGAGATCACCGAACACGTCCTGCTCGAAGACCCGCAGCGGGCCGCGGACACCCTCGCCGGACTGGCCGGCCACGGCGTGAAGATGTCCCTCGACGACTTCGGCACCGGGTACTCGTCCCTGGTCCACCTCCGGCGCCTGCCCGTCAGCGAACTGAAGATCGACCGGTCCTTCGTGGCCCGGCTCGCCATCGACAACGAGGACGCCGAGATCGTGCGCTGCACGGTCGACCTCGCCCACTCGCTGGGACTCCTCGTCGTCGCGGAGGGCGTCGAGGACGACGAGACCTGGGAGCGGCTGCGCGACCTCGGCTGCGATGCCGTGCAGGGCTGGTTGGTCGCCGCGGCGATGCCTCCGGAGGAGGCCACGGCATGGCTGCTCGCCCGGGGTTCCCGCGGCTGGCAGCGCCCCCGCGCCACCCTCCCGGCCGTCGAAACGGAATGAACCGAGACGCGATCCTCCGGGACCGCTGGGCCGCAGCAGCGCAGCGCTGAGTCGGGCGTCTCCGTTCTCCCCGGCGCAAGTGGTGGCTCTCGGAGCGGCGGTACGTGGAGGTGTCCCAGCGGCTCGTGGTGGAAGCGGATCCTCCGGGTTCGGTGGTCGGCCTCGTGCTCGTGGGGCACACCGGGTGGAACCGGTGGCGTGCTCGACCCGGTCCGACGACGCCCCCGGCACGCGGTGCCCGCCGCCGCTCCCGCCGTGCCCGGGCGACGGCCCGCTCCTCACAACCACCTGGTATGACTGGGTACATGCAGGAAGAGACCGCGCAATCCGCGATCGACACGTTCGTCTCGGCGTTCAACGCCTCGGACGACACCTACGTCACCGCGCTGCTGTCCCAGGCCCTGACCCCGGACGTCATCCTCTGGGGGCCGCTGGGGCGCAGCGAGGGCATCGAGTCGGTCGAACGTTTCGTACTGGACATCCGACGCCACCCGGCGGGCACCGGCACGATGGTCCGCCGGTCGCGCGTGGACATGCCCGACGAGTGGGCCCGCTACCAGTGGGTGTTCACCACGCCGAACGACGGTCCCCGCCTCTCCGGCACGGACGTCGTCCACCTGCGCCGCAATCTGATCGACCAGATCATCGTCTTCACCGGCGACGTCCAGCCCGCTCCCGGATAGCCCACGGGCGCTTCGGCGCACCGTGGGGACGGGCGTTGGTCACACGACCGACGGGCAAGTGCCGGACCGCATGGGGACGTGACCGCGAGGCGGGCCCCGTCCGTCGGGACCACTCCTTCCCCCGCTGCTGCGCGGGACGCCCGCGGCGGCCGTGCGCCCCTGGTGCTAGCGTGCGGCGATGCGCACTCACGCGACGCCTGCGTCACTGTTATCCGTCCTGAGGACCCAGAACCAGGAACGTCTCTACGACTTCTACCGGGACCTCCGGAACACCGACGACCTCTTCTGGGACCGTCGTGTGGGTGCCTGGGTCGCCACCAGCCATGCCGTGGTCAGCAGCACGGCGAGCGACCCGCGCTTCTCCTCGATCCGCTACCCGGACATCGGGGCGGTCTCCGAGGAACTACGTCCGCTGGCCCGGGTCCTGAGTCAGCAGATGCTCTACAGCGACGCCCCCGACCACGCCCGGTTGCGCGCCCTGCTCAGCAGGGCCTTCACGCCCCGGGCCGTGGCGGCGCTGCGCGGCCGGATCTTCGACGCGGTCGATCAGATCATCACCCGCGCGGCGCCGACCGGCCGGTTGGACGTCGTCGCGGACCTCGCCCGCCCGCTGCCCCTGGCCGTCATCTGCGACCTCCTGGGCGTCCCGGAGGAGGACCGGTCGACCGTGTCCTCGTGGTCGGACCCGGTCGCCGCGGCCATCGGCAACTCCCGGCTCGACGCCGACGAGAGCAGAGCGGCCTCGCAGAGCATGGCGCAGATGCTCGACTACCTCCGCGGGCTCCTGCTCCACGAGGACGGTCCGCCCGCGCCGCACAGCCTGCGCGCGCTCCTGGCCACCGGGATCGACAACCCCGATCAGGACTTCGAGGAACTCCTCGCCAACTGCGCCCTGCTCCTGATCGCCGGCCACGAGACCACCACCCACTTCATCGGCAACGCCGCCCTCGCCCTCCTGGAGCATCCGCAGGCCGCCGAGCAACTCCGCGACCAGCCGGACCTGATCCCCGCCGCGGTCGAGGAACTCCTGCGCTACGACAGCCCGGTGCAGTTGATGCTGCGCAGGGCCCGGCACGACCTGGACCTGGCGGGTCGCTCCCTCGCGGCCGGTCAGCCCGTGCTCCTGGTGTGCGGCGCCGCCAACCGGGACCCGGAGGCCTTCCCCGACCCCGACGTGCTGGACTTCCGGCGTCCCGGTGGGCGGCACGTCGCCTTCGGGTACGGGCCGCACTTCTGCCTCGGTGCAGCGCTGGCCCGACTGGAGGGCGTCATCGTGCTGGAGGCGTTGCTCACCCGGCTGCCGGACTGGAAGCGCGTGGGTGCCGCGCCGAGCTGGCAGCGCAGTCTCAACTTCCGCGGACTGACCAGCCTGGAGATCGCCTTCACGCCCTCGCCGGACGGTCACCCGGGCCAGCCCGTGCCGGGGTGAGCAGGATGCCCCGCCGGCTGCCCCTACCCGCGGACTCCACCCGCACGGGAAGGCCGGCCCCGGCCCGGCATCCGACCGGGTGTGGGGTGCGCACCGCACACCCGGATAGACGGAGGGCGGCCACCGCGCTCGTACAAGGAGGTCCGGTGGTTTCCACCGCCCTGGGGTCTGTGCGGACCGCCGGTCATCCGCCCTGCGGGTAGGTGTGGACGACGTAGGCCCAGCGTGCTGCGCCCATCGCCAGGAACGCCAGTGACGGCGCCAGCCACCAGTGGCTCAGGGTCCGACGCCGCACCGGGAACAGGGCGAGCAGCGTGGTCGTGACGCCGAGCACGATCAGGAGGGCGGACGCGAACTCGATACCGGTCAGCGTCTGTTCGTCCCAAGCCCCCTGCGGCTGTGTCGCGAGGGCGCCGTAGGCGACGTAGGCGTTCAAGAGGTTCGCGAGGACGAGGACCGGTCCCCACGGCCCTCGCAGCAGGCCGGTCACTTCAGGGCACTCCTCGCATCGTCCAGGTTCTCGTCGAAGCCACGACCGTATGCCTGTGCCTTGTCGTCCTGCCAGTAGGGTCCGCCGTTGTAGCGGGCAGCGAGTTCCTGGCGCTGTTCGCGCGTCAACTCGTCCGCCGGTACGTCGGCGAACCCGCTCTCCTCCTTGAGCATGGCCAGGTACTCGGAGGCGATGAAGATGTTCTGCCCGGGCTCTTGGAGCGCTGCCTCGATGGTGTCCCGTTGCCCCTCCGTGAGGTTGGCCGGGTCGTAGCCGAGCACCTCGGCGGCTCTTCGCACCTGGATGGCGATGGGGCCGAAGGACGTCTCGTCCGGTGCGCCGCCGAGCCGCGAAGGCAGGTTCTCCGGAGTGACCGACAACCAGCCGTTCTCGGCCAGCTCGCGGACGGTGTCGACCCCGTCGTCCATCCAACCCCACTGGCCGCCCACCTCCTGCCAGGCGATCCCGGCCACCATGTCGGGAGGCAGGCCGGAGCGTTGGGCCGCCGCGGAGATGACGTCCTTGTTCGCCGCGATCCACTCACGACGTTCTTCCGCGTTCCTCGGCACGGCCCAGTACGCGTCGGTGGCTTCGGGCAGTTCCGTGAGGCGCATCCGGATGTCCATGAGGGACGGCGATACGTCGGCCCCTCCCACCGGTGTGGTGAACTCCGCCTTGGTGCTCCTCCCCGGCAGGTGGGTGAGGGTGTCGTTCCCGGCTTCGGCGGCCTCGGACCGGAGCGCGGGTATGGACCCCAGCAGGCTCTTCGCGTCAACGAAGTCGCCACCGCGGAAGTCGGGCAGGGCCTCGTACGCCTTGTCCAAGGCCGCGGTGCACGTGCTTCGCGCCTCGCTCTCCGTCTCCAGAGCGCGGTGGTACGCCGCACTGGCCTGGCCGTGGGCGCGGTTCGCCTCGTCCTTGATGTCGTCGATGTCCACGGTGAGCTCGGCGGCCCAGTCGAGGAATCCGGTCGTACCCCGTAGGTCCTCCCACTGGCGCATGGTCCCGGCCTCCTGCGCCTCGCGGGTCATGGCGTCCGCGACCCGGGACACTAGGCCGGCCAACCGCTGTTCCGCTGATCTGCCGTCCGTGTAGTGGGACTTCGCCGTCTCCAGCGCCGCCGCGTAATGCAGGAGTGCGCTCTGCGCCTTGTCGTAGCCCTCGGCCAGGTGGGTGATCAGGTCGCGTGCCTCACGGAGCCTGTTGTCGTAGGGCGTGCGGTTCTCGCTCACCCACTGCGTGTGGGTCGCGGCTCGCTTCGCCCCGGGCTCGACATCGAGCAGCAGGTCACGCAGCCGCTTGAACTCCAACGCGTTGCGCTCCACGAGCGCGGGGTTGCATTCCTCGAGGAACCTGACGTCCTCCCGATAGGTGTAGGCCAAGGGGCTCACCTGTCTTCCGGGGCCGTGTACCGGCCCAGCTCGAGGACGGCGTTCATCATGCCCTCGGCCACCGCGCCGTCGTAGTCCACGAAGGTGCCGTTCGCTTCCCTGAGCCGGGTGGACAACGCGGCGAGGAGCGATGTCACGTCTTGGTACTGGTCGTCGGCGAAACGCGCGAACCGATCGACCTGGGCCGCGACGTCCGGGTGCGAGCGCGGCGCACGTGCCATCGTGCAGAGATCGCCGTCCGGCCGTCCCTGGTAGAGAAGTCCTGACAACTCGATGAGGTAGTTCGCATTGCCGTTGAGCGAGCTGTGAGTGACGCGGAGCCCGTCGCCCGCGGCTCCTTGTCCACCGCCCTCGTTGGTCCCGCTCTCGGCGGGATACTGGTTGAGCTGCATCTGTGTCGAATGCCGCTGTGCCGCTTGTGTCTTGAGCTCTTCCCACTCGTCCCAGGCCATGGTGCCCCCCGTCTCCTGACGCTCTACGGACTCCGTGGCCCACCCGGGGGCGGGTCGACCACCCCCGGTCGTGGTCTCGGTTGCCGCGTCTGCCCCTCGGTTGCCCGTTCGAGGCGTTCCCGAACCGTGACCGTCCCGCACCGGAGGGAGTAGCACCCTGCGGCCCCCGGAATCGCCACCACCCGCACGGGAAGGCCGGCCCCGGCCCGGCATCCGACCGGGTGTGGGGTGCGCACCGCACACCCGGGGAGACGGAGGGCGGCCACCGCGCTCGTACACAAGAGGAGGGCCTGGAGCGGGGGTGCTGGTGGGTCCCGTCCGAGGGGTTGCGCGGAGAGTGGGCCGGGCCCCATAGGATTGGGGCCAAAACCCACCACTCACCTTGAGGATCGCTGCATGCCTGGCATCACGCGCGAGGAGGTCGCTCACCTCGCTCGGCTGGCACGCCTGGACCTGAAGAGCGAAGAACTCGATCACTTCGCCGGTCAGCTCGACGACATCATCGGCGCGGTAGCCCGCGTCGCCGAGGTCGCCGACCAGGACGTTCCACCGACCTCCCACCCGCTGCCCCTGACGAACGTCATGCGCGCGGACGAGGTCCGACCGTCGCTCACCTCCGCGCAGGCGCTCTCCGGCGCCCCCGCCCAGGAACAGCAGCGCTTCAAGGTCCCGCAGATCCTGGGGGAGGACTGATCGCCATGGCCGACACGAACAGCATCATCAGGCTGACCGCCGCCGAGACCGCGGCGCGCATCGCCTCCGGCGAGCTCACCGCCGTCGAGGTCACCGAGGCCCACCTGGCCCGGATCGAGGCCGTCGACGAGAAGGTCCACGCGTTCCTGCACGTGGACCGCGAGGGCGCCCTCGCCCAGGCCCGCGCGGTGGACGCCAAGCGCGCCGCCGGCGAGGAGCTGGGACCGCTCGCGGGCGTTCCGCTCGCCCTGAAGGACATCTTCACCACCGAGGGCATCCCGACCACCGTCGGTTCCAAGATCCTCGAAGGCTGGATCCCCCCGTACGACGCGACCCTCACCAAGAAGCTGAAGGCCGCCGACGTCGTCATCCTCGGCAAGACCAACATGGACGAGTTCGCCATGGGGTCCTCGACGGAGAACAGCGCGTACGGTCCGACCGGCAACCCGTGGGACCTGACCCGCATCCCGGGCGGCTCCGGCGGCGGCTCCTCGGCGGCCCTCGCCTCCTACCAGGCGCCGCTGGCGATCGGCACGGACACCGGCGGTTCGATCCGCCAGCCCGCCGCGGTCACCGGCACCGTCGGCGTGAAGCCGACGTACGGCGGGGTCTCCCGCTACGGCATGGTCGCCTTCTCCAGCTCGCTGGACCAGGGCGGCCCCTGCGCGCGCACCGTCCTCGACGCGGCCCTGCTGCACGAGGTCATCGGCGGTCACGACCCCCTGGACTCCACGTCCATCGACGCCCCGGTGCCCCCGGTCGTGGAGGCCGCCCGCAACGGTTCCGTGACGGGCATGCGGGTCGGCGTCGTCAAGCAGTTCCGCGGCGAGGGCTACCAGGCCGGCGTGGTGCAGCGCTTCGACGAGTCGGTGGAGCTGCTGAGGGAGCTCGGCGCCGAGATCGTCGAGCTGGACTGTCCGTCCTTCGACCTGGCGCTGTCGGCGTACTACCTGATCGCGCCCTCCGAGTGCTCCAGCAACCTCGCCCGGTTCGACGCCATGCGCTACGGCCTGCGGGTCGGCGACGACGGCACCCGGTCGGCGGAGGAGGTCACGGCGGTCACCCGTGACGCGGGCTTCGGCGACGAGGTCAAGCGCCGCATCATGCTCGGCACGTACGCGCTCAGCTCCGGCTACTACGACGCGTACTACGGCAGCGCCCAGAAGGTCCGCACCCTGATCACCCGGGACTTCGAGAAGGCGTTCGAGCAGGTCGACGTGATCGTGTCGCCCACGACCCCGACGACCGCGTTCCCGATCGGTGAGCGGGCCGACGACCCGATGGCGATGTACCTCGCCGACCTGTGCACCATCCCGACCAACCTGGCGGGCAACGCGGCCATGTCGCTGCCCTGCGGTCTCGCCCCGGAGGACGGCCTGCCGGTGGGCCTCCAGATCATCGCCCCGGCGATGCAGGACGACCGGCTCTACAAGGTCGGTGCCGCCGTCGAGGCCGCGTTCGTGGAACGCTGGGGTCATCCGCTGCTTGAGGAGGCACCGTCGCTGTGAGCGCACTGACCAAGGCCAAGGGCTTCAAGAAGTCGAAGTCGGGCACGTACCTGTCCATGGCCACGACGGCCTTCGGCGCCGTCAGCATCGTCAAGCAGGCCCGCAAGGCCCGCTCCGAGCACGACACGCTGCGGCTGGTCGACGCCGCCGTGTCCGCCGCCGCCATCGTCACCGGACTCGCGATCCTCTACCGGGAGCTCAAGCGCCTCGGTGACGACGACGTCCTGCTGGGCTGAGAGGGAAGTTTCACCGTGACTGTCACGACCGACCTGGTGTCGTACGAGGACGCGCTCGCGTCGTACGACCCCGTCATGGGCCTGGAGGTCCATGTCGAGCTGGGCACCAGGACCAAGATGTTCTGCGGCTGCTCCACGGAGTTGGGCGCGGACCCCAACACGCAGACCTGTCCGACCTGCCTCGGCATGCCGGGCTCGCTCCCGGTCGTCAACGCGATCGGCGTCGAGTCCGCCATCAAGATCGGTCTCGCGCTGCACTGCGAGATCGCCGAGTGGTGCCGCTTCGCCCGGAAGAACTACTTCTATCCGGACATGCCGAAGAACTTCCAGACCTCCCAGTACGACGAGCCGATCGCCTTCAACGGCTACCTGGACGTCCAGCTGGAGGACGGCGAGGTCTTCCGCGTGGAGATCGAGCGCGCCCACATGGAGGAGGACACCGGCAAGTCGACCCACGTCGGCGGTGCCACCGGCCGCATCCACGGCGCCTCCCACTCGCTGCTCGACTACAACCGGGCCGGCATCCCCCTCATCGAGATCGTCACCAAGCCGATTGTCGGTGCCGGTGAGCGGGCCCCCGAGGTCGCCAAGGCGTACGTCGCCGAGCTGCGCGAGCTGATCCGGGCGCTCGGCGTGTCGGAGGCCCGGATGGAGATGGGCCAGATGCGCTGCGACGTCAACCTGTCGCTGCGTCCGCACGGCCGGGAGAAGTTCGGCACCCGCAGCGAGACCAAGAACGTCAACTCGCTGCGGTCCGTCGAGCGGGCCGCCCGCTTCGAGATCCAGCGGCACGCGGCCGTCCTGAACGAGGGCGGCACCATCATCCAGGAGACCCGCCACTTCCACGAGGACACCGGTTCCACCACCTCGGGCCGGGTCAAGGAGGAGGCCGAGGACTACCGGTACTTCCCCGAGCCCGACCTGGTGCCGGTGGCCCCGTCCCGGGAGTGGGTCGAGGAGCTGCGCGCCGGACTGCCGGAGCTGCCGCGGGCGCGCCGCAACCGGCTGCGCGAGGAGTGGGGCGTCACCGAGCACGACATGCAGTCGATCCTCAACGCCGGTGCCGTCGACCTGATCGCCGCCACCATCGAGGAGGGGGCCGACTCGACCGCCGCCCGCAAGTGGTGGATGGGCGAGCTGGCGCGCAACGCCAACGAGTCCGGCGCCGCCCTGGACACCCTGCCGATCACTGCGGCGCAGGTCGCCCGGGTCGCCGCGCTCGTCGCGTCCGGCGACCTCAACGACAAGCTCGCCCGGCAGGTCATCGAGGGCGTCCTCGCGGGCGAGGGCACCCCCGACGAGGTCGTGGAGAAGCGGGGCCTCAAGGTCGTCTCCGACGAGGGTGCGCTGACCACCGCCGTCGACGAGGCCATCGCCCAGAACCCGGGCGTCGCGGACAAGATCCGTGGCGGCAAGGTCGCCGCGGCGGGTGCCCTGGTGGGCGCGGTCATGAAGGCCACCCGGGGCCAGGCCGACGCGGCCCGGGTCAAGGAGCTGATCCTCGCCCGGCTCGGGGTCGAGGGCTGACGTCCCCGTAGTACGCGCGGGGGGCGGTGACCGGGGTCCGGTCACCGCCCCCTTCGTCGTGCCCGGAGCCCGGAGACCGGAGCCCGGTGCACGGCGCACGCAGGGGCGCCCGGGCCGCTGCGGTCTCCGGGGGCCGCGAACCGGTGTGAGGAGAACCACGAACCGGTCAAACGATCTCTTAAGCCTGCAAGAGTGGCATCAGCTTGTTCATGCGTTCTTTGCGGGCGGTTCCGAGGCATTCTCCGAGATTCTTCGTGATTCTCCTTCGGGCCGTGCGGCCCCACCGGGGTACCGGCTGTTCCCGATGAAGACCCGACGAAGCACCCTGGGAGTTCAGCGGTGGCAGCACTCGCGCGCTGGTGCGTCAGGCACCGCCTGGTCGCCGTCCTCATCTGGCTGGCCACCCTCGGCGGCACCGCCACTGCCGCGGCGCTGACGGGTTCCGCGTACTCCAACGACTACGAGGTGCCCGGCACCGAGTCCGGTCGGGCCACCGAACTCCTCGCCCGCGGCTTCCCGGGCTCGGGCGGCGACAGCAACACCATCGTCTGGCACACCGAACACGGCACCGTGCGGGCCGCCGAGGTCGAACGGACCATGAGCCGGGTGCTCGGGGAGGTCGCCGAGCTGCCGGCCGTGGCCGCGGTCGCCGGGCCGTACGCCCCTCCCCGTACCGGTGCCGAGGGCGACGCGGGCACCCCGGCCGCCGACCGGATCAGCGCCGACGGCCGCACCGCCTACGCCACCGTCACCTTCGACCGGCCCGTGGGCGAGCTGACCGCCGCCGACGCCCGGGCCGTCGTGGACCTCGCGACGCCCGCCGCCACCGACGAGCTCACCGTCGCCCTCGGCGGCAGCGCCATCGCCCTCACCGAACCGCTCGGCGGCCACCTCGCGGAAGCCGTGGGCGTCGCCGTCGCCGCCGTGGTGCTCTTCCTCGTCTTCGGCTCCCTGGCCGCTTCCCTGCTCCCGATAGCGACCGCCCTGGTCAGTGTCGGCACCGCCTACGCCGGGACCGTGCTGCTCGGGCACGCCATGACCGTCGCCGACTTCGCCCCGATGCTCGGCATGCTCATCGGCCTCGGCGTCGGCATCGACTACGCCCTGTTCATCGTCACCCGCCACCGCCAGGGCCTGCGGCGCGGACTGTCGGTCGCCCGGGCCGCCGAGCAGGCCGTCGCCACCACCGGTCGCGCCGTGGTGTTCGCGGGCGCCACCGTCTGCATCGCCCTCCTCGGCATGCTCGTCCTGCGCCTCGGGTTCCTCAACGGAGTCGCCATCGCGGCGTCCCTGACCGTGGTCCTCACCGTCGCCGCCTCGGTCACCCTGCTGCCCGCGCTGCTGTCCTGGATCGGTCCGCGCGCCCTCAGCCGCCGGGAACGCCGCCGCCTCGCCGAACAGGGGCCCGAACTGGCGACGGGCACCCCGCCCAGCGGACCGGCCGCCCGGTGGTCCGCCTTCGTGGAACGGCACCCCAAGCTGCTCGGCGCCCTCGCCCTGGTCGCCGTCACCGTGCTGGCGCTGCCCGCCCTCTCCCTCCACCTCGGCACCTCCGACCAGGGCAACAACCCGAAGGGCTCCACCACCCGGCAGGCGTACGACCTGCTGGCCGGCGGTTTCGGGCCCGGTGTCAACGGCCCCCTCACCCTGGTCACCGAGGTCCGCGGAGCCGACGGCCCGGACGGGGCGGGCGCAGCGGACCGGGCCGCCCTCGACGCACTCGCGGCCACCCTGCGCGGCACCGAGAACGTCGCCTCGGTCGGCCCGGTCACCCACAACGCGGCCGGGGACACCGCCGTGCTCACCCTCGTCCCCGGCTCCGCCCCGCAGTCCGAGCGGACCAGCGCACTCGTCGACCGGCTGCGCACCGAGGTGCTGCCCGCCGCCGAGCGGGGCACCGCACTGGACGTGCAGGTCGGCGGGGTCACCGCCGGGTACGACGACTTCGCCGAACTCATCGTCGGCAAACTCCCGCTCTTCGTCGGCGTCGTCATCGCCCTCGGCTGCGTCCTGCTGCTGTTGGCCTTCCGCTCGATCGGCATCCCGGTGAAGGCCGCCGTCATGAACGTGCTCGCCGTCGCGGGCGCCTTCGGCGTGGTCGTCGCCGTCTTCCAGTGGGGGTGGGGCAGCGAACTGCTGGGCCTCGGCCGGGCCGGGCCCATCGAACCGTTCCTGCCGGTCATCATGGTCTCGGTGCTCTTCGGCCTGTCCATGGACTACCAGGTCTTCCTGGTGAGCCGGATGTACGAGGAGTGGTTGGCGACCGGGGACAACCGCCGGGCCGTGCGCGTCGGCCTCGCCGAGACCAGCCGCGTGATCAACTCGGCTGCCGTGATCATGATCGCGGTGTTCCTGGCCTTCGTGCTCAGCGGGGACCGGGTCATCGCCATGTTCGGCATCGCGCTCGCCGCGGCGGTCGCCCTCGACGCCTTCGTGCTGCGCACCCTGCTGGTCCCCGCCCTGATGCACCTGCTCGGCGGCGCCAACTGGTGGCTGCCCCGCTCCCTGGACCGCGTCCTGCCCCGCATCAGCATCGAGCCGCCGGAGTGCCGCCCCGACCACCCGCACGGACGTGCGAGGATTCCCGGGCGGCGCGTGGACCACGCACCGCAGGAGACCCACGCGGGCGCGGACCTGTGACCGTGGCCGCCCCGCCGCACGCCGTCCCGCACCAGGGACGAGCCGGAACCCCGGAGGAAGCAGCCATGTACGCGAGGACGCTCGGTGACGACGGGGCCGAACTGCGCCCCCTGGAGCCCTGGCACGCCGAGGAGTTCCTGGCCCACCTCGACCGCGGACGCGACTTCATCAGCCGGTACGTCGCCTTCGGCACCAACGCCCACGACGTCGCCGGGGCCCGGGCCGTGCTCCAGGCGTACGCGGACAAGCGCGCCGTGGACAACGGCAGCCTGCACGGCATCTGGCTGGACGGCACCCTCGTCGGCGGACTCCTCTTCCGGATCTTCGACGCCGACAGCGGCAACTGCGAGATCGGTTGCTGGCTCGAACCCGCCGCCGCCGGCCGCGGCCTGGTCACCCGGGGCGCCCGCGTCCTGCTGGACTGGGCGTTCGGGGAGCGCGGCATGCACCGCGCCGAGTGGGTCACCTCCACCGCCAACGAGCCCAGCCGCCGGGTCGCCGAACGGCTCGGCATGCGGGTCGACGGGGTGCTGCGGGAGAGCTACCCGTACCGGGGCGTGCGCCACGACATGGAGGTGTGGTCCGTGCTGGCGCCCGAGTGGCGCGGCCCGGAGCAGGGCGGCTGACCTGGGGGGCCGGGTGGCGTGTCGTTAAGGAACCTCTCAGACGGCGTCCGTACGGTGCCCCCATGGCAACACAGACCGACAAGACCGCCGCCGCGGGCACCGACGCGGACACCGTCACCGGAGCGGACCCGGCCGCCGCGAAGGGAGCCGGCGCGCAGGAATCCGGCGCCGACCGCCCCGCCGAGGGGTCCACCGGCACACCGGGGGACACCGCCGCCAAGGGTGACGGGGCCGAGGACGCCCTCACCGACGCGGACCCGGCCGGCGCGGACGGCGCGGATCTGGACGACCTCGACGCCCCGGTGGCCAAGGTCTCCTCGGGCGTCGGCGCGGGGGCCGCGGCGGTCCTCTCGGCGACCCTCGGCGTGGTCGGCCTCAGCGGCGGTTGGCTCGGTTCCGTGGCCTCCGCCCGGCAGTCGCTCATCGGTCAGCTGGAGGCGTCCTCCTCCGGCGGCGGTGACGTCGCCGCCCAGATCCAGGGCGTGTACGGGGACGCCTGGCAGGCCGCCGCCCTGGTCGGCGGCGCCTTCGCCCTCGCCGCCCTGCTGATCGGTGCGTTCACCCTGGCCCGCCCCGCCTTCAGCGCCCCCGGCTCGGAGCCGGCGCCGTGGATCAAGTCCGTGGCCTGGGCGGGAGTCGCTCTGGGCCTCGTGGGCCTGCTGCTCGCCGTCGCCAAGTACACCGACGTCCTCCTCGGGTTGCCCTCGGCCACCTGACCCTCACCCCCAACGCACGCACGGTCGAAGACACCCGTCGGGGGGGGGCCGCCCCGGGGCCCCCCCCCCCGGGGGGGTGGGGGGGGGGGGCCCCCCCCGGGGGGGGGGGGGGGGCCCGCGGGCCCCCCCCCCCCCCCCGGGGGCCCCCCCCCCCCCGGGGGGCGCCCCCCCGGGGGCCG
>NZ_JBIAIF010000018.1:0-71205 GCF_042871255.1 Streptomyces sp. NPDC005955 | reverse complement strand
CGCAATTAACCCCCACTACCGCTGGGGTTGCCCCGGGCCCCCCGCCCCCCCCCCCCCCCCCCCCCCCCCCCCCCCCCCCCCGGGGGGGGGGGCCCCCCCGGGGCCCCCCCCCGACGGGTGTCTTCGGTGGTGGCCGCACCCACGGGGGCGCGTCGGTCAGCCGGCGGCCCCTGGCCCGCTCGCCGTTCCCGTCCCCGACGCGGGGGAGTGCGACCCGGTGGCCGGTGCGGTGCCGTTGCGGGCGCCCTCGCCTTCGCGGCCCTCCAGGTCGCTGCGGCCCTCCACGACGACGGCGGGTTCGAGCGGCGAGACGATCTCCTGGTTCGTGCTGCGGCCCGCCCAGTCGCGGATGCCGATGACGACCATCACGAAGAAGATGGCGTAGACGATGCCGGAGAAGTACAGCTCGGAGTGGATCGCCAGGGGCACCCCGACGAGGTCGACGGCCAGCCAGGCGAACCAGAACTCCACGTACCGCCGGGCCTGCGAGTACATCGCCAGGATCGAGCCGACGAAGATCCAGGCGTCAGCGAGGACCATCCACCACGGAGCGCCGGGGTAGAAGGACGCTTCGGTCGCCTTGAGCAGGGCGGCGAACGCGAACGTTCCGACGACCATCACGACGAGCAGCACGATGCGTTCCCGCCAGGAAGCCCAGCGGACGTTGATCGCGCCCTCCTTCTCCCGGCTGCGCCGCCACGTCGCCCAGCCCCAGGTGGCCGATGCTATGATCACCACTTGCCGCGCGGCGTTTCCTCCGAGGTCCACGTTCAAGCTGGCGATCAGCAGGAGCACCGACCCGAGGATCTGCACCGGCCAGGCGATGAGCAAGCGCCTCAGCGCCAGGAAGACCGTCGCGAGCGCCAGGATGTTGCCGAGGAAATCGGACCAGTAGACATCCAGGCCGAAGAAGCTGAACTGTTCGTTCAACCACTGAAATGCGCTCATTACTCACACCTTTGTTCGTTCTTGAGCCAATCAGGGTGTGGGGGAGTGGGGCCCGGACCGGGCCGGTCGTGGAGCGGGGGAGTACGGCGGTGTGCGCCGCCGACTCCGGGTGGAGCGGGGTGCCTCAGACGGAGGCGGTCTCTGCGTCCGCGGCGAGTGCGCCGGTGAGGACGCGGCGCCCGCGGTCGGAGGCGAGCAGTGCCTCCGACCGCAGGACGTCCAGGTGGGCGGCGCGCACCAGGTCGTCGGTGGACGCGAACTTCACGGTGTCGCGGATGCGTGCCACGAACCACAGTCCGATGCGCTCGCCGTAGAAGTCGTCCGACACGTCGTGGCAGTGGACCTCGACGTGCACGTCCGTGGTGTCGCAGAAGGTCGGGTTCGACCCGATGCTGATGGTGCCGCGGTGGACGGCGCCGGTCGAGTGGCGTACGACCCAGCCGCTGTAGATCGCGGGCGGTGGGACGGACGAGCCGGGATCGGCCGCGAGGTTCGCGGTGGGGAACCCGAGCCCACGGCCCCGACCGGCACCGTGCACCACCTCACCCGTGAGGGGTGCGCGGACCGCCCGGACGTCATTCATGGGGGACGAGCTCACGGAACTGGCTGGTGTGGAAGACGAGCGGTTCCACCCCGGGGAACAACTCGGCCGTCAACAGTTCCACGAGCACGATCTCGTGGTCACCGCCGTCGTAGGTCGCGCGCACCCGGGCCGTCAGCCAGAGCGCGGCGTCCTCGATCAGCACGGCGCCCTCGGACGTGGCCCGCCAGGAGACGCCGTTGAAGCGGTTGCCCTCCCGGGAGGCCAGCCGTCGGCACAGCGTGCCCTGCCCGTTGCTGAGCACGCTCAGCCCCAGGACCGGCGCCTGGGCGAGCCGCGGCCAGGTGGTCGAGGTGCGGGCCACGCTGACCGCGGCCAGGGGCGGGTCGAGCGAGATCGAGACGAACGAGTTCGCCGCGAACCCGACCGGTTCGGTGCCGTGCAGCGCGCCGATCGCGACGACACCGGTCGGGTAGGCCCCGAACGCCCGTCGCAGCGCCGCCCCGTCCAGTTCCGTCGGCGACGCGGACGTCCCGAGCGGGTGGTGAGTAGACGTGGCCATGGTCTTCGACATCCTCTCGTTCGTGCGTGCGGTGCTCAGTGCCGGAAGCGTGCCGCGGGGTGGCTGTCCGGCAGCGCCCGGTCGGACGCCCCGGTGAGCCGCTCGCGCAGGCTCTCGCCCTCCGTGTACTCCCCGCGGAAGACCCCGCGGGCCCGCAGGATCGGCAGCACCGACTCGACGAAGTCCGTGGTCGAGGTGGGCTGGACCGTCGGGGACAGCAGGAACCCGTCGAGGTCGGCGCCCTCGGCGAGCGAGCAGATCTCGTCGGCGATCTCCTCGGCCGTGCCGACGACGGGTCGCGCTCCGACCCCGTGGGTGTGCCAGTCGGCGAGGACGTCACCGACCGTCTTGTCGGCGAAGCGGGCCACCTGGGTCTGCGACATCTCGGTGGACAGGCTCGCCATGGGCGTCTCGGGCGCGTAGGACGACAGGTCGAGCCCGGTGAACATGGCGTAGCTGGCCACGGTCACCTCGGGGCGCTGGGCGTCCAGGATGCGCTGGTAGCGCCGCTCCGCGTCGGAGGTGGTGGCACCGACGACACAGGAGAACGCCGACATGACCTTCACCTGGTCGGCCCGGCGACCCGCCTTGACGGCCTCCTCGCGGATGGACGCCGTGTGCCCGGCGAGCTGCGGGATCGAGCCGCTGCCCACGAACATGCACTCGCCGTGCCGGCCGCCGACCCGGCGCCCGGCGGGCGAGGCCCCGGCCTGGAACAGGACGGGCGTGCCCTGCGGGGAACGCGCGGTGTTGCCGTAGCCCTGCGAGCGGAAGTACGGGCCCTCGTGGGTGATGAGGTGCACCTTGGCGGGGTCGGCGAACCGTCCCTCCTTGTCCTTCTCCAGCGCGTCCGGCTCCCAGGCCCCCTCCCAGTACTTGTAGACGAGTTCGAGGAAGTCCTCGGCCATCCGGTAGCGGTCGTCGTGGGCCACCATCTCCATGCCGAACGCCTTGACCGCGGTGTCGGCGGTGCCGGTCGTCACGACGTTCCAGCCGATGCGACCGCCGGAGAGCTGGTCGAGCGTGGCCATGCGGCGGGCGAACGCGTACGGGGGTTCCACGAGGACCGAGCCGGTCATGACGAGGCCCAGGTGGGTCGTCGTGGACAGCAGTGCGGACGCCACCACGACCGGGTCGAGCCGCGGGAGGTCGAGGGTCTCCTCCGTCGCGATGGGCGGGCGCACGCCGTCGATCTCGGACCAGCCCCACGCGTCGGCGAGGAACAGGAAGTCCAGCTTGGCGTCCTCGCACACGGCGGCGAGGTCGCGCCAGTAGTCGAGGGTGTCGAACTCGTGCCGCCGGCTGTCGGGGTGACGCCAGGTGGCCGTGCCACTCGCATTGGTCTGCGCGTTCTCGAACACGCCGATCTTGAGGTTCCTCATGGGTGGTTCTCCGTAGTGCTGGTGGGTGACCCGCGGGGTTCAGGGAACGGAAGTGACCGCAGGTGCGTCGAGCTGGGATGCGTACGGCATGGAGGTCTGGGCACCGAGGCCGGTGGCGGCGTACGAGGCCGCGTGCACGGCCCGTTCGACCGCGGCCGGCAGCTCGACGCCGCGTCCGAGCGCGTCCGCGAGGGCGCCGCAGAAGGTGTCGCCGGCGCCCACGGTGTCGACCGCGTCCACCGTCGGCGCGGGGACGTGGGTGGTGTGCGGGCTGTGCGCCTCCTTCAGGACGGCGCCGTCCGCGCCGATCGTCACCACGACGGCCCGGCAGGGGAGCGCGGCGCGCTCCAGCAGGGTCCGCACCCCGTCGACGGTGGTGGGCCGGTCGGTGTCGAGGAGCGAGGCGAGCTCGCCGAGGTTGGGGACGAGGACGTCGACGGCGGCCAGTACCCGCATGTCGATCGGCCGGGCCGGGGCGGGGTTGAGGATGACGACCCCGCCCTGTTCGCCGGCCCGGAGCACCGCCGCCGCGACCACCTCGGACGGGACCTCGTTCTGGACGAGGACGATCTCTCCCGCCGACCGGACGAGCTGGGCCGGCAGGTCCTGGACGCCGAGTTCCGCGTTGGCCCCCGGGTTCACGACGATGGTGTTCTCGCCGGCGTCGTCGACGACCACGGCGGCGATCCCGGTCGTGGTCCGCCCGTCCGACCGCACGGCGTCGACGTCCACTCCTTCGGACCCGAGCGCGTCGAGGATGACGTCCGCGTCCGCACCGACCCTGGCGACGAGCCGCACCCGCGAGCCGAGGCGGGCGGCGGCGACGGCCTGGTTGGCGCCCTTGCCGCCGACCCCCTCCACGAAGCGCCGTGCGAGCACGGTCTCGCCGGGGTGCGGCAGGTCCTTGACGGTCAGGACGAAGTCGCGGTTCACCGAACCAACGACGGTGATGGGCGACATTTGCCCTCCTTGGGATCCTGGGAGATCGATTTCCGACATGCTGTACCAGCGCACCCGTGGCGTCAAGTAGCCTCGTCGTGCCCGTTCGCCCCGCCGCCGTGGCGCCCCCCCCACCGACCGAGAGGGAACACTTACGTGACAGCGCCCCGACTCATCGACGTGGCCGAGGCCGCCGGCGTCTCCCGTGCGACGGCGTCACGCGTCCTCGCCGGCACCCCGCGCAACGTCGATCCCGAGCTCGCGCGCCGTGTCGAGGAGGCCGCGAACCGGCTCGGCTACCAGCCCAACCACTCGGCCCGGGCGCTGCGCACCGGCGAGACCGGCACCATCGGCGTGGTCCTCCCCTCGCTCGCCAACCCCTACTTCGTCCAACTCGCCGACGCCATCGCCCGACAGGTGCGCGCCGTGGGCGGCACGCTGGTCGTCTCCGACGCGGCGAACGACACCGCGATCGAGGCCGAGCAGATCGACACCCTGCTCAGCGGCCGGGTGGACGGCCTGTTCGTCGTCCCGGTGTCGGCCGGCGCCTCCGGACCCGCCATCCGGGACGCCGCCCGACGGCGTCCGGTGGTCCTCTTCGACCGGTGGGCCAAGGGTTCCGGCACCGTCGCGGTCACCCTCGACAACGCCGCGGCGGTCCGGCTCCTCGTCGACCATCTGGAGGGCATCGGCCGGCACCGGATCGCGCTCGTCGCCGACCAGGCGTCCTCCTCGGGCGCCGAACGGGTGGCGGCCTTCACCGAGGCGCAGGGGCCCGACGCCCCCACCATCCTGCTGCCCGACTTCACCACCGGTGCCGGTCGGACGGCGGCCCGCCGCATCATCGAACAGCGCGACAGCGTCGACGCGGTGGTCTGCGGAGCGGACGTCCTCGCCGTGGGACTCGTGAGCACGCTGCACCGTTCCTCGGTCGCCGTGCCCCGGCAGATCGCCGTCACCGGATTCGACGACACCGAGATGCTCAAGCTCCTCGACCCGCCCATCACGTCCATCCGGCACCCGCTGTCCGTCATGGCCGAACGCGGGCTGACGCTGCTTCAGGCGCCGGGCCGCGAACGGGCCGAGCGGATCGAACGGTTCCCCCCTCAGCTGGTCGTCCGCGCCTCCACGCACGAGAGCTGACGGGCAGTCATCTCGGCGGTCCCGTCGGCCGGGGTCGGGGGCGAACAGGGGTGGGCTCTGCGTACGTTCGAGTGGTCTACGGGAGGCCCGGCCCGCTGAGAGGTGACGAAGCGGCGGGCGCGTCGCTACCTTGACCGCCGCATCCTCAATCCTCCCGAACGGTGACGAGTGGGAAGATTCTGGACGTGTGGTCGAACGCGTCCCGGCGCTGCACCCCCCGTGCCGCGGTCCTTCCGGGAGCCGGTCGCCCCGCACCCCTCACCCGACGAGAGCGATGCCGCCGCGAACCCCGAGACCTAGGCAGGTAGCCGCAGATGACGCCGACCGCGACACCCGAGTTCTCCGTCTTCACCCCCAGCCACCGGCCCCGCTTCCTGGACGAGTGCCTGGCGACGCTCCAGGCGCAGTCCCGTCAGGACTGGGAGTGGATCGTCCTCCTCAACAACGGCGCCCGGTGGCGGCCCGAGCGCCCCGACGACCGGGTCCGCGTGGAGATCGCCGACGACATCCGCGGCGTCGGCGCGACGAAGCGCCGGGCCTGCGAACTCGCCCGCGGCGAGATCCTGGTGGAGCTCGACCACGACGACCTGCTGGCCCGCGACTGCCTGGCCGAACTGGGCAAGGCGTTCGCCGAGCACCCGGACGCCGTCTTCGTCTACAGCAACACCGCCCAGATCACCGAGGACGGCGGACGGGACGACTCCCGGTTCAACGAGACGCACGGCTGGCAGTACGAGGAGGTGCTCGTCGACGGCCGGCAACTGCTGGCCACCACGACCATGGCGCCGACGCCGCACAACGTCTCGTACATCTGGTACGCGCCCAACCACGTGCGGGCGTTCCGCCGGGACGCCTACACGAAGGTCGGCGGCTACGACGCCACCCGCACGGTCCTGGACGACCAGGACCTGATGTGCCGACTGTTCCAGGTGGGCGACTTCCACCACGTCGACCGCTGCCTCTACCTCCAGCGCATGCACGCGCAGAACACCCAGCGCGACGCGGAGGTCAATGCGCACATCCAGCGGGAGACGGTCGCCCTCTACGACAAGTACGTCGAGGCCAACGCCCTGGCCTGGAGCCGGCGCCGCGGGCTGCTCGCCCTGGACCTCGGCGCGGCCCACCGCAAACCCCCGGGTTACCTGGGCGTGGACCAGCACCCGGGCGAGGGCGTGGACATCGTGGCGACGCTCCCCGACCCGCTGGACCTCCCCGACGGCTCGGTCGGCCTGATCCGCGCGGTGGACTTCCTGGAGCACGTGACCGCGAAGGTGCCGCTGATCAACGAGCTGTACCGGCTGCTGGCGCCCGGCGGGATGCTGCTGACCACGACGCCCAGCTCGGACGGGCGCGGGGCCTACCAGGACCCCACCCACGTGGCGTTCTACAACGAGAACTCCTTCTGGTACTACACGGACGACCAGTACCGGGCGTTCGTCCCCGAGATCGAGGCGCGCTTCCAGAGCTCCCGTCTGGTGACGTACTTCCCGACCGAGTGGCACTCCTCCAACAACATCTCCTACGTGGTGGCGAACCTCATCGCCATGAAGGAGGGCGCGACCCGCTGCGGCGGACCGCTGTTGGTCTGAGGCGGCGCCCCGGCCCTCACCCCGCCACGGGGGCGGGGGCCGCGGCCCGGGCCGCGGCGGCCGCCGCCGCGAACCGGGGGGTCGCCAGGGCCGCGGCCAGTTGGTCCCGCCAACCCGGTTGGCGGGCGACCCCGGCACGCGTCCACCCCTCGTGTCCCAGCACCCCGTACGCCGGTCGGGCGGCGGGTCTCGGGAACGCGGCCGAGTCGACGGGGCGGACCCGCCCGGGGTCGAGCCCGCTCAGCCGGTACGCCTCCCGGGCCAGCCCGTACCAGGTCGTGCACCCCGCCGCCGTGCCGTGGTAGACGCCCGCCGGGGCCCGTCCGGTCAGTGCGGCCCGCCCGAGCGCGACCAGTTGCCGGGCGAGCTCCGCCGACCGGGTGGGCTGGCCGTACTGGTCGGCGACCACGTCGACGGTCGCCCTGTTGCGGGCGAGCCCGAGCACCGTGGCGACGAAGTTGGGCCCGTGCGTGCCGTAGAGCCAGGCGGTGCGCACGGTGTAGCCGGTGCACGGGAGCAGTTCGGCCACCGCCCGCTCCCCCAGCAGTTTGCCCCGGCCGTAGGCGTTGAGCGGCCCGGTCGGCGCGTCCTCGGCGTACGGCCGGCGGGCGTCACCGGCCAGGACGTAGTCGGTGGAGACGTGCAGCAGGACCGCTCCCGTCTCGGCGCAGACCCGTGCGAGGTTCCGTACGCCCGCGCCGTTGACCGCGGTCGCCGCCGCCTCGTGCACCTCGGCGCCGTCCACGTCCGTCCAGGCGGCGCAGTTGACGACCACCCGGTGCGCGGCGACGACCGCGCGCACGGCCCGGCGGTCGGTGACGTCCAGCTCGCCGCGGGTCCGCCCGGTCACCTCGGCACCCGGGGTCGCGAGGAGTTCCGCCCGCACGTCCCGGCCGAGCATCCCGCCCGCGCCGGTCACCAGCCACGACGTGCCCGCCGTCATGAGCGCTCCGCCCCGGCGGTGAGCGGGGTCCACCAGCAGGGGTGGTCCCGGTACCAGTCGACCGTGTCCGCGAGGCCCTCCGTGAACGGGACCTCGGGCGCGTAGCCGAGCTGTTCGCGGATCTTGCCGTCGTCCAGCGAGTAGCGCAGGTCGTGGCCCTTGCGGTCGGCCACCGGGGTGACCCGGTCCCAGTCGGCGCCGACGGCGTCCAGCAGCAGCCCGGTGAGCTTGTGGTTGCTCAGCTCGGTCCCGCCGCCGATGTGGTACACCTCCCCGGGCCGCCCGTCGCGCAGGGCGAGTTCGATGCCGCGGCAGTGGTCGGAGACGTGCAGCCAGTCGCGGACGTGCCGACCGTCGCCGTAGAGGGGGACGGTCCGCCCGTCGAGCAGCCGGGTGACGAACAGCGGGATGAGCTTCTCGGGGAACTGGTGCGGCCCGTAGTTGTTGGTGCACCGGGTGATCACGACGTCCAGACCGTGGGTGCGGTGGTGGGCGAGGACCAGGAGGTCGGCCGCACCCTTGGACGCGGCGTACGGGGAGTTGGGCGCGAGCGGCGACTCCTCGGTCCACGAGCCCTCGCCGATCGAGCCGTACACCTCGTCCGTCGACACCTGGACGAACCGGCCCACGCGGTGGCGCAGCGCCGCGTCCAACAGGACCTGGGTGCCGACGACATTGGTGCGGACGAAGGGCGCGGCCCCCGCGATCGACCGGTCCACGTGCGATTCGGCCGCGAAGTGCACCACGGCGTCCTGCCCCGCCATCACCTGGTCGACCACCTCGCGGTCGCACACGTCACCGCGGACGAAACGGTATCCGGGGCGGTCCGCGACGGACGCCAGGTTCTCCTCGACCCCGCAGTAGGCGAGTGCGTCGAGGACGGTGACGTGCGCCGTCGGATCGGCCCGCAGCCGGCCGCGGACGAACTCCGAACCGATGAACCCCGCCCCGCCGGTCACGAGGAGACGCATGCTTCTCCCCGGGCTCCGGAGCGCAGCCGTCGCCGGTGGGCGAGGCACTCCTCGTGGGTGGGCAGCAGGCCCCGCCGTTCGGCCTCCGCCAACGTGGGCGCCGCGGCGTCCTTGTCGGAGAGCTGCGGGGCGAGACCGTCGGGCCACCGGATCGCCAGCTCCGGATCGAGCGGATGGATCCCGAACTCCCGTTGTGGTGCGTAGCCTTCGGAGCAGAGGTAGACCACGACGGAACCCTCCTCCAGCGCCATGAAGGCATGGCCCAGGCCCTCCGAGAGGTACACGGCCCGGTGCTCCCGGTCGTCGAGGCGCACCGCCTCCCACGTGCCGAAGGTCGGGGAGCCGGTGCGCAGGTCCACCACCACGTCGAGCACCGCTCCGCTGACGCACGTCACGTACTTGGCCTGTCCCGGCGGGACCGCGGCGTAGTGGACGCCCCGCAGCGTGCCGCGGCCGGACCGGGAGCAGTTGGCCTGCTCCAGGCGCAGCGGGTGCCCGGTCACCTCACGGAACGCGTCGGCCCTGAACCACTCGTGGAAGTGGCCCCTGCGGTCCGCGAACACCCGTGGTCGGTCCACCCAGGCGCCCTCGATGTCCAGCGGTCTCACCCGTCACGTTCCTTCCGTCTGTCTCGGCGGTCCGTCAGGCGGTCGCCGCGGACTGCGCCGATCCGCCGTCCCGCGGCGCCACGACGGCACACGCACACCGGTCGTCCTGGTCCAACAGGTCCATCAGGTACTGCCCGTATCCGCTGGTGAGGAGCGGCCGGGCCAGGGCGCGGAGCTGGTCGTCGTCGATCAGCCCGACCCGCCAGGCCGCCTCCTCCACACAGCCGATCTTGAGCCCCTGGCGCTCCTCGACGACCCGGACGAACTCCGCGGCCTGGACCATGGACGCGAAGGTCCCGGTGTCCAGCCAGGCGGTGCCCCGGTCGAGCCGGGTGACGCGGAGTTCGCCGGCCTCCAGATAGGCGCGGTTGAGGTCGGTGATCTCCAACTCGCCGCGGGCGCTGGGCCGCAGCCCGCGCGCCATCTCCACGACGCGGTGGTCGTAGAAGTACAGTCCGGGCACGGCGTACCGGGACCGGGGGCGGGCGGGCTTCTCCTCGATGGACAACGCCCTGCCGCGGTCGTCGAACTCCACCACGCCGTAGGCCGAGGGGTTCGCGACCTGGTACGCGAAGACGTGGCCGCCGCTCGTCCGGCCCTCCTGCGTCAGCCGGGCGCCCAGTCCCGAGCCGTGGAAGATGTTGTCGCCGAGGATCAGCGCGACGGATTCGTCCCCGATGAAATCGGCCCCCAGGACGAACGCCTGGGCGATTCCTTCCGGACGCTCCTGCGTCGCGTAGTCGATGCGCAGACCGAGCTGACTGCCGTCGCCGAGCAGTGCGCGGAACTGCTCCTGGTGTTCCGGGGTCGTGATGACGAGGACTTCACTCACCCTCGCCAGTACGAGTGTGGAGAGGGGGTAATAGACCATCGGTTTGTCGAACACCGGCAGGAGCTGTTTGGAAACGGAACGGGTCAGTGGCCAAAGTCGCGATCCGGTGCCGCCGGCCAACAGAATTCCACGCATGGGCGGTCAGGGGCGTGGTGCCTGCGGCAGGCCCGCTTCCCCGTCCTCCTTTCCTTCCGTACGTGAGGTCTCCCGGACGGAGCCTGCGCCGGCGGGCTCGGGCCGGCTTTCAGGACGTGCCGTGGGGTCACCGTAGAGGAAGCCCCGCGGCCTCCCCATTCCGACACGCAACGGATTCCCCTACCGGCCGGCCCCCTCCGTATCCGCAGCCCTTTCACTGCAATGCGTCTCCAATTGGGGGACATTTTCCGTCTGTCGCGAGCCGTGTGCGCAACCTGCCCGGACGTCTGTCGAAAATGACCCGATTCATCATCCCCTACGAACGTCGCACAATTGCGTCGTTAGGCCGAACGGCTGTCTCGTGCGGCGGCCGTGACCCGTCTCTTTGTTTTCTTCGTGAAAGGAATTCAGGTGAACCGTAGAACCATCGGTCGCAGCCGGGTGAGAACGATCACCCTGGTTTCGGCAGGTACCTTGGCCGCCGTTCTCAACGTCGTGCCGAGCACGGTGGCCATCGCCGACGCCGTCGAGCGCTCGGGCCCTCGGCACAGCCTGGGCCTGCCGGGGCCGAACGGTGCCGCGTCGGCGAGCGGGCAGGACCGCGCCGCCGATGGAGAGGACGCGCGCGGCCCCCAGGGCGGCGGCGGTGGTGGCGGTGGCGGTGGCCAGGGTCCGCAGGGTCCGCAGGGACCGCAGGGCGTGCCCGGCCCGCAGGGTCCGCAGGGGGTCAAGGGCACCAACGGCACCAATGGCACCAACGGTCCGCAGGGTGCCACGGGTGCTACCGGCCCCCAGGGGCCCAAGGGCACCAACGGGACCAACGGCGCTCAGGGTCCGCAGGGTGCCAACGGCTCTGCCGGCCCCCAGGGATCCCAGGGTGCCAACGGCACCAACGGTGCGCAGGGCGCCAACGGCGCCGTCGGGCCGCAGGGCCCGCAGGGAACGAACGGCACCAACGGCACGAACGGTCCGCAGGGCCCGCAGGGCGCCAACGGCACCAACGGTGCACAAGGTGCGCAGGGCGCCAACGGTGCCGCCGGACCGCAGGGCACCCAGGGCACTCAGGGTGCCAACGGAACCAACGGCACCAATGGAACGAACGGCACCAACGGAACCAACGGTGCGCAGGGCGCACAGGGCGCCCAGGGTGCCAACGGCGCTGACGGATCTCAGGGCCCGCAGGGCACCCAGGGCGCGAACGGCACCAATGGTGCGCAGGGTGCCAACGGGTCCCAGGGTCCGCAGGGCACCCAAGGCACCAACGGGACCAATGGTGCCCAGGGCCCCCAGGGCACCCAAGGCGCGAACGGGACCAACGGCACTCAGGGTCCGCAGGGCGCCAACGGGACTCAGGGGCCGCAGGGCACCAACGGGACCAACGGCACCCAGGGTCCCCAGGGCACCAACGGTACTCAGGGCCCCCAGGGAACTCAGGGAACCCAAGGCACGCAGGGCCCGCAGGGTCCGGCGACGCTGAACACCTATGTCATCAAGGGTCCCCAGGCCACCCCGCTGCTCATCGGCGTGGGCGTGACGTCCACGGCCAACTGCCTCCCCGGTGACGTGGCCACCGGCGGCGGCTTCGACACCTTCGGGCTGCTCGGCTCGGTCAACGTCATCGAGAACGCGCCGATCCCCAAGCCCGCGGGCACGCAGGGCGGGCCGGCCACCGGATGGCAGACCCAGGCGTCCTTCACGGTGCTCGGCGGCGGCTTCCAGTCCTACGTGATCTGCGTGAGCCCGTAGTCCGGACGCGGCCCGAGACGGTACGCGCCGGTGCGACAACACCGGCGCGTCCGCGGGGCCGATGGGCAGCGGACGGCGCGGTCGGCGCCCGCCTAAGGCACCCGGGAGCCGGTCGCTCCCCGTCTAAGGCACCCCCACCGGGCGAGATGCGGCATCCGCCCGATGCGCCGGCACCCCCCGGGCCAGGACAGTGGAGGCATCGCGGAAGCGACACCACGACCAGCCGAGGGGCACCAGATGTTCGCGTACGAACTGCACCGACTCCACATCGAAGACCTCCACCGCGAGGCCGACCACCAGCGCCTCGTCCGCGCGGCGCTGCGGTCCCGCCGAGAACGCCGCGCCGCCGCCGAGCAGCAACCCGCCGGCCGGCAGGGCCCCGTAGGGACCCGTGAGCAACGGCCCGAACGCTTCACCCGCGCCGCATGAACCCACCGGGCCCGACACCCGCCTGTACGAGGGACGAACGGGCCGGCACCACCCTCCCCGGGGGGGGGGGGGGGGCCCCCCCCCCCCCCCCCCCCCCGCCCCCCCCCCCCCCCCCCCCCCCCCCCCCCCCCCCCCCCCCCCCCCCCCCCCCCACCCCGCCCCCCCGGGCCCCCCCCCCCCCCCGGGGGGGGGCCCCGGGGGCCCCCCCCCCCCCCCCGGGGGGGGCGCCGCCCCCCGCCCCCCCGACGGTTCCGTCCCTGCCCGACCGGGCCCCGGGCCACCGGCCGCCGCCGAGCCGGAGCGCACGCATAACCGCTGGGGGAGCGTCACCGGCCTGTGCGATGCTCGGTGG
Source organism: Streptomyces sp. NPDC005955 (assembly GCF_042871255.1). Taxonomy (NCBI): domain Bacteria; kingdom Bacillati; phylum Actinomycetota; class Actinomycetes; order Kitasatosporales; family Streptomycetaceae; genus Streptomyces; species Streptomyces sp. NPDC005955. Next base: position 58,085 of record NZ_JBIAIF010000018.1, on the reverse strand, counting down.
CGTGGAGACCAGGTCAGTAAGCCCCGTGTTCATCGGCCGGACCGCGGAGCTCGGCGTGCTCCGCGAGGCGCTCACCCGCGCCACGGAGGGCGAACCCCAGGCGCTGCTCCTCGGTGGCGAGGCGGGCGTCGGCAAGACCCGCCTCATCGAGGAGTTCGCCCGCACCGCCCGCGCCCGGGACGTCGTCGTGGCCGTCGGCGGCTGCGTCGAGATCGGCGCCGAGGGACTGCCGTTCGCCCCCTTCTCCACCGCGCTGCGCGCCCTGCGCCTCCTGCTGCCCGGGGAACTCGCCGCCGCGGCCGCCGGACAGGAGGAAGAACTCGCCCGGCTCCTGCCCGAACTGGGCGAAGCCCCCGGGGGACTCCACGACGAGGAGGCGATGGCGCGCCTCTTCGAGCTGACCGCGCGCCTGCTGGAGCGGGTCGCCGCCGAGCGGACCGTCCTGATCGCCCTGGAGGACCTGCACTGGTCCGACGCCTCCACCCGCCACCTCCTCGCCTACCTCTTCCGCACCCTGCGCCGCGGGCGGATCGTCCTCCTCGCCAGCTACCGCGCCGACGACATCCACCGGCGCCACCCGCTGCGCCCCCTGCTCGCCGAACTCGACCGGCTGCGCACCATCCGCCGCATCGAACTGAATCGTTTCAGCCGTGATGAGGTCGGTGCCCAGATGGCCGGCATCCTCGCCGCGGAACCCGACCCCACCCTCGTCGACGAGATCTTCGACCGCTCCGACGGCAACCCCTTCTTCGTCGAGGAACTCGCCGTCGCCGCGGGCGAGGACTGCTGCCCACCGCTGTCCGACTCGCTGCGCGACCTCCTCCTCGTCCGGGTCGAACGGCTCCCCGACCACGCCCAACGGGTCGTCAGGACCGTCGCCGAGGGCGGCTCCAGCATCGGCCACGCCCTGCTCGCCGCCGTCGCCCGACTCGGCGAGGACGACCTCATCGAGGCACTGCGCGCCGCGGTCGGCGCCAGCATCCTCCAGCCCACGCCCGACGGCGACGGCTACCGCTTCCGGCACTCCCTGGTCCGCGAGGCGGTCAGCGACGACCTGCTGCCCGGCGAGCGCTCCCGCCTCAACCGGCGCTACGCCGAGGCCCTGGAAGCCGAACCGGCCCTGGTGCCCGCCGACGAGCGCGCCACCCGCCTCGCCAGCTACTGGTACCACGCGCACGACCCGGCCAAGGCCCTGCCCGCCGTGCTCGAAGCCTCCACCGAGGCCCGCCACCGCCACGCCTACGCCGAACAGCTGAGGCTGCTGGAACGGGCGATGGAACTGTGGGACGAGACGCCCGAGGAGGTCCGCGCCCTGCTGTGCGCGGGTGACAACGTCGGGTCGGCCCCGCGCTGTGACGTCACCCCCGGGACCACCCGCCTCACCTATCACGACGTACTGGCCGAGGCCACCGTCGCCGGACGGCTCTGCGGGGAGCGTGACCGTGCGCTGAAGATCACCAAGCGGGCCCTGCGGCTGCTCCAGGAAGAACCCGACGCCCTGCGCGCCGCCTGGTTCTGGGTGCAGCGGTCCATGCTCGTCCAGACCCTCGCCCGGGGCGACGGCTGGCAGGAACTCGCCACGGCCCAGGACCTGGTGAGCGGTCTGCCGCCGTCCCTGGTGCACGCCGAGGTCCTCGCCCGGGTCGCCAACTGGTTGATGCTCCACCAGCCGGGCCCGGACAGCCTCACCGCCGCCGAACGCGCCGTCGAGTACGCCCGCATGGTCGGCGCCCGGGACATCGAACTCAACGCCCGCCTCACCCTGGGCGGCCTCATGGTCGACGCGGGGGACGTGGAGGCCGGGCTCGCCGAGATGTACGAGGTCAAGGAGAGCGCGCAGGACCTGGGCCGGGGAGCGGTCGGCCGCGTCTACGTGAACCTGCCCTCCGCACTCGAAGGCGTCGGCCGCTCCCGGGAGGCGGTCGCCCTCCTCGACGAGGGCGCCGAACTGGCCCGCACCCTCGGCCTGCGCGACACGGAGGCGTGGATCTGGAGCAACCGCGCCGAGTCCCTGTACGCGCTCGGCCGCTGGGACGACTCCGCCTGCTCCATCGCCCGCACCCGGCACCCCGTCTACGGTTCCAAGCCCCGCGCCTCCGCGGCCGTCCACGCCGCGCACCTCGCGCTCGCCCGCGGGGACGACGCGGAGGCCACCCGTCAACTCGCGGAGGCCCGCCGCTGGTACGGCAGCTACGGCCCGATGCCCCAACACTCCCTCCCGATGGCCGCGGTCGCCCTGGAGGTCGCCGCGCACGAAGGCCGGGTCCTCGACGCCCGGGTGGAGCTCGACGCCGCGATCACCGGCGGGTTCCCGCCCGGCACCCAGCGCTACGGCTGGCCCCTGCTGCGGGCCGCCGCCACCGTCGAGGCCGACGCCCGTGGGCTGCCACCGGCCGGCCCGGGCCGGGCCGCGGCCCTCGCGCGCATCCGGTCCGCCGCCCGCACCCTCACCACCGGTGCCCCGGTCTGGCAGGCCCACGACCACTGGGTCCGTGCCGAGCTCCGTCGCGCCGAAGGGACCGACACCCCGGCCGACTGGCAGGAGGTCGTCACCGCTTTCGGCCCGCTGGAGCGCCCCTACGACCTGGCGCAGGTCCGCTTCCGGCTCGCCGAGGCCCTGCTCGGCGCGGAGGACGACCGCACCCGTGCCACGGAACTCCTCCGACAGACCGCCGCCCTCGCCCGCCACCTGGGGACCGTCCCGCTCGGCGAAGCGGTGGAGCGGCTGGCCCAGCGGGCCCGCCTGTCCCTCACCGGCCTGCCCGCCCCGGCCCCCGTCGACCCGTTGACCGCCTTCGGCCTGACCAGCCGGGAACGCGACGTCCTACGGCTGGTCGCCGCCGGGCGCAGCAACCGTCAGATCGCCGAGGAACTGTTCATCGCGCCGAAGACCGCGAGCGTGCACGTCTCCAACATCCTGGGCAAGCTCCAGGTCTCCGGCCGGGGCGAGGCGGCGGCCCTGGCCCACCGGCTGGGGGCCTTCCCGCCGGCGCCCCGTGCGGTCGGCGCGGGCAGCGAGCGGCCCGCCGCCCGGTGACGTTCCGCGCACCCCCGGACACGGGGCGGGCTCGACTACGCTGACGGGGAGAACCGGCCCGAGGAGGCACCGTGTTCAACGTGATCGACGCAGTCTTCGCCCCCGGACGCAGGCACACCGACGACGAGACCAAGCGCCTGGAACTCACCCGCGAGGACCAGAGCGACGGTGACCCGGGGCGGGGGCCGATAGACCTCGGCTCCGGCAAGGTCACCGTCCGGGTACCGCCACCGGCACCGTCGTCGCCGCCCGCCGAACCGTCGGACTGACGGCCGCGGGTCAGCTCACCCGCAGCTCCAGGACCCGGTCGTCGGCGCCCCCGGGCGACCCGCGGCCGTCCGTCTCGCTGGTCATCAGCCACAGCCGGTCGTCGCCCGCGGCCACCACCGTGCGCAGCCGCCCGTACTCGCCGCGCAGGAACGCCTGAGGCTCGGGCGCGCCGTCCACCCCGCTCACCGGGATGCGCCACAGCCGCTCCCCGCGCAGCCCCGCCATCCAGATCGAACCCTGGGCGTAGGCGATGCCGCTCGGCGAGGCGTCCGAGGTGGGCCACTGCGCCACCGGGTCGCGGAACCCGGCCCCGCCGCCCTTGCCCTCGACCTCGGGCCAGCCGTAGTTGCCGCCCGGGACGATCTCGTTGAGCTCGTCCCAGGTGTCCTGGCCGAACTCCGCGGCCCACAGCCGCTTCTCCTCGTCCCAGGCGAGCCCCTGGACGTTGCGGTGTCCGTACGAGTAGACGTACGAGTCCTCACCCAGGGGGTTGCCCGGTGCCGGCTCGCCCTCCGGGGTCATGCGCAGGATCTTCCCGGCCAGCGACCCCTTGTCCTGGGACAGTCCCGTCTGGCCGATCTCCCCCGTGCCGGCGTACAGCATCTTGTCGGGGCCGAAGGCGATCCGGCCGCCGTTGTGGTTGCTGCCCTTCGGAATCCCGCGCAGCACCGTGTCGGGTGCGCCGAGCTGCTGCCCGGTGGGCTTGTCCTCCTCGTACCGCAGCCGCGCGATGCGGTTGTCCGAGGCGGTGGTGAAGTAGGCGTAGACCATCCGGTCGGAGGCGAAGGAGGGCGAGAGCGCGAGCCCCATCAGCCCGCCCTCGCCGGCCGCCGCCACCCCGGGTACGGTGCCCAGCTCCACCCGCGCACCGGTCCGGCCGTCGATCCGGCTGATGGTGCCCTCGTCGCGGGAGGAGACCAGCAGGTCGCCGTCGGGCAGCGGGGCGAGGCCCCAGGGGGACTTGAGGTCCTCGGCCACCGTGCGCACCACCGCGGCGGTGCCCTTCGCCGGGGGAGCGTCGGCGTCGGCCCCGGACGCGGAGGCCGAGGGCGCCGTCGACGCGTCCGTCGTCCGGCTCCCGAGGGCGGGGAGGTCGGAGCCGTCCGAGGAACACCCGGTGAGCAGGAGCGCGGCGGTGGTGAACACGGCCGTCACGGCTGGACGTCGCACGATCTCGGTCCCTTCGTCGTGGTCAGTGGGCACGGCCGGGCGGTTCGGCACCGTCGACCGTCGGCGGGCCGGGTGCCCAGTCTCCCGTACACCGCCCGGCCCCGGAACGTTCCCGGTCCGCACGCCGGGTGTCGCCGGTCACCGACACCTCCACCCGGTGGGTCCCGTCCTCCCCACCCGGCGCCCGCACCGGGCCGCTCGCGGCCGCCTCGTGTCAGACGCCCACGACGGGTCGCCCACCGGCCAGTTCGAGGCGGCTCCCGGTGAACCGCTGCCGCATGAGCCGGTCGTGGGTGACCACCACCAGCGCGCCCTCGTACGAGGTGAGGGCCTGCTCCAGTTCCTCGACCAGGGCCGGGGAGAGGTGGTTCGTCGGCTCGTCCAGGAGCAGCAGGTCGACCGGCCGCGTGACCAGCCGGGCCAGCTCGATCCTGCGCCGCTGGCCGTACGACAGCTCGCCGATCCGCAGCCGCAGGTCGGCGGGCCGGAACAGGCCGAGGGAGAGCAGCAGGTCGCGCTGCTCCTCCCGGTCGCCGGGCCGGTCGTGGGCGAAGGCGTCGAGCACGCTCAGGTCCGACGGCCACGGCACCTGCTGCTGCCGCAGCATCCCCACCTTCCCGGACACCCGCACCGTGCCGCGCTGCGGCCGGACCTCGCCCGCGAGGACCCCGAGCAGAGTGGACTTGCCCGCCCCGTTCGGCCCGGTGACGAGCAGCCGCTCGCCCGGAGAGAGCGACAACTGCGGCAGGTCGAGCCGGTCGTCCAGATGGACGTCGATGAGCTCGGCGGCGGGCCGGACCGTGCCGCCGGCGGCCTCGCCGTTGCTCGTGCCGGTGGGCACCGATGCGGCGAACACCAGGGGATCGGGCGGTAGTCGGACCGGTGCGGCGGTCAGCCGGGCGACCCGCTCCTTCGCGTTCCGGATCCGGACCGTCGCCCCGTGGCTGCGGTCGCGGGAGCGGAACGCGCCGTGCCCGAACTTCGCCATCGGCACCTTGCGCGGGATCGCCCCGAGCCGCGCCGCGTTCGACTCGGCCAGATGACGGCTGCGCACGAGCTCGTCGCGCCAGTGCCGGTACTCCTGGAGACGGCGGCTGCGCTCGGCGGCCTTCGCCGTGCGGTAGCCGGCGTAGCCGTCGCCGTAGCGAGTGATCTTTCCCTCCGCGACCTCCAGGATCGTGCTGGTCAGGTTGGCCAGGAAGGCGCGGTCGTGGGTGACCGCGACCACCGTGCCGCGGTGCTCGCGCAGGTGCGCTTCGAGCCAGCCGACGGCTTGGTCGTCCAGGTCGTTGGTCGGTTCGTCGAGCAGCAGCAGCTCCGGTCGGGCCGCGAGCGTCGCGGCGAGCGCGAGCCGGGACCGCTCACCGCCGGAGAGCGAGCCGAGCAGGCGGTCGCGCGCCAGTCCGGGCAGGCCGAGCCCGTGCAGGGCGATGTCGACGCGGTCCTCGGCCCGGTAGCCGTCGCGCGCCTCGTACAGGGCGAGGTGCCGCTCGTAGGCCGTGAGAGCGGATGCGAGAGCGGGACCCTCGTCGGCCGTCTCCAGCTGTTCTTCGTCGCAGCGCAGTTGGGCTTCCAGGGCCCGCAGTTCGGTCAGTGCCAGGTCGACCGCGTCCTGGACGGTGGCGTCGGCGGGCAGGTCGAGCGCCTGCGCGAGATAACCGACGCCGCCGGGCGCGCTGACGGTGACCTCACCGCTGTCGGGCCGTTCACTGCCGGTCAGCAGCTTCAGCAGCGTGGACTTCCCCGAGCCGTTGTCCCCGATCACGCCGACCTTCTCGCCGGGCCGGACGGAGAGGTGGACGTGGTCGAGGACGAGCTTCTCGTCGTAGCGCTTGGTGAGGTCGTGCACGGCCAGTTGGGCGGTATGGGTGCGCAAGAGCGGCCCCCCTTCGGTGGTGACGGACAGGTGGCGGTGCGCCCACCGCGGAGCGAGGCTCTACGCGGTGGCGCGTGCTGTCGTCACAGGGTTCCCATGGGCAAGAAGGTACGGGGCGATGGCCTCCGTGTCAAGACGGTGCGTATCGTCTCGCAGGAGGAGCGGGCAGACGCAAGGCCGCCCGACGGCTCCCGCCCCTTCCGGATGCCGCGCCGCCGCAGGTGGAGGCGGATCGCCCGGGACGAGTGGGCCTGGTCGGCCAGGACCACGTCCGGCGTGGCTCCGGGGCGCCCCTGGCCGGGCCGTGACCCGGGTGAACGCCGGTGCGTCACCGGCCTGCCCGGGCGCGAACCCGAACGCCGGCGGGCGGCAGCGGGCGCCTGCGGCGAGCGGTGAAGACCTTCAACGGCTCCCTCGGTACGGGCACACCGGGCATCGGTCAACGACGCACGTCAACCAACGATCCGACGATCGGATCGACACGGAGCGACCCACGTCCTAGTCCCACGGCTCCCAGGACTCCCGGACCGGCGGCAGCCCCGCGATCTCCGCCCGGTCCGCATCGGTCAGCCGCAGCCCCGCCGCCCCCGCGTTCTCCACCACCCAGCGGGCCCGCTTGGCGCCCGGGACCGCGACCACGTGCCGGCCCCGTTCCAGCACCCACGCCAGCGCGACCTGCGCCGGGGTCACCCCGGCCGCGGAGCCGCCGTGCCGCCGGGCCACCCGGCGCAAACCCGCCACGATCGCCTGGTTCGCGGCCATCACCTCCGCGGTGAAACGGGGGTGCCGGGCCCGTACGTCGTCCGGTTCGAAGCCCTGACCGGGGGTCAGCGTGCCGGTGAGGTAGCCGCTGCCCAACGGCATCGCGGCCAGGAAGCCGACCCCCCGCGCCTCGCACCAGGGCAGCAGCACCTCGACGGCCTCCGGCGACCACACCGACAGCTCCGCCTCGACCGCGGCGACCGGGAACACCTGTTGCAGCCGCTCCAACTGGCGCACCGTCACCGCGTGCGGCCGCTCCCCGGACCGGCGGGAGGCGCGCACGCCCAGCGCACACACACCGAGGGCGCGCACCTTGCCCGCGCCCACCAACTCGGACATCGCCCCCCAGGTCTCCTCGACCGGCACCTCCGGATCGGGGCGGTGCAACTGGTACAGATCGATCACATCGGTCTGGAGTCGACGTAGCGAAGCGTCACAGGCCCGCTTCACATAGCTGGGGCGACCGTTGGCCACGATGTGCTGGTCGCCCACCAGCAGGCCGCACTTGGTGGTGACGAACGCCTCGGCCCGACGCTGTCTGAGGACCCGTCCGATCAGCAGCTCATTGGTGAAGGGGCCGTACATGTCGGCGGTGTCGAGGAGCGAACAGCCCAGGTCCAGGGCCGTGTGCAGGGTGCGCACGGACTCCTCGCCGCGCCGCCGGGAGGCGGAGTACGCCCAGCTCATCGGCATGCAGCCGAGCCCCACCGCACCCACCCGCAGTCCCGTCGCGCCGATCGTCCTGCGCTCCACCTCGCCGTACCCTCCCACTGCTGTTCGAGCGGCCCCCAAACTAACCGCTGCGCACCGGACCTCCTCGCCGCAGGGGCCGCCCACCGGCCGTCGCGGACCGGCCCGGGAGCGCCCACTAGCCTCGGAACCATGACAGGTGACGTGTGGCTGCCCGTGCCCCCGGACGAGATCGAGGGCCTTCCCGACGCCCTCTCCTACTACTTCTACGACGGCGGCGAGGACGGCGGGCAGGCGTACCCCGCCGACCCCGCGGACTGCGCGTTCTTCACGGTGCCCTATCTGAAGCAGCCGTCCGTGAAGGTGGGCGCACTGCCCCTGATGCACCGTCTGGAGGTCATCCAGACGCTCACCGCGGGAGTCGACGACGTCCTGCCGGCGCTGCCCTCCGTGCGCTCCGGCGTGCACCTGTGCAATGCGCGCGGGGTGCACGACGCCAGCACCGCGGAGTTGACCCTCGCACTGATCCTCGCATCCCTGCGCGGCGTCCCGGACTTCGTGCGCGACCAGGACCGCGGCCGGTGGCGCTCCGGCTTCCGCCCCGCGCTCGCCGACCGCTCGGTGCTCATCGTCGGCTACGGGTCGATCGGCGCGGCGATCGAGGAGCGGCTGCTGCCCTTCGAGGTCGCGGCCGTCACCCGGGTCGCCCGCTCCGCACGGATCGCCGCCCGCGGTCCGGTGCACGCCCTGGACGCAACCCCCGCCCTGCTCCCGCACGCCGACGTCGTGGTCCTCGCCACCCCGCTCACCGATGAGACCCGGCACCTGGCCGATGCCGCGTTCCTGGCCCGGATGAAGGACGGCGCGCTCCTGGTGAACGTCGCCCGGGGCGCCGTCGTCGACACCGGGGCGCTGCTCGCGGAGCTGACCCGGGGCCGCCTCACCGCCGCGCTCGACGTCACCGACCCCGAGCCGCTGCCCGAGGACCACCCCCTCTGGCACGCACCGGGGGTGCTGATCAGCCCCCATGTGGGCGGGCCCTCCAGCGCGTACCTGCCGCGGGCCCGGCGGCTGCTGGTCGCACAGTTGACCCGGTACGCGGCGGGGGAGCCGCTGCTGAACCCGGTGCTCGTCACCGGGTGAGCCGCACGGAGCGGCCACCGGTCGAGGTCCGCACGGCGTGCGCGGAGCGACCGCGGCGCACCGAGGTGCGTCGAGCGCCCCCCGGGGTGCCGCGCACCGCCGGGCCACGCCGTGCACGACCCGCGGAACGTCCCCCGGCGCGCCACCCGGCGGTCGGGGACCTCCCGCCTTCCCCCAAATGCTCCGTGTGTCGGAAACGCCGCCGACCGTCACGGAGAGTAGAGCAACTATGTCCCTGAGTGACGAGTCTGGTGTATCGTCGGCATCAAGGGGCTGCGCCGCACGCTGTTCGGCGCGGGGGACGAGACAGTGAAAACGCAAGGGGGGCGATCGTTGATGCACGGCCTATGGAACGACCATCCGACACGCAGAGGAATCCGACGGCGATCCGCGCGCGCACTCGTACGCCGCGGACCGGGCGGTGAGAGCAGCCGCCGCGAAGACACCCGCCCGCGCCACCGATGTCAGCGAGGGCAGCGCAACCGTGCCCGCTCCCAGCCGGGGAGCGAGCGGTGAGCGCCCGGGGCGCCGCCCTTTCCGTCCGGCCCCGTACGGGCGGCGGGACCGGCCTGGTGACCCAGATCCTCCTCGCCTTCGTCTGCGGGGGCTACGCGACCGGGGCGGCCCTGGACTGGGGATCGCCCGAAGTGGCCCTCGTCATGGGTGACTTCGGGCTGAGCGCCGCCGCGGCGACCGCCGCCGTGTCCTGCCTGCTCTACGCCCGCACCCGACACAGCCGCTCACGGGTGGCCTGGTACCTCTTCGCCCTCTCCTCGGCGATGGCGGCCCTGGGCAACGGCGTCTGGGGCTGGTACGAGGTCGTGCTGCGGGAGCCGGTGCCCAGCCCCAGCTTCGCCGACCTGTTCTTCCTGTGCTTCGCCCCACCCGCCATCGTGGGCCTGCTCCTCCTCGCCAAACGACCCGTGACCAGGGCCGGCTGGATCTGCCTCGCCCTCGACACCTGGCTCATCGGCGGGTCCCTGCTCACCCTCTCCTGGAGCCTGGCGCTCGCCCACACGGCACGCTTCGACGGCCAGAGCGTCGCCCACGCGGCGCTGTCCCTGGCGTACCCGCTGCTGGACATCGCCCTGGTCAGCATCGTCCTGGCGCTCCACTACCGCCGCACGGCCGTCAACCGCTCCGCGGTGAACACCGCGATCGGTGCGCTCGCCGTCACCGTGATGTGCGACGCCCTCTTCAGTTCGCCGATCCTGCACGCCAGCTACCGCTCCGGGCAACTCCTCGACGCGGGCTGGTTCGCGGGCTCCCTGCTGCTCGCCTACGCGCCCTGGGCCTCGCTCCCGGACGCGACCGGACGGCCCCCCGACCAGGAACCCGTGCCCGACGAACGCCCCCTGGTCCTGCCGTCCTTCCCCGTGTCGGTGCTCCCGGTATCGGGCCCGCCATCCCGTGGGGACACGGTGCTGCGGTCCTTCCCGGCGCTCCGCCTGCCGCACCAGCGCGCCGCCACCGACAGCGGCGGCGACGACAGTCCGGCGCCGCGCCCGCCGAGCGGCGTCCCGTTCGGCGTCCCGCCCGGCGGGATCCCGTCCGGCACCAAACGCCCGCACGAAGGCGCCCCGTACCGCGGCCGTCCGCACGGCGCCCACGGCCATGAGGGCCACACCCACCAGCGGCGCCACGAGGACCACGGGCACCAGGGCCACGGCCACGCCCCGACGAGCCGCAGTGCACGGTGGGGGCAGCCGCTCCGGTCGGTTCCGGCGCCCGACCGCGGGTGGCCGGAGACCGGAACCGACCCCGGTGCCTACGGGCCCGCCCGGCACCCGGCCCAGCCGTCCCAGCCGTCTCAGTCGCCGTGCCCGCACGAGGGCGCACCCCGGACCGCCCCGCGGCCGCTCGCCGGCTCGCTCGCCGCGCTCGCGCCCTACCTGGCGGCCACGGTCTGCACCCTGGGCATCCTCTACAACGTGCTCAACGACCGCAGCATCGACCGCGTGGTCCTGGTCACCGCCTGCACGGTCGTCCTCGCCCTGGTCGTCCGGCAGGGCATCGTACTGATGGACAACACCACCCTCACCCAGGAACTCGCCCAGAAGGAGAACCACTTCCGCTCCCTGGTGCAGGGCTCCAGCGACGTCATCATGATCGCCGCGCCCAGCGGGGTGCTGCGGTACGTCAGTCCCGCCGCCGCCGGGGTCTACGGCCGTGACGCGGAGGACCTGATGGGCAGCGAACTCGCCGCGCTGATCCATCCGGACGACCTCGGGGCGGTCGTCCACGAGGTGCGCAGGTTCCTCGCCGCCAGCGCGGACGACGAGCCCACGACCCGCATCGAGTGCCGCTTCCGCTCCGGCAGCGGCCAGTGGCTGCACGTGGAGTCCACCGTCAACCGCCACCACGGCGGGCTGCTCTTCAACAGCCGTGACGTCACCGAACGCGTCCGACTCCAGGCCCAGTTGCAGCACAGCGCCGAGCACGACCCGCTCACCGGTCTGCCCAACCGGGCCCTGTTCACCCGCCGGGTCGCCCGCGGCCTCGGCGGACGCCGCTCCGCCGACCGCGATCCGGGCACCGCCGTGCTCTTCATCGACCTCGACGGCTTCAAGGCGGTCAACGACACCATCGGGCACCAGGCGGGCGACGAACTCCTCGTCCAGGCCGCCCGCCGACTCCAGGAGGCGGTACGGCAGAGCGACACCGCCGCCCGCCTCGGGGGCGACGAGTTCGCCGCCCTCGTCCTCGGCGACGGCACCACCGACCGGGCCGCCCGCGAACGCCACATCCTCGACCTCGCCGACCGGCTGCGGGCCCGACTGTCCGAGCCCTACCCGATCGACGGCAACGACGTCCGGGTCGCCGCGTCCATCGGCGTGGCCTTCGCGGAACCGGGCGTCGGCGAGAGCGAACTGCTGCGCAACGCCGACCTCGCGATGTACCGGGCCAAGGCCGCCGGCAAGGGCCGTGTCGAGCTCTACGCCCCACAGATGCAGGCCGACGTGGTGCGCCGCGCCGAACTCGCCGGACGCCTCAGGGCCGCCCTGGACGACGGCGAGTTCGCCCTGCTGCACCAGCCCGTGGTGCACCTGACCACCGGGGTGATCGGCGCCGTCGGCGCGCAGGCCCGTTGGAGATCCGCCGAGGACGGCCTCTTCACCCCCGCCGAGTTCCCGTGGGCGCCCGACGACACCGACCGCGCCGCGGAGCTCGGGCGCTGGACGCTGGAGGAAGCCCTCGCCCGGGCCGCCGACCGGGCCGACGCGGGCCACCCCACGACCGTCGTCGTCCGGGTCGGCGCCCGCCACCTGGTCGAGCGGTCCCGACCGCTGTCCACCGTCGAGGCCCTGCTGGCCCGGCACGGGCTCGCCGCCGGGAGCCTGGTGATCGAGCTGGCCGACAGCGACCCGACGGTGCCCTTCGACGAACTGGAACGCCGCCTCACGGCCCTGCGCAGACTCGGGGTGCGGATCGGCCTCGACGGTTTCGGCAACGGGCACGGAGCCCTCACGGCTCTGCGACGGCTCCCGCTGGACATCCTCCGACTGGACCGGAGCCTGGTGGAGGGCGTCGTCGAGTCCGGACGGCTCCACAAGATCACCAGCGGTCTGCTGCGCATCGCCACCGACCTCGGCCTGGAGTCCGTCGCGGACGGGGTGGACCTACCGGAACAGGTCACCGCGCTGCGGGCGATGGGCTGCACCTACGGTCAGGGCGCCGCCTTCTCCGCCGCACTGGACGAGTACCGGCTGCGGCGCGCCCTGAGCACCGGCCGCTACCCGGTCCCCCAGGAGGCGCCCGCCGGCGCCCCCCACGAGGACGCCCGGGACACCGGGGGAGAGGGCTGGGACGGTCGCGGCGCCGTCACCGCGTCCGTCCTCGCGGGCGGCGGGGCCCCCGCTCGGCCCGCCCGCGAGCCGAGCGGCACCGGCCCGGCCGCGGCCCGTGAGGCCCGACCGTCGGCAGGCGGATACGGCCAGCTCAGCCCGGGTGCGTACCCGGCGTTGCCGCCGCCCGCGCACCGTCGCGGGCTCTCCGCCCGCTCACATAATGAGACCCACGTCCCACCCACTTGACAGGGGTTGAGTGCGGGGGAGAGGGTCTGAGCCATGCGCACCCGAATTCTCGTACTTGGACAGCGCGTCGGCTGAAGCAGGGTCCTTCACGGCACCCAGCGAACGCACCGGCGCGCTCCCCTCGCTTGCCTCACGGCACGAGGGGTTTTTTGTTGCACCGGCACCGCGCCGGTCGCCAGACCAGACCGCAGCACTCCGTACAACTCTCGCAAATCCCCCTCAGCATCGAGAAGAGAATGCCGATGACCGAGCAGGCCACCGGGGCCCATCCGCAGCCGCGGCCCCGTTCCGGAGGACAGTCCGTCACCGTCGAGCACGTCACGGGCGCGCAGTCCCTCATCCGCTCCCTTGAGGAGGTCGGGGCCGAGACGGTGTTCGGCATTCCGGGCGGCGCGATCCTGCCGGCCTACGACCCGATGATGGACTCCACCCGGGTGCGACACGTCCTGGTCCGGCACGAGCAGGGAGCCGGTCACGCGGCCACCGGGTACGCCCAGGCCACCGGCAAGGTCGGGGTCTGCATGGCCACCTCGGGGCCGGGCGCCACCAACCTGGTCACGCCCATCGCCGACGCGCACATGGACTCCGTCCCGCTCGTCGCGATCACCGGCCAGGTCGCCTCCGCCGCCATCGGCACGGACGCCTTCCAGGAGGCGGACATCGTCGGCATCACCATGCCGATCACCAAGCACAACTTCCTGGTGACCAAGGCCGAGGACATCCCGCGGACGATCGCCGAGGCGTTCCACATCGCCGCCACCGGCCGCCCGGGCCCGGTCCTGGTCGACATCGCCAAGGACGCCCTCCAGGCCCGCACCACCTTCAGCTGGCCCCCCGCCCAGGACCTGCCCGGCTACCGTCCGGTCACCAAGCCGCACGCCAAGCAGATCCGCGAGGCCGCCAAGCTGATCACCCAGGCCAAGCGGCCCGTGCTGTACGTCGGCGGCGGGGTCATCAAGGCCGGTGCCACCACCGAGCTGAAGGTCCTGGCGGAACTGACCGGCGCGCCGGTCACCACCACGCTGATGGCGCTCGGTTCCTTCCCCGACAGCCATCCGCAGCACCTCGGCATGCCCGGCATGCACGGCTCGGTCGCCGCCGTCACCGCGCTCCAGAAGGCCGATCTGATCATCGCCCTCGGCGCCCGCTTCGACGACCGCGTCACCGGCAAGCTGGACAGCTTCGCCCCCTACGCCAAGATCGTCCACGCGGACATCGACCCCGCCGAGATCGGCAAGAACCGCGCCGCGGACGTGCCCATCGTCGGTGACGCCCGCGAGGTCATCGCCGATCTGGTCCAGGCCGTCCAGAAGGAGCACAGCGACGGCCACACCGGCGACTACGCCGACTGGTGGACCGACCTCGACCGCTGGCGCGACACCTACCCGCTCGGCTACGACCAGCCCGCCGACGGCTCGCTCTCGCCGCAGCAGGTGATCGAGCGGATCGGTCAACTGGCCCCCGAGGGAACCATCTTCACCGCGGGCGTCGGCCAGCACCAGATGTGGGCCGCCCACTTCATCCGCTACGAGCAGCCCGCCACCTGGCTCAACTCCGGCGGCGCCGGGACCATGGGCTACGCGGTGCCCGCGGCGATGGGCGCCAAGGCCGGTCAGCCGGAGCGCACGGTCTGGGCGGTCGACGGCGACGGCTGCTTCCAGATGACCAACCAGGAACTGACCACCTGCGCCCTCAACAACATCCCCATCAAGGTCGCCATCATCAACAACGGCGCCCTCGGGATGGTCCGCCAGTGGCAGACCCTGTTCTACAACCAGCGCTACTCCAACACCGTCCTGCACAGCGGTCCCGGCGAGGCGACCGGTGACGGCCAGCCCGTCCCCGGCAAGCCCGCCGGCGGCACCCGCGTCCCGGACTTCGTGAAGCTGGCGGAGGCCATGGGCTGCGTGGCCCTGCGCTGCGAGTCGCCCGACGAACTCGACAAGGTCATCGCCGAGGCCAACGCCATCAACGACCGTCCCGTGGTCGTCGACTTCATCGTCCACGAGGACGCCATGGTGTGGCCGATGGTCGCCGCCGGGACCTCCAACGACACCATCATGGCCGCTCGTGACGTCCGCCCCGACTTCGGCGACAACGAGGACGACTGAGGCCCGGAAGACGATCGAGGCAGGGAAGAAAATGACCGTCATGTCCAAGCACACGCTCTCGGTCCTGGTCGAGAACACCCCCGGCATCCTGGCCAGGATCGCCGCACTGTTCTCCCGCCGCGGCTTCAACATCGACTCGCTCGCCGTCGGCGTCACCGAGCACCCCGACATCTCCCGCATCACCATCGTGGTGAACGTCGAGGACCTCCCCCTCGAACAGGTCACCAAGCAGCTCAACAAGCTCGTCAACGTCCTGAAGATCGTGGAGCTGGAGCCCGGTTCGGCGATCCAGCGCGAACTCGTTCTGGTGAAGGTCCGCGCCGACAACGAGACGCGCTCCCAGATCGTCGAGATCGTCCAGCTGTTCCGCGCCAAGACCGTCGACGTCTCGCCCGAGGCCGTCACCATCGAGGCCACCGGCTCCAGCGACAAGCTGTCGGCGATGCTCAAGATGCTGGAGCCGTTCGGCATCAAGGAACTCGTCCAGTCGGGCACCATCGCCATCGGCCGGGGCGCCCGTTCCATCACGGACCGCTCGCTGCGGGCCCTGGACCGCTCCGCCTGACCCGGCGGCGGCGGGACCCACCCGGTCCCGCCGCCCCACCCAAGCCCTCGTGTGCGCGGGACCCTCCGCGCGCGTGGGGCGGTACGACCAGCGCACCGGCGCCCTCCCGCACGACGTGGGGGCCCGCGCGCGTACCACCCCACGCGCGCGCCCGCATCGCGAGACCCCGCACCGTCCCCGTCCCCGCCCGCCGTACGGTGGGACGCACAACCAGCGACACCGGTAGAAACCAAGGAGAAACCCAGTGGCCGAGCTGTTCTACGACGCCGACGCCGACCTGTCCATCATCCAGGGGCGCAAGGTCGCCGTCATCGGATACGGCAGCCAGGGCCACGCCCACGCGCTGTCGCTGCGTGACTCCGGCGTCGACGTCCGGGTCGGTCTGCACGAGGGCTCGAAGTCCAAGGCCAAGGCCGAGGAGCAGGGTCTGCGTGTGGTCACCCCCGCCGTGGCGTCCGCCGAGGCCGACGTGATCATGATCCTCGTGCCGGACCCGCTCCAGGGCAAGGTCTACGAGGAGTCCATCAAGGACAACCTGAAGGACGGCGACGCCCTGTTCTTCGGACACGGCTTCAACATCCGCTTCGGCTTCATCAAGCCCCCGGCCGGCGTCGACGTGTGCATGGTCGCCCCCAAGGGCCCGGGCCACCTCGTGCGCCGCCAGTACGAGGAGGGGCGCGGCGTGCCCTGCATCGCCGCCGTCGAGCAGGACGCCTCCGGCAAGGCCTTCGCGCTCGCCCTGTCCTACGCCAAGGCGATCGGCGGCACCCGCGCCGGCGTCATCAAGACCACCTTCACCGAGGAGACCGAGACCGACCTGTTCGGTGAGCAGGCCGTCCTGTGTGGTGGCGCCTCGGCGCTGGTCAAGGCCGGGTTCGAGACCCTGGTCGAGGCCGGCTACCAGCCGGAGATCGCCTACTTCGAGTGCCTGCACGAGCTGAAGCTCATCGTCGACCTCATGTACGAGGGCGGCCTGGAGAAGATGCGCTGGTCGATCTCCGAGACCGCCGAGTGGGGCGACTACGTCACCGGCCCGCGGATCATCACCGACGCCACCAAGGTCGAGATGAAGAAGGTCCTCGGCGAGATCCAGGACGGCACCTTCGCCACCAACTGGATGAAGGAGTACGAGGCCGGGCTGCCGAAGTACAACGAGTACAAGAAGGCGGACGAGGGGCACCTCCTGGAGACCACCGGCAAGGAGCTGCGCAAGCTCATGAGCTGGGTGGACGAGGAGGCGTAAGCCTCCGGGGCGCGCGCCTGCCCGTGCGCCCCGCGCCGGGGCACCGGCACTCCCGTGCGCTGCCGTGCGCCTGTGCGCCGCACCGCGCCCGCACGGGGCGCCCCGGCACGGAACCGTCGGGGGCGCGCCACGTCCCATCAGGCCGGGAGGGGCCGGATCACACGATCCGGCCCCTCCGGTCGTTGACGTCTCCCGCTGTTCGTCCTCGTCCGTCCGTGCGGATCGGGTGCGTTGTTTGTCCAGTCCGGCCAGCCACGGATGGGTGATCCTTCCGGTGCGGCGGAATTCGTCCCCCGTCACGCCACTACACTGCACAGCACATACGCGTCAGGCCCACAGCGTCGTGCGTCTTCCACGCGGCAAGCCAACCTCCACCGCCTGCGGCCGTCGGGACGGCCGTCCGCAATGGACTTGTGAGGACTCACGTGAGCACTGCTGCCAACGGCAAACCGGTCGTACTCATCGCTGAAGAGCTGTCGCCCGCGACTGTCGACGCACTCGGGCCCGACTTCGAGATCCGCCACTGCAACGGGGCGGACCGCGCCGCGCTGCTGCCCGCCATCGCGGACGTCGACGCCATCCTGGTCCGCTCGGCCACCAAGGTCGACGCCGAGGCCATCGCCGCCGCCCCCAAGCTGAAGGTCGTCGCCCGCGCGGGCGTCGGTCTCGACAACGTGGACGTGTCCGCCGCCACCAAGGCCGGCGTGATGGTCGTCAACGCCCCGACCTCCAACATCGTCACCGCCGCCGAACTGGCCTGCGGTCTGCTGGTGGCCACCGCGCGCAACATCCCGCAGGCCAACTCCGCCCTGAAGAACGGCGAGTGGAAGCGGTCGAAGTACACCGGCGTGGAACTCGCCGAGAAGACCCTCGGCGTGGTGGGACTCGGCCGCATCGGTGCGCTCGTCGCCCAGCGGATGTCCGCCTTCGGCATGAAGGTCGTCGCCTACGACCCCTACGTGCAGCCCGCGCGCGCCGCGCAGATGGGCGTGAAGGTCCTGTCGCTGGACGAGCTCCTCGAAGTCTCGGACTTCATCACCGTCCACCTGCCGAAGACCCCCGAGACCCTGGGTCTCATCGGCGACGAGGCGCTGCACAAGGTCAAGCCGACCGTGCGGATCGTCAACGCCGCGCGCGGCGGGATCGTCGACGAGGAGGCGCTGTACTCGGCGCTGAAGGAGGGGCGCGTCGCGGGCGCCGGGCTCGACGTGTACGCGAAGGAGCCCTGCACCGACTCGCCGCTGTTCCAGTTCGACCAGGTCGTCTGCACCCCGCACCTCGGCGCCTCGACCGACGAGGCGCAGGAGAAGGCGGGCATCGCCGTCGCGCGCTCCGTGCGGCTGGCGCTCGCCGGCGAACTGGTGCCGGACGCGGTGAACGTCCAGGGCGGCGTCATCGCCCAGGACGTCAAGCCGGGGCTGCCGCTCGCCGAGCGGCTGGGCCGGATCTTCACCGCGCTCGCCGGTGAGGTCGCGGTCCGGCTCGACGTCGAGGTGTACGGCGAGATCACCCAGCACGACGTGAAGGTGCTCGAACTGAGCGCGCTGAAGGGCGTCTTCGAGGACGTCGTGGACGAGACGGTGTCCTACGTCAACGCTCCGCTGTTCGCCCAGGAGCGCGGGGTGGAGGTCCGACTGACGACCTCCAGCGAGTCGCCCGACCACCGCAACGTGGTCACCGTGCGCGGCACCCTCGGCGACGGCCAGGAGGTGTCCGTCTCCGGCACCCTGGCCGGTCCCAAGCACCACCAGAAGATCGTGGCGATCGGTGAGCACGACATCGACCTCGCCCTCGCCGACCACATGGTCGTCCTGAAGTACGCGGACCGCCCCGGGGTCGTCGGCACGGTCGGCCGGGTCCTCGGTGAGGCGGGCGTCAACATCGCGGGCATGCAGGTCTCCCGCTCGGTGGCCGGTGGCGAGGCCCTCGCGGTCCTCACCGTCGACGACACCGTGCCGGCGACGGTGCTGGCCGAGCTGGGTGACGAGATCGGTGCGGTGTCCGCCCGTTCGGTGGACCTGACCCACTGAGGTCAGGCCCGCCGTGAGGCGGTGAACCACGCACGGACGGGCCGGTCGATCCCCCCGGATCGACCGGCCCGTCCGTGTGCGCAGGACGCCCTAGACGGGGTCGAGGGCGCTCGGTACGGGTCGTTCCGCGGGGACCCCGGCCGTCGCCCGGCGCACCAGCACCAGGGCGAGGACGGCCGCGAGCAGCAGGACCGCCGTGCCGCCGAGGGCCGCCGCGGCCATGCCGTCCGTGAACGCCCCGCGGGCCAGGGCCGTCAGCGCCGCCCCGGTGCCCGCGGGCAGTTCGGCGGCGACCGCGAGGGCCCCGCCCAGCGTTTCCGCGGCGGCTTCCGGTAGCCCCGGCGGGGCGTCGTCCTCCATCCGGTGGCGGAAGACGGCGGTGCCGATGGAGCCGAGGACGGCCATGCCCAGTGCCCCGCCGAACTCCTGTCCCGTCTCCAGCAACGAGGACGCCGATCCGGCCCGTTCCGGTGGGGCCGCCGCCAGCGCCACGTCCGTCATCTGCGCCATCACGGTGACGACTCCGCAGGCCAGTACGCCCGATCCGGCCAGCACCAGCCACAGCGAGTCGGTCCCGGCCGCGGTCAACAGCGCGAAACCCCCCGCCGCCGTGACGAAGCCGCCGGCGACGACGTGACCCCGGTGGGCGCCCCGCTGGACGAGCGCCGTGGTCACCGGGGCCGCGAGAGCGATCAGCACCGACGGCAGCAGCGACCACAGGGCGGCCTCCATCGCGCTCTTGCCGAGCACGGACTGGAGGTACTGGGTGGTGAAGTAGGCGGAGCCCATCATCGCGAACATGGCGAGCGAGTTGAGGAAGACCGCCGGGCCGAAGCCGCGCCCGCTCAGCAGCGCGGGCGGGATCAGCGGGGACGCCGCGGTGCGCTGGCGCAGGACGAACAGGGCGGTGCAGAGCAGACCGGCCAGCAGGGACAGCACGGAGGGCGTCGCGAAGCCCTCCGAGGGGATCTCCTTGAGCCCGTAGACCAGCGGGAGCACGGCGGCCATCGACAACGGCACGCTCAGCAGGTCGAAGCGGCCGGGCGCCGGGTCCTTCGACTCGGGGATCAGCAGCGGCGCGAGCACCAGCAGCAGTGCCATGGCGGGCAGGTTGACCAGGAAGACCGAGCCCCACCAGAAGTGCTCCACGAGCACCCCGCTCATGACCGAGCCCAGCGCCACGCCGCCCGTCATCACGGCCGACCAGACGCCGATGGCCGTGGCGCGCTGCGCCGGGTCCTGGAACAGGCTCCGGACCAGGGCCATGGTCGACGGCATCAGGGTCGCCCCGCCGATGCCGAGCAGCGCGCGGGCGGCGATCAGCATCTCGGCGCTGTTGGCGTACGCGGCGCCCAGGGAGGCCGCGCCGAACGCGACCGCACCGATCAGCAGCAGCTTCCGGCGGCCGATGCGGTCGCCCACCGAGCCCATCGTCATCAGCAGGCCGGCGAGGACGAAGGCGTAGATGTCGAAGATCCACAGCTGTTGGGTGCCGCTCGGGGCGAGGTCCGCGCTGATCGCCGGGACGGCGAAGTACAGCACGGACACGTCCATCGAGACCAGGAGCAGCGGCAGCATCAGGACCACCAGTGCGGTCCACTCGCGGCGCCCGGCGCGGGGCGGGGGAGGGGCGGCGTGCCGCGGGGCACCCGCCGGAGGATTGGTCATGGCGGAACCATACGAGCGTATAAAACACTTGTCTAGTACGGTTGTATAGATCGCCGCGGGCAGCCGAACGGGGCGGGTGTGCGACCGCCGGTACGCTGCCCGGCATGGGACACCGTGAGGATTTGCTCGAAGGCGCCAAGCGCTGCCTGCTGGAGAAGGGCTTCCTGGAGACGACGGCGCGCGACATCGTCCGGGAATCGGGAACGAACCTGGCGTCCATCGGCTACCACTACGGTTCCAAGGACGCCCTCCTGGCGCAGGCGTACGTCGATCTGATCGAAAACGTCAGCCTGGCGTTCGACGAGGTCCCGGACGGCGACGACCCCACCGGGGACGGTTCCCTCGCCCGCTTCGAGCGCTCCTGGGAGAACGTGATCCGCACCTTCACCGAGAACCGGTCGACCTGGCGGCTCGGCCTGGAGGTGATGGTGCACGCCGACCGGCTCCCCGGGGTGCGCGAACACCTCGCCCGGGCGAGCGGCGCGGCCCGCAGCGGGCTCGTCGCGATGTTCCTCGGCGGCCCCGAGCCGGAGCCGACCGACCCGTTGGCCGTGACGGCCGGCGGCTTCTACTCCACCCTGCTCCAGGGCCTGATGGTGCAGTGGTTCTTCGACCCGGGCACCACGCCGACCGGCGCCGAACTCACCGAGGGGCTGCGGCAGGTCATGGCGGCCGCAGAGCGCCCCTGACCCCGGCCCGGCCGCACCGGGCCGGGTCGGTCAGCAGACGGCGCCGGCCGGGACCGCGCCGGCCCCTGCCCCTGCCTCGGCCCCGGCTCCGATGTCGTCCGGCTCGGGCTGCGGGGTGACCGCGATGATGCCGTCCAGCGCGTCGCGCGCGCTCAACAGGTCGGTGATCGCGGTGTCCAGCCGCTCGCGCTCCTTCAACAGTTCGGGCAGCACCCCCCAACAGGCGGGTACGAGGTCCACGCCGTCGTCCACGTGGCAGGGCATCAACTCCGCGATCGTCCGGGTGCTCAGCCCGGCGGCCAGCATGGTGCGGATGCCCCGCACCGTACGGACGTCCGCCTCCTCGTACTCGCGGTACCCGCTGGGCAGTCTGCGGGGCGCCAGCAAGCCCTGTTCCTCGTAGTACCGCAGCAGCCGCTGGCTGACCCCGGTTCGGCGGGAGAACGCACCTATGCGCATGTGACCGTCACCACTCAGATTCGCTTGACTCTCACATCTATGTGAAACCCTAACGTGCCGTTCATGACGAACCAGCAAGCAAGTGCCGCATCCGACACCCCCGTTACCCTCATCGGCCTGGGCCCCATGGGCCTCGTCCTCGGGCACGCCCTGGTCGACGCCGGCCACCCCGTGACCGTCTGGAACCGCACCCCCGGCAAGGCCGACGACCTCGTGGCCAAGGGCGCGCACCGCGCCGACAGCGTCGCCGAGGCGGTGGCCGCGAGCCCCGTCACGCTCCTGTGTCTCAACGACTACACCACCTCGTACGCGATCCTCGACGGCGCCGAGGAGGCCCTGGCGGGCCGCGCCCTGGTGAACCTCAACTCCGGTACGCCCAAGGAGGCCGCCGCGGCCGCCGCGTGGGCGGAGCGGCTCGGGATCGCCTATCTCGACGGCGCGATCATGGTGCCGCCGACGCTCATCGGCAAGCCCGGTTCCGTGCTGCTGTACAGCGGTCCCCGGGACGTGTTCGACCAGCACCGGACCGCGCTGGACACCCTGGGCGACTCCCGTTTCCTGGGCACCGACCCCGGCCTCGCCGTGCTCTACAACACGGCCCTGCTGGAGATGATGTACACCACCATGAACGGTTGGCTGCACGCCACCGCCCTGGTGGGCTCGTCCGGGGTCAAGCCCACCGAGTTCGCGGAACTCGCCTTCGGCTGGTTCGTGCCCACGGTGCTGAACAACGAGGGGTTCCTGGCCGGTGCGGTCCACCTCGACGAGGCCGCGTACCCGGGTGACCTCGGCACCCTGGAGATGAACCTGAACGCGTTGGACCACATCACCAGGACCAGTGAGGAGCAGGGCATCCGCGCGGATCAGCCGCGGTTGTTGCGGACGATCGCGGAGCGGGGCGTTGCCCTCGGGCACGCGAAGGACAATTACTACGCGTTGCTTGAGGTGTTCAAGCAGCCCGAGGTCGCCGGCTGACCGCGCGGTGCGCAATTGGTTGCTCGCGCCGTTCCCCGCGCCCCTGAGGGTGCGTCCGGGTCGGCGTGTGCGGTTGCCTGCGGGTACGCGGTGGTTCTGCGCAGTTCCCCGCGCCCCCGAAGCCACACGCCCACCAGGACGCCCCCAGAGGGGCGCGGGGAACGGCGCGAGCAACGACAGCGCACCCGCACAGGACAGCGCAGGCCCGCCAGGACGCCCCCAGAGGGGCGCGGGGAACGGCGCGAGCAACCACCGCGCACCCGCACGGGACAGCGCAGGCCCGCCAGGACGCCCCGAAAGGGGCGCGGGGAACTGCGCGGGCGACCACCGTGCACCCGCAGGGACGGGCAACCGAAGCGCACCCGCACGGGATGAGCGCACGGCCCCGGAGTCGTCCGTCAGGCGGGAACCCCGACCGATCGGCCGATGCCACGTCGAGCGTGATGGGCGATGCGCACCCCAGGGCCCGGGAGCGAAGCTCCCTGCATGACCACGCCGAACCCCCCGATGACGCCCCGCAGGCCCGTCATCGAAGTCAGCGACCTGCGCAAGACCTACAGCGGCCGCCCCGTCGTCGACGGCGTCACCTTCACCGTCGAAGAGGGCGAAATCTTCGGCATCCTCGGCCCGAACGGCGCCGGCAAGACCACCACCGTGGAGTGCATCGAGGGGCTGCGCGTCCCCAACGGCGGCCGGATCCGCGTCGCGGGACTCGACCCGGTCGCCGACCACGCGGCCGTGACCCGCGTCCTCGGCGCCCAGCTCCAGGAGAGCGAACTCCAGGCGAAGCTCACCGTGCGCGAGGCGCTGGAGCTGTACGCGGCCCTGTACCCGAACCCGGCCGACTGGCGCCCGCTCGCCGAACGCCTGGGCCTCACCGAGCACCTCGCCACCCGCTTCGCGGTGCTCAGCGGCGGTCAGAAGCAGCGCCTGTTCATCGCCCTCGCGCTGATCGGGAACCCCAGGATCGTGGTGCTGGACGAGTTGACGACCGGACTCGACCCACGGGCCCGGCGTGACACCTGGCAGATCGTCGAAGACGTCCGCGACCGCGGCGTCACCGTCCTCCTGGTCACCCACTTCATGGAGGAGGCGCAGCGGCTGTGCGACCGGATCGCCGTGATCGACCGCGGGCGGGTCACCGCACTGGACACGCCCCACGGCCTGATCCACCGGACGGCCGGAGCCACCCTCATCTCCTTCACCCCGTCGGCACCCCTCGGTGACGAGCAGTTGGCCGCGCTGCCCCAACTCGCGTCCCTCGCCCACCAGGACGGCCGGATCACCCTCGGCGGAACCGACGAGACCGTCAACGCGGTGCTCTCGCTCCTCGCCCGGTACCACATCACTGCCCATCAACTCCGCGTCACCGACGCCACGTTGGACGACGCCTTCCTCGATCTGACCCAGGACTTCACGGACGCATGAGCACCCACCGCACCCGCCCCGCCCACGCCCGTCCCGTCGAAGAGCCGACCTGGAGCCGCACCATGACCGTCCCCGCGACCCCGTCCCGCGCGGCTTCCCCCCGCACCGCCGTGCTGCGGGCCGAGGCCCGGCTCTTCCGCCGTGAGCCCGGGTCCCTCTTCTGGGCCCTGGGCTTCCCGACCCTGCTGTTCGTGGTCCTGGGCTTCGTCCCCAAGTTCCAGGAGGTGAGCGACGACCTCGGGGGCGTCCGGCTCATCGACGTGTACGTGCCGGTGGCCGTGCTGGTCGCCCTGATCATGGCCGGCCTCCAGGTGATGCCCCCCGTCCTCACCGGCTACCGCGAGCGGGGCGTCCTGCGCCGGATGTCGACCACGCCGATGCGCCCGTCCGCCCTGCTGACCGCGCAGATGGGGCTGAACGGCGCTGCGGCCCTGCTGTCGGCGCTGACCTCCCTGACGGTCGGCCGACTCGCCTTCGACGTGGCGCTGCCGCGCCAGGTCCTCGGCTACGCGCTGGCCCTGCTGCTCGCCGCCGCCGCGGCGCTCGCCCTCGGCGCCCTCGTGGCGGCGTTCGCCCCCACCGCGAAGGTCGCGACCGCCATCGGTTCCTCGATGACCTTCCCGATGCTGTTCACCGCGGGCGTCTGGGTGCCCGTGGCGGCCATGCCGGACGTCCTCGCCCGGATCGTGGAGCTCACCCCCTTCGGTGCCGCGGCCAGCGCCCTCGACGCGGCGGCGGCCGGCGACTGGCCCGCCTGGTCCCACCTCGGTGTCCTCGCCGTGTGGACGCTCGTGCCCGCCGCCGTCGCCATCCGCTGGTTCCGCTGGGAGTAGGCGCGGGAACGGGAGGTGTGCGGCCGTGCAGACTGAGGGGATGACCACCGTGGACAGGGACATGGAGCGGCGCTGGGACGTCTTCCACCGGTGGCAGCCGTACGGGCTGCTCGGCGTCGGAGCGGTCCTTTCGGTCCCCACGGCCGAATTGATGCCTGGCACCGCCGAACGGATCGCCGTCGCGGTGCTGGTGGTCGTGGCGCTCGTGCTCCAACTGTGGTGGGGCCGGGCCGTGCGCACCCACCGGGGTCCGGACGCCACCTCTGCGGCGTACTACACCGTGCGCTGGGCGATCGGCTTCGCCCTCACCTGGCTCAACCCGATCTTCGCGTTCTACGTCTCCACCGGCTACTTCGACGTCAACGAGCGGATACCCGACCGGCGCTGGCGGCGGGTCGGCCTGGTCGCCTGCTCCGTGCCGGTCGCGGGCGCACAGGCCGGCGGGCTGCCCTTCCACGGCGGGGCGGGCTGGCTCCTGTTCGCCGGGCTCCTGATGGCCAACAACGTGCTGCTGACGTTGGTCGCCCACTTCTACGAACTGGAGGATTCGCTGTCCCGGGCCCGGGCGGAGAGCATCACCCAACTCGAAAGCGCCAATGCGGCCCTCCAGCAGGCGCTCGACGAGAACGCGGCCCTGCACGCCCAACTCCTCGTGCAGGCGCGGGAGGCGGGCATCGCCGACGAACGCCGGAGGCTTGCCGCGGAGATCCACGACACCCTGGCCCAGGGGCTGACCGGGATCATCGCCCAACTCCAGGTCGTCGCGAACACCCCCGACCCGGCGGTCGCCCGCACCCATGTGGACCGCGCCTCGGACCTCGCCCGGCACAGCCTCGGCGAGGCCCGCCGCTCGGTGCAGAACCTGGCACCGGTGGCCCTGGCCCACGACGGCCTGCCCCGGGCGCTGCGCAAGACCATCGACCAGTGGGCCGAACGGGCGGACGTGCGGGCCGAGTTCATCCTCACGGGCGCGGCGGAACACCTGCACGCGGAGGTGTCGGCCACCCTGCTGCGCATCACCCAGGAGGCCCTGGCGAACGTCTCGAAGCACGCGGACGCCTCCCGCGTCGTCACCACCCTCAGCTTCATGGGCGACGAGGTGACCCTCGACGTGCGCGACGACGGGCGGGGCTTCGACCCGATGGCCGTGCCCGAACGCACCGGCACCGGCGGCTTCGGACTCGACGGCATGCGCGCCCGCGCCGCCCGCATGGCGGGATCGCTCACGGTGGAGGCCGAACCGGGGTACGGCACGGCGGTGTCGGCTCGCGTACCGTTGGTGCGCCATGACCGATGACGCCCCCACCGATCGCACCGCCACCGATGACACCGCCGAGGCCGCCGTCATCTCGTTGCTGATCGTCGACGACCACCCCGTCGTACGGGACGGGCTGCGCGGCATGTTCGCGTCCGCACCCGGTTTCACCGTGCTGGGCGAGGCGTCCAACGGCACGGAGGCGGTCGCCGCGACCACCGCGCTCGACCCGGACGTGGTCCTGATGGACCTGCGGATGCCGGGCGGCGGCGGGGTCGACGCCATCACCGAACTCACCCGCCGCGGCGCCCGGGCGAAGGTCCTCGTGCTCACCACGTACGACACGGACTCCGACACCCTCCCCGCGATCGAGGCGGGAGCGACGGGCTACCTGCTGAAGGACGCCCCGCGCGACGAACTCTTCACGGCGGTCCGGGCGGCGGCCGAGGGCCGTACCGTCCTCTCCCCGGCCGTGGCCTCGCGGCTGGTCCGGGCGGTCCGCGCGCCCGGCAACGAGCCGCTGTCCGCCCGTGAACGCGAGGTCCTCGTCCTGGTCGCCCGGGGCACGTCGAACCGGGAGATCGCCCATGAACTCTTCATCAGCGAGAGCACGGTGAAGACCCACCTCGCCCATCTGTACGCCAAGTTGGACGCCAACGACCGCGCGGCGGCGGTGGCGAAGGCGTACGAGCGGGGCATCCTGGGTCAGGCCCGTCCGTAGGGGGCGCCACCGGGGCCGCACCAGTGGCGTAGCACGGGTGCTACGGTCACCGACTGTGACCGATCAGTGGAATGAGATCTTCGAGGCGGGAGTCCGCGTACCGGCAGGTGGGGACCTCGATGCGTTGACCGCCGAACTCGCGCGGTGTCTGCGCGATCCCGATCCGGACGTCCGCGACGGGGCGCCGTACGTGGTGCTGCGCACCTGGATCGCCCGCGACGTCATCGCCGGTGGGCGCAGGCTGCGACTGGGCGACGAGATGGCCGTCCGGTTCACCGATGACGAGATCCAGGCCCGGACCTTCGCCCCGCTGGTGCTGGACATGATCGTCAGCCGCGGCGACTTCGCGCCGCCCTGGCTGGAGGCGTTCACGCACTGGTACGCCACCGAGTCCGATCTGCGCGGCTTCGACCCGGAGTTGGGGTGGCTGCACGCGGTCGCCCACGGCGCGGACCTGCTGGGGACCTTCGGCACGCACCCGCGGGTCGATCCGACCGCGATGCTGGCGCTGGCCGCCGAGCGGCTGCTGGCCCGCACCGACCACGTCTTCGACCAGCGGGAGGACGACCGGCTGGCCGGCGCCCTGGCCCGGGTGCTCACCCGTCCCGAGCTGACCGCCGGGACGTCCACGGCGTGGCTGGACCCGATCGACGCGGACTTCGCCGCGCTCGCCCGCGGGCCGATGCCCGCCCACGCCTTCAACACGATGCGCACCCTGCGGATGCTGTACCTGCTGGCGGACCGCGGAGTGCCGCTGGTCCCGTCCGGACCGCGGCATCCGCTCGCCCACCCGGACGCGCTCAAGGACCGGCTGGCCGAGGTGCTCGACCGGGTCTTCGGCCACGCCCCGCTCAAGGACTTCCCGACCGGTCACTGACCCGGCCACAGCCGGGCCGCCTTGAGTGCCATGTGCAGCAACAGCCGGTCCTCGCCGTCGTCCAGGTCCAGGCCGGTGAGCTGCTCCACCCGGGACAGCCGGTAGTACAGGGTCTGGCGGTGGACGCCCAGCTCGGCGGCGGCCCGCCCGGCCTGACCGGCACGGTCCAAGTACACCTCGGCGGTGCGGGCCAGCTCCCGGTGCGCCGGCGCGAGCAGCTCCCGGGCCGCCGGATCGTGCGCCGTCTCGCCCCCCGGCGGAGCCAGGGCGGTCAGCAGCCGGTACGGACCGATGGCGGACCACTCGGCCACCGGGGTGAACCGGGACTCCGCCCGGGCCGCCCGGGCCGCCGCGGCGGCCTCCCGCCAGGCGCCCGCCAGATCGGCCAGATCACGGCGGGGCGCGCCCACCCCGGCCGTCGGTGACGTCCGCTCGCCGGGGGACGCCCCGGACCGCCGCCGTTCGGCGGCCGTCGTGCGCAGCCGGTCCGCCACGGTCAGCGCCGGGTCGAGCGCGTCGGGCGTCCGCAGCCGCACCAGCACGGCGAGCGCCTGGGCGTCCGGGCCCCAGGGCAGGGCGCACAGGGCGCTCGCCGCGGGCAGCGCCCGCACGGACGGCAACGGGGGCGCCGCGGCACCCGTCACCGACCAGGGCGCCACGCAGACGACGCCGTGCAGCCCGTCCGCGCGGGGCCCCAGCGCGGTGCGCAGCGCGGCCACCGCCATGTCGCCCTGCCAGCCGGGCCCGGCCGTCAGCACCGCCCGCAGCTCGCGGGTGAGGTCCGCGCCCGCCTGCTCCTCGTCGGCGAGCAGCACCCCGATCCGTTCGGTGACCTCCATCGCCGCGGCGAGCTGCGCCCGGCTCGGGCCGGGGTCGTCGTCCAGCAGCCACACGTACCCGAGGACGACGTTCCGGTGGCGCACCGGAAGGCAGATCCTGCCCCGGTTCACCCCCGTCTCGGGGGCCGCCGGGATGCGCACCGGACCGGTGGCCCGGGTGATGCCGAAGCCCTCGAACCAGGCCCGCACCGCGGCCGGGGAGCCGCGGGTGAGGATCGAACGGGTCCTGACCGGGTCCATCGCCGTGTCGTCGTCGCTGTCGTGGGCGCCGAACGCGATCAGCCGGAAGTCCCGGTTCTCCAGGGTCGCGGGCGCCCCGAGCAGCGCCGAGACCTCGTCCACGAGTTCCTGGTAGTCGCCGTAGTCGCCCTTCACGGGTGCCATTCTCCCCTGCGGCGGCCGGTTCTTCATACAGATGTCTGAGATCCGGGCCGAGGATGCGTGACAGCTGTCGATGGCCCAGGATCGGAGCGATCCCTAGTTTTCACGGTGGTTCCCCTTGCCGTCCCCGGACCGTTCACTTCCTTGTCGGACCCCCGGGCCAGCGGCCTGTTCGTTCTCTCCGTGGAGGTGGCCCGTGCTGGGTCCCGTGATTCTCGCCGCGTCGCGCAGCGACAAGATGCGCCGGTTCGTGTCGGCGGCGCCGGGCACCAAGCAGGTCGTGGCCCGGTTCATCGCCGGGGAGACCGTCGACCAGGTGATCCCGATCGTGCGCGAGGCCGCCGAGCGGGGCCTGGAGGTCACCCTCGACGTCGTCGGCGAGGACATCACCACCCGCGAGCAGTCGTTCGCCGCCCGGGACGCCTATCTGGAGCTGATCGGCCGCCTCAAGGAGCTGGGACTCGGCGCGCGCGCCGAGATGTCGGTGAAGCTGTCCATGTTCGGCCAGGCCCTGGAGGGCGGCCACGAGCTGGCGCTCGCCAATGTGCGGCCCGTCGTGGAGGCCGCCGCCGAGATCGGCACCACCGTCACCCTGGACGCCGAGGACCACACCACCCTCGACTCGATGTTCGCCATCCACAGCGAGCTGCGGAAGGACTTCCCGCAGACCGGATGCGTCATCCAGGCGTACCTGTTCCGCACCGAGGAGGACGCCCGCCGGCTCGCCGCCGAAGGCTGCCGGGTGCGCATCGTGAAGGGCGCCTACAAGGAGCCCGCCGCCGTCGCGTTCCAGGACAAGGCCGAGATCGACAAGGCGTTCGTCCGCGTGCTGCGCATCCTCATGGAGGGCGAGGGGTACCCGATGATCGGGTCCCACGACCCGCGTCTGATCGCCATCGCCCAGGACCTCGCCCACCGCGCCGGGCGCAAGCTGGACGAGTACGAGTTCCAGATGCTGTACGGCATCCGCAGCGAGGAGCACCTGAGGCTCGCCGCCGAGGGCCACCGCATGCGCGTGTACACCGCCTACGGAACCGACTGGTACGGCTACTTCATGCGTCGCCTCGCGGAGAAGCCCGCGAACCTGCTCTTCTTCGCCCGCTCCATCCTCACCAAGGGCTGAGCGCTCCCCGCCCCCTCCCGACCCACTTAGGAGACACGGAAACCATGGACGCTGTGACCCAGGTCCCCACGCCGGTCAACGAGCCGGTCCACGGCTACGCGCCCGGCTCCCCGGAGCGCGCCCGGTTGGAGACCAAGCTCAAGGAGCTGGCCGAGAACCCGATCGACCTCCCCATGACGATCGGCGGCGAGAAGCGCCTCGGCGCCGGCGACGCCTTCCAGGTCGTGCAGCCGCACAACCACCGCGCCGTGCTGGGCACCTACCGCAACGCCACCCGCGAGGACGCCCAGGACGCCATCGACGCGGCCCTGGCCGCCGCCCCCGCGTGGCGCGCGATGTCCTTCGACGACCGCGCCGCGATCATCCTGCGCGCCGCGGACCTGCTCGCCGGTCCCTGGCGCGAGACGCTGGCCGCCTCCACCATGCTGGGCCAGTCCAAGACCGCCCAGCAGGCCGAGATCGACACGCCCTGCGAGCTGGTCGACTTCTGGCGCTTCAACGTCCAGTACGCCCGTGACCTGCTCGCCGAGCAGCCGCCGGCGAACTCGCCGGGCGTGTGGAACCGCCTCGACCACCGCCCGCTGGAAGGGTTCGTCTACGCGATCACGCCGTTCAACTTCACGGCCATCGCGGGCAACCTGCCCACCGCCCCCGCGCTCATGGGCAACGTCGTCGTGTGGAAGCCGTCCCCGACGCAGACGCACGCCGCCGTGCTGCTGATGCGCCTCCTGGAGGAGGCGGGGCTGCCCAAGGGCGTCATCAACCTCGTCACCGGCGACGGCATCGCCGTCTCCGAGGTCGCCCTGCACCACCGCGACCTGGCGGGCATCCACTTCACCGGCTCCACCCCCACCTTCCAGCTGCTGTGGAAGACGGTCGGCGAGAACATCGCGAAGTACCGCACCTACCCGCGGCTGGTCGGCGAGACCGGCGGCAAGGACTTCGTCGTCGCGCACCCCAGCGCCGACCGCGCCGTCCTGAAGACCGCCCTGACCCGCGGTGCCTTCGAGTACCAGGGCCAGAAGTGCTCCGCGACCTCCCGCGCGTACGTCCCCGCCTCGATCTGGAACTCCGGCTTCAAGGAGGAGTTCGCGGCCGAGGTCGACGGGCTCGCCATGGGTGACGTCACCGACCTGTCGAACTTCATCGGCGCCGTCATCGACGAGCGGTCCTTCGCCAAGAACAAGGCCGCCATCGACCGTGCCAAGGCCGACGACACCTGCACGATCGTCGCCGGCGGCACCTACGACGACTCGGTGGGCTACTTCGTGCGCCCGACCGTCGTCGAGTGCTCCGACCCCGCCAACGAGGTCTTCACCACCGAGTACTTCGGCCCGTTCCTCGCCGTCCACGTCTACGAGGACGACCGCTACGACGCCATGCTCGACCAGATGGAGTCGGTGTCCGACTACGCCCTCACCGGGTCCGTCATCGCCGGTGACCGCGCCGTCGTCGCGCACACCATGAACAAGCTCCGCTACGCGGCCGGCAACTTCTACATCAACGACAAGTCGACCGGTGCGGTCGTCGGACAGCAGCCCTTCGGCGGCGGTCGGGCCTCCGGCACCAACGACAAGGCCGGCGCTCCGCAGAACCTCATGCGGTGGACGTTGACCCGGGCCATCAAGGAGACCCTGGTCCCGCCGACCGACTACACCTACCCGCACATGGGCTGACCTCGACCAGGGCGGTCCTCACCCGGCCGTCCTCCGGCGGTGGCTCCCTTCCCAGCCCAGCCACCGCCCGCCCGCGCGTGGACCGCCCCCCGGCCCACGCGCGGGCCCCCAGACACCGCCCCGTTCCCTGAACCCCCAAGTCAGGGTCCGGGGCGGTCTCCATCGGGTGCGCCGCCCCGCGCGGTGCGCTGTGGCTCTTGCGCAGTTCCCCGCGCCCCCAATCCCACTCGCTCCCCGCCCCGCCCCGCCCCGATAGGGGCGCGAGGAACGGCGCGAGCAACCCCCACGCACCCGCCGGGGACCAGCGCACCGGCACCCGGCACGGGCCCCGCCAGGGGCGCGGGGAACTGCGCGAGCAACCCCCGCCCACCCGCCAGGGGCCAGCGCACCGGCACCCGGCACGGGCCCCGATAGGGGCGCGGGGAACGGCGCAAAGCCACAGCGCACCCGAGCAGGACCACGCACGCGCAGCCCCACGCGGGTCAGACCTCCACCAACACCTGCTCCAGCGACTTCCGCACCAACGCCGGCACCTCGCAATCGACGGCCGGATAACCGATCGGGACCACCGCGAACGCCTTCTCGTTCGCCGGGCGCCCCAGCACCTCCCGCAGGAACCCCATCGGGCTCGGCGTGTGCACCAGCGCCGCGAGCCCCGCCAGGTGCAGCGCGGTCAACAGCATGCCGACCGCGATCCCCACCGACTCGTCCACGTAGTAGTGCTTGCGCCGCGCGCCGTCCGGCCCCACCCAGTACCGCTGCTGGAACACCACCAACAGCGCGGGCGCATCCGTGAGGTGCGGCTTCACCTCGTCGGTGCCGAGCGGACGCAGCGCCGCCAACCACTCCTCGCCCAACCGCCCGTCGTAGGAGGTCCGCTCCTCGCGCTCGGCGGCCCGCCGGATCAGCTGCCGCACCTCCTCGTCCCGCACCAGGACGAACGTCCACGGCTGCTGGTGCGCCCCGGACGGCGCGGTGCGCGCACAGGCCACCGCGTCCCGCACCACCTCGACCGGTACCGGGTCCGGCGAGAACATCCGTACCGTCCGCCGTTCCTCCATGCGCCACCGCAGCTCGGCCGCGCAGGCCACCGAAGCGGCGGCGGGCACGCGCACCGGGCGGTAGGGCTCGGGCCGGTAGGGCTCGCCGTGGATCGGACGCCAGGGCCGTGCGGTCTCCGTCATACCGGGGAGTGTGCCGGGTGACCCGGGTGCGCGGGCAGACAGCACCGGGTGATAGTCCGGCACTGTCACCCGTACACCTCGCCGGCGCCGGAATTCGCGTGCGCCGCCTGGCGACGGCTGCCGATACTGGGGCGATGACCGCCTCCCCGCCCCCTGCGCACCCCACCGTCACCGACGTCCGGATCGCCCACACCGCCCAGCTCACCGCCGAGGAACTGCGCGCCGTGCGGGCGTTCCTCCACGACGCCTTCGACGGCGACTTCAGCGACGGGGACTGGGAGCACACCGTCGGCGGGATGCACGCCCTGGTGACCGACGAGCGGGGGATCGCCGCCCACGGCTCGGTGATCCAGCGGCGGGTGCTGCACGCCGGGCGCTCCCTGCGCGTCGGGTACGTCGAAGGGGTCGCCGTCCGCGCGGACGTCCGCCGGCGCGGCCTCGGCGGGCGGGTGATGGCCGCCCTGGAGCAGGTCGTGGCCCGGTCGTACGCGTGCGGCGCCCTGTCGGCGAGCGACGCGGGCGCAGCCCTGTACGAGCGGCGCGGCTGGCAGGTGTGGCCCGGGGCGCTGGGCGTCCTCGGACCGCACGGCGAGGAGCGGCTGCCGGAGGAGGAGGGCACCACCTACGTGTGGGCCGCGCCGGACGCCGACCCCGACCACCGCATCCCGGACGCCGCACACCCGTTGCTCTTCGACTGGCGCGACGACGACGTGCTGTGACGTCGGGGCCGGCGGGCGGCGCGGGCCGGACCTACCGGGTCCTTCGGGGGCATGGCCCGGACCGCGATCACCGTGATCACTGCGCCCGCTGCGCCCACCGCGATCACCGCGCCCACCGCCTCACACCGCGTTCAGCGCCACCGTCGGGTGGAGCCGGGCGGCCCGGATCGCCGGGTAGAGACCCGCGACCATCCCGATCAGCAGGGTCGCCGCCAGCCCGCCCGCCAGGGACCAGGGCGGGACCACCGCCGTCCACCCCTGCACCGTCGCGAAGCCGTAGGTCGCCGCCGCGCCCAGCAGTGCACCCGACACCCCGCCGAGCGCCGACAACAGCAGCGACTCGGTCAGGAACTGGAGCCGGATCGCCTGGCGGGTGGCGCCCAACGCGCGGCGCAGACCGATCTCCTGACGACGCTCCAACACGGAGATGACCATGGTGTTGGCCACGCCCACCCCACCGACCAGCAGGGCCACCCCGCCCAGTCCGAGCATCAGCCGCGTCAGGCCCTCGTCGGTGGCGGCCTTGGCGGCCAGTGCGTCCGAGGGCCGGGACACCTTGACGCCCCCCGGCTGCCCGGGGCTGATGGTGCGGGCCAGGACCGTCCCCACCTCCTCGACCGAAGCGTCCGTGGAGCGCTCGAAGACGGTGGTGGGATGCCCGTCGAAGCCGAAGTAGCGTTCGGCGGCGGGGAACCCGACCATGGCCACCCGGTCCAGGGTCGGGACCAGCACGATCGGTTCGAGGATGCCGACGACCACCACCCGGGTGTCGTTCATCATGATCGTCTCCCCGGTGTCGGTGACCCCCAGCCGTTTCGCCGCCTCGGACCCGAGCACCGTCGCGGGCAGCCGCGAACTGGCCGCGTCCAACCAGACGCCCCGGTCCACCTCGCCGCCGAGCGCGGTCAGCAGATCGGTACGGGCCGCCTGGGTGGTGACCCCGGCGGTGCGTTCCTCGGGGACCAGATCGCTGCGCCGGATGCGGGCGTCGACCTCGGCGGTGGCCGTGGCGTGCTGCACCGGGCCGATCCGTTCGACCATCGCGACCGCGCTCTTGGGGAACTTGAGCGGCTTCCCCTCGTGGTCCTCGCCCGCTTCGGCGGTGAGCAGGTTGGTGCCGAGGCGGTCGAGCTGGGCCATCAGGTCCGACCGGCTCGACTCGGACAGCCCGATCACCGTGACCATGGTCGCGATGCCGATGGCGATGCCCAGGGCCGACAGCACCACCCGGGCGCGACGGGCCCGCAGGCCGACCGCACCGACGCGCAGCACGTCCCGGGCGGAGAGCCGGGCGGGTTTGAGGTCGTTCCTCATGCACCGGCTCCTTCCGCACGGTCGACGGGGGACGGGCCGGTGCCCGAGTCCGAGACGATCTCGCCGTCCCGGAAGCGCACCCGGCGCGGCAGCGCGTCCGCGATCCCCTGGTCATGGGTGATCACGCAGACGGTGGTGCCGGACGCGTTCAGCTCGTGCAGCAACTTCATGACGACCGCGCCGGACGCGGTGTCCAGCGCCCCGGTCGGCTCGTCGGCCAACAGCAGCCGGGGGTCGCCCACCAGGGCGCGGGCGATGGCCACGCGCTGCTTCTCGCCGCCGGACAGTTCGTTCGGGGTGTGCCCGAAGCGGTGGTCGAGGCGCACCCGGGCCAGCGCTTCGCGGGCCCGGGCCCGCCGCTCGCGCAGCGACACCCCCGCGTAGAGCAGGCCGTCCGCGACGTTGTCCACCGCATCGCGCCCCGCCGCCAGGTGGAAGTGCTGGAACACGAAGCCGATGTGCCGGGCGCGCAGCGCGGAGAGCCGGGAGTCGGGGAGTGCGGACACGTCGTACCCGGCGATCCGCACGGTGCCCGAGGTGGGCTTGTCGAGGGTGCCCATCACCTGGAGCACCGTGGACTTTCCGGAGCCGGACGGGCCGACGACGGCGAGCAGTTCGCCCTCGTGGACGGTGAGGTCCACCCCGCGCAGGGCGTGCACCCCGCCCGGGTACGACTTGGTGGCGTCCCGGAGCTCCACCACCGGGGTCGGGGCGGCGGTCGGCGTCGGCGTCGGTGGTGGCGTCACGGTTTCGCCACTCCCACCCGCAGGCCTTCGCGGACGTCCGGGCCGCTGACCTCGATCCGTCCGTCGGCGGTCATCCCGGTCTCCACCCGCACCACCTGCGAGGTGGTGCCCCGCACGACCTGGAGGCCGTAGCCGCCGTTCTCGCCGCGCAGGGCGACGACCGCCTCGACGGGCACCGCGAGCACCCCTTCGCGCGCCTCGCTGACGAACCGCACGCTCGCCGACTTCTTGGCGTCCTCGCCGGCCACGGCGCCCGCCCCGCCGTCCAGGACCACCTCCACGGTGATGCCGTCCTGGGCGCCCTCGCCGCCTTCGCCGGTCGCCTCGGGGCGCACCGTCCCGGCGACCTTGCCGACGGCGGTCTTCCCGCTGGGCAGGACGACCTCGACCTTGGTGCCGCTGGAGGTGAGCGCGCCGTCGGACTGCTCCAACTCGGCCCGGACGACCGGTTTGGTGGAGGCGACCGTCAGGACCGGTCCGCCCGGGGCGACCTGGTCGGCGAGGGCCGCGTCGGCCTTCGCCACCTTGACCTGGCCGGGCTGGAAGACGACGTCGCCCTTGCCGACCCGACCGGTGGTGTCGCGGTTCAGGGTCTTCTGCCACTGCTTGACGGCGGCCTCGGTGTCCTCGTCGTACCAGACGTCGACGTACAGCTCCGCCCCGTACCCCAGGTCACGGAGGTTGCGCTCCAGTTGGAGGACGTCGCTGCCCCGGTCGCCCCGCTTCATCTCGCGGAACATCGGGACCGGGCCGTACAGGAGGGTGACGGGTTTGTCGTTCAGCTCGTACAGGGCCTGCCCCGTGGTCACGATCTCCCCCTCGTCCGCGGCGACCGTGACGGTGCCCTCGACGGCGGACTTGACGGTGCGGCGCTGGGCGAAGTCGAGCTTGCCGTCGACGGTCTTGGACTGCACCAGATCGGTGCGCACGACGGTCGTGGTGGCGGGCGGCAGGTCGCCGCCCTGCCCGGCGGTGTCCGCGCCGTCGCCGCCGCCGAGGTACAGGAAGCCCCCGGTGACGGCGGCGACCACGGTCACGGCGCCGAGCACGAGGAAGGTGGAGCGGCGCTTCACTGCATGCCCGCCACGCTGTCGATCAGCTTCGGCTTGCAGGCCCGCTCGGCCTTCTTGTACGCGGGCGACTCGTGGTCGAGCACCGGGGACGCGGGGTTCGGGTCGCCGCCGGGGATCGCGTTGCCGCCGCTCATGGTCGGGTTGGTGAACCGGGAGACGCCGTTGTCCCGCATGCACTGGGCGTGCGCGAGCATCGACTCGAAGGACTTCTGCTGGTCGCGCTCGGGCTCGACCGCCATGACCGCCTGGAGTTCGGGCAAGCAGACGTTGTTCTTGCCCGCCTTGATGCCCTGGTTGCGTCCGGGCTGGGAGCCCAGCTCGTTGACCTTGTCCCAGTCGAGGTAGCCGCTGAGCTTGGGGTCGGGGAACTCCGGGTAGTCGCCCTTGGCGCGCATGCACTGGACGAACGTGACCTGGGCGTCGTAGAAGGCGCTCTTGCCCGCGGGCCGGGTCTTCTTCCCGGCGGACTTCGCGGGCTGCCCGGCCTCGGAGGGTTCGGCGGACTCGGCGGCGGTCGGGGTGTCCGGGGCGTCGGCGATGCCGTGGCTCTTGGTGCCGCCCCCGTCGTCACCCCCGCCGCACGCCACCGAGAAGGCGAGGACGGGGGCCGCGACGAACGCGGCCAGGCGCAGTCGGGAGGTACTGCGGGAGGTCGTCTTGAAGATCATGGCGCTCACCTTCGCCACGCCAGTTCATGGCCACTCCATGACCACATGATGGGAACGTAACAATGCTCCCGACCTGCCCGTGGACCGGGGACGGGGGGCGACGGGCCGGCCGTCGGGGTGCACATAATCGACCCCATGCCGCATGTGTTGCTCATCGAGGACGACGCGTCCGTACGGGACGGAATGGAGCTCGTGCTGCGCCGGCACGGGTACGCCATCGACACGGCGGCCACCGGGGAGGAAGCGCTCGCCCTGCTGGACGGCCCGGGCGGCGAGGACGTCGACCTGGTGGTGCTGGACCTGATGCTGCCGGGGATGGACGGCTTCGAGGCGTGCCGCCGCATCCGGGGCCGGAGCGCCACCCTGCCGGTCATCATGCTCACCGCCCGCGGCGACGACCAGGACGTCGTCACCGGCCTGGAGGCGGGCGCCGACGACTACGTGACCAAGCCGGTCACCGCGCCCGTCCTCGAGGCCCGCATCCGGGCCGTGCTGCGACGTGCGGAACCGTCCGGCCAGATGCGGACGGACGCCGACCTCGCCGGGCTGGTGATCGACCGGGCCGGGCTGACCGTCACCAAGTACGGGGCCACGATCGCGCTGCCGCCCACCGAACTGCGGCTGCTGCTGGAGCTGTCGGCCTCCCCGGGCCGGGTCTTCAGCCGTGAACAACTCCTCGAATCCGTCTGGGACCACACCTTCCTCGGCGACTCCCGGCTGGTGGACGCCGCCGTCGGACGGCTGCGGGCCAAGCTGGAGGACGTGCCGGCGAAACCGCGCTACGTGCAGACCGTGCGGGGCTTCGGCTACCGCTTCGGGCCGCTGTGAGCCGCCCGGCCGGGGACCGGCGCGGTGCCGGTCCGCCACGGCGCGCCCCGGGGTTCTTCGGCGGGCTGCGCGTCCGGCTCGTCGCCACCTTCGTCGCGGTCGCCCTGATCAGCGCGGTGACCGCAACGGCCCTCGCCTACCGGGACGCCCGCACCGCCGTCCTGCAACGCACCCAGAACGCCGCGGTGGACGACCTGCGCGAGCGCACCAACCAGGTCGCCGCCGACTTCGACCTCCCGCCCGACCAGCGCTCGCTGACCCGGTTCGCGGTCAAGGTCTCGGAGGGCGTCGGCACCGGCGACCGCAAGGTGGTCGCCCGCTACCAGGACCTCGTCGGGGTCTCCGACGCACTCGCCGACACCCAGGGCCGGATCACCCCCGAACTGCGCGCCGCGGTGCGCGCCGGGGAGGCGGCCCGGTTCCAGCGGGTGAGGTGGCGGGGCGAGCCCTACCTGGTCGTCGGCATGCCGGTGCGGTACGCCGACGGGGACCGCCGCACCTCGGGCCTGGAGGTCTTCGCGATCAGCGACCTACGGGCCGAGCACGAGGACACCGCCGCCCTGCTGGACTCCGTGCGGGACGGCATCGCGGGGGTGGTGGTGCTGGCGGTGGTGCTGGCGCTGCTGGCCGCGGGCACGGTCCTGCGTCCGGTACGGAAGCTGGGCCGGGCCACCCGCAAGCTGGCGGCCGGCGACCTCGGCAGCCGGGTCGCCGTCAAGGGGCGCGACGAACTCGCCGATCTGGCGCGGACGTTCAACGAGACCGCGGACGCGCTCCAGGCCTCCGACGCGGAACTGCGGGAACAGGAGGCGAAGGCGCGCCGTTTCGTGGCCGACGTGTCCCATGAACTGCGCACGCCCCTCGCGGCGATGACCATGGTGGCGACCGTCCTGGAGGAGGACGCCGACCAGTTGCCGCCGGACGCGGCGCGGGCCGCCCGGACCGTCGGGGCGGAGACGGCGCGGCTGGCCCGGCTGGTCGAGGACCTGATGGAGATCTCCCGCTTCGACGCCAAGGCGGTCCGGCTGAACGCGGCGGAGACGGACCTCGCCGACACCGTACGGGCGTCGCTCGCCCTGCGCGGCTGGACGGACCGGGTGGTCACGCACCTGCCGTCGGGCGTGCGGGCGGTGGTCGACCGGCGCCGCATCGACGTGATCGTCGCGAACCTGGTGGGCAACGCCCTGCGGCACGGTGCCCCGCCGGTCACGGTGACCCTCCGGGTGGAGCCCGTGGCGGGTCGGGACCGGGTGGCGCTGGAGGTCGCCGACCACGGCCCCGGGCTACCGCCCGGAGCACGGGAGCGGGTCTTCGACCGCTTCTACAAGGCGGACGAGGCCCGTACCCGCAAGGCCGACGACGATGACGACGGCGGCGGCCAGGGCAGCGGCCTCGGCACCGCGATCGCCTGGGAGAACGCACGACTGCACGGCGGCACCATCGAGGTCGCCGACGGGCCGGGGAGCGGCGCGGTGTTCACCCTGCGGCTGCCCCGGCGGCTCACCGAGGAGGACGCGCAGTGAAGGCACGGCAGGGGCTGGTGGCCGCCGTCCTGGGGGCCGCTCTCGTGGGCTGCGGCGTCCAGCCGACCGGGGTGGTGGACGCGGGGGAGCCCGCGGCCGGACTGTCGCGCGGCATGCGGCTGTACTACGAGTCCGACACCGGGCTGCGTGCGGTGCCCATGCTCGACCGGAAGATCGAGGCGCTCGACTGGGTGGTGAAACTGCTGCTGAGCCCGCCGCCCGTCGGACAGGGCGACGGACTCACCACGCTCGTCGTGATGCCGGGCCCCTACTCGGCGACGGGTACGGGCAAGCGCGTCACCCTGCACATGGAGGGCCTCTACCCGGGCGACGGCAAGGGGCAGTTGGTGTGCTCGCTGGCCCGTGCCCAGTCGGTGCTCGAACCGAAGGTCAGGGCCGCCGAGGTCGAGGTCACCCTGAAGCCGTCCGAGGGCGCCGCGCTCGGGCCCCACCGGTGCGCGGAGTTCCTCAACCGCTGAGCCTCCACCTGCGGCTCGTACCTGGGGCGTACCCGTCGTGACCTGGGAAAACGTCGACGCCGTCTCAGATAGTAGGAAGTCCGACTACTTGTGGAGACAGATGGGTCCCGCTGCCTTAGCTTGGTAGGAGCCGAACGTTCCGCTCGACCGAGCGATCGCGGTCGCGAGCCCGTGTCCCCGCGCAGGTGATCCCTGCGGACCGCGCTCCCCGCCCCCGACGGCCCCACGCCCCCGGCGCGACGCATCCCCTCCGAGCACTCCCGTACGCCAAGGAGCAGATCACCATGGCCGAGACGACCACCCGACGGGTCCGCCACCCCCGCACCGACGACGCCGAGCGCAAGAACGCCGCCGCCGCCCTCCAGCGCGCCCTCGACCGCCGTGACAACGGCGGCGCCACCGGGCACTGAGGGAACACCCGCCCCTCCCGCCTGGGATGTCCGAATGGTGGACCATCGGTGTCATCCCCTGGGACGGAGAGTAGGGTGCCGCCATGTCTCCCAGCATCAATCTCGCAGTGATTCCCGGTGACGGCATCGGCCAGGAGGTCGTAGCCCAGGGGCTCAAGGTCCTCAGTGCCGTCCTCCCGGAGGACGTGAAGCTGGAGACCAAGGAGTACGACCTCGGCGCCCAGCGCTGGCACCGTACCGGGGAGACGCTCCCCGACGCGGAGTTGGAGGCCCTCAAGGGCCACGACGCCATCCTCCTCGGTGCGATCGGCGACCCGTCCGTGCCCTCCGGGGTGCTGGAGCGCGGACTGCTCCTCAAGCTGCGGTTCGCCTTCGACCACTACATCAACCTGCGGCCGTCGAAGCTGTTCCCGAACACCGCGACCCCGCTCGCCGGCCGCCCCGAGATCGACTTCGTCGTCGTCCGCGAGGGCACCGAGGGCCCCTACACCGGCAACGGCGGCTCCCTGCGCACCGGTACGCCGGCCGAGGTCGCCACCGAGGTCAGCCTCAACACCGCCTACGGCGTGGAGCGGGTGGTCCGGGACGCCTTCGAGCGCGCCAACGCCCGCCCCCGCAAGAAGCTGACGCTCGTCCACAAGAACAACGTCCTCGTGTACGCCGGTCACCTCTGGAAGAACACCTTCGACAAGGTGGCCGCCGAGTACCCCGACGTCACCACGGACTACCTGCACGTCGACGCCGCGACGATCTTCTTCGTCACCCAGCCCGAGCGCTTCGACGTGATCGTCACCGACAACCTCTTCGGCGACATCCTCACCGACCTCGCCGCCGCCGTGACCGGCGGGATCGGGCTGGCCGCCTCCGGCAACATCAACCCGACCGGCGCCTTCCCGTCCATGTTCGAGCCGGTGCACGGCTCCGCGCCCGACATCGCGGGCCAGGGCAAGGCCGACCCGACCGCGACGATCCTCTCCGTCGCCCTGCTGCTGCGCCACCTCGGTCACGAGGCCGCGGCCGCCCGCATCGAGGAGGCCGTCTCCGCCGACCTCGCCGAGCGCGACGGCACCCCGCGCACCACCGACGAGATCGGTGACGCGCTCGCCGCACGCGTAGCCGGCTGACCCGGCGCGCCACACGTCCCGGGGCAGGCCCCCGGACACCCGGGGCCCACCCCGGAACGAGAAGCCGCCGGCGCCCAGGAGCGTCCGGCGGCTTCTCGTGTGCCGCCCGCCGGTGTCACCATCAAAGCCGGGGCGGGCCCGTGCCGGGCCGGCTCCGCGCGCCCGCCCGGT
The DNA here is from genome assembly GCF_042871255.1 of Streptomyces sp. NPDC005955. Lineage (NCBI taxonomy): Bacteria > Bacillati > Actinomycetota > Actinomycetes > Kitasatosporales > Streptomycetaceae > Streptomyces > Streptomyces sp. NPDC005955. Next base: position 15,991 of record NZ_JBIAIF010000018.1, on the reverse strand, counting down.
CCGTTCCCCGACGGTCTCCCCGTGGCCCCGCCGTGCGCGCGATACTCGAAAGCCAGGGCCGTGCATTCGTCGCGTACCCACCCGTACACGACGAAGCTCGGACGTCCTAGTATCGTCACGCGCGGGCGTGAGCCGTGAGGACAGACGGGACTCGGCCCCCTGACCACCTACGGTGAAGGACAACCAGTCATGACGACGCCCACGATCGAGCTGAAGCCCTCCTCGCACCCGTTGCCCGAGGAACAGCGCGAGGCGATCCTGCGCAACCCCGGCTTCGGCCGTCACTTCACCGACCACATGGTCACCGTCAAGTGGTCCGAGGGCCGCGGCTGGCACGACGCCGAGCTGGTGCCGTACGCCCCGATCTCCCTCGATCCGGCGAACATGACCCTGCACTACGCGCAGACCATCTTCGAGGGCCTCAAGGCGTACCGGCGCCCCGACGGCTCCGTGGCCACCTTCCGGCCCGCGGCCAACGCCGACCGGTTCCGCTCCTCCGCGCGGCGGCTCGCGATGCCCGAGGTGTCCGACGACCTGTTCATCGCGGCCTGCGACGCCCTCGTCACCCAGGACAAGGCGTGGGTGCCCGCGCACGGCGAACAGTCCCTCTACCTGCGGCCCTTCATGTTCGCGACCGAGGTCGGCCTCGGGGTGCGGCCCGCCAACGCGTACCTGTTCGTGGTGATCGCCTCGCCCGCCGGCCCCTACTTCCCCGGGGGCGTCAAGCCCGTCTCCGTCTGGCTGTCCGAGGACTACGTCCGCGCGGTCAAGGGCGGCACCGGGGCGGCCAAGACCGGCGGCAACTACGCGGCCTCGCTGGTGGCCCAGAAGGAGGCCGCCGCCGAGGGCTGCGACCAGGTCGTGTGGCTCGACGCCGTGGAGCACCGCTGGGTCGAGGAGATGGGCGGCATGAACCTGTACTTCGTGTACGGGGACCGGATCGTCACGCCCGCGCTGACCGGTTCGCTGCTGCCCGGGATCACCCGGGACTCGCTGCTCACCATCGCACGGGACCTCGGGTACACCGCCGAGGAGGGACGGATCTCCACGGAGGACTGGGAGCGGGACGCCGCCAGCGGTGCGCTCACCGAGGTGTTCGCCTGCGGGACCGCCGCCGTGATCACTCCGGTGGGTACCGTCAAGTCCCGGCGCGGAGAGTGGACCCAGGGCGACGGGGAGCCCGGCGCGGTCACCATGCGGCTGCGCGGGGCGCTGCTCGCCCTCCAGTCCGGCGCCGCGGACGACCCCTACGGGTGGATGCACGACCTCGGCTGAGCCCCGTGCGGTGCGCCCGCCGGACCTCGGCGGGCGCACGCTCAGCCCGGGACGCGACCGGGGGAGAGGGCGACCGGGCAGTCCAGGGCGTGTTCGGTCAGGGTCAGCGACGCCTGGAGGCGGGCGATCCGGTCCCGGAGCAGGTCCCGGTGGCGCTCCAGCCGGTCCCGTCGCTCGGCGGGCGAACCGCAGTCCAGCGTGCGGCGGATCGCATCGAGCGACAGCCCGGCCGCCTTGGCGCGCAGCACCGCCGCCACCCGTGCCGCGTCCCCCTCGTCGTAGCGCCGCCGGCCCGCGCCGTCCCGCTCGGGGTGGAGCAGCCCCACGCCCTCCCAGTGCCGCAACACGTGCGTCCCCAGCCCGAAGCGCCCCGCGAGTTCCCCGACCGTCATCGTCGTGCGTCCTGCGCTTGACTTCATGTCGGCATTAAGTCGCAGCCTGGACCGCATGGACAAGCCGCCCGCGACCCCCGCCGTCGCCGAGAACCCCGTCCTCGCCCTGCTGGACCGGGTCGATACCACCCCGGAAGCACGCGCCCTGCGGGCCCGCTCCTACGAACTGCTCGGCGTATGGGCCGGCACCCGGCTGCTCGACGTGGGCTGCGGCGGGGGCCGCGCGGTGGCCGAGACGGTGCGGCTGGGTGCCCGGTCCACGGGGGTCGACCCCGACCGGGGAGCCGTCGCGGCGGCCCGCGCACGCTGGCCACGGGGCCGTTTCCTGGTGGCCGACGCCCGTGCCCTGCCGTTCCCCGACGCCTCCGTGGACGCCTATCGCGCCGAGCGGGTGCTCCATGAACTGGTCGAGCCCGCGGAGGCCGTGACCGAGGCGCGGCGGGTCCTGGCGCCCGGCGGACGGATCGCCCTGATCGGCCACGACTGGGACGCCTTCGTGATCGACTCCGATGACGCCCGGCTGACCCGGCGGATCGTGCACGCCCGCGCCGACCTGGTGGTCAGCCCCCGGGCCGCCCGGGGCTTCCGTGCGCTGTTGCTGGCGGCCGGCTTCTCGGACGTGCGGGTGGAGGTGCACACCACCGTGCTCACGGGTGAGGCTGCGCTCGCGGTGGTGAGCAGTGCGGTTCGCCGCGTGGTTGCTGTCGGGGTGGTCGCCGCGGAGGAGGGCGCTGCGTGGGTCGCCGGGCAGCGGGGGCGGGCGTTCGTGGCGGTTCCCGTGTTCCTCGCGTCCGCGCATGCGGTGCCCTGAGCGCTTCGTCGTTCCCCGGGTGCGGCCCGGTGGGCCCTGTTCGCGCAGTTCCCCGCGCCCCTGGGGTCCGGGGGTGGTCGCCGTCGTTCCCCGCACCCCTGACGCCCGGGGTGCGGGGAACGGCGCGGGCACCCCCCGTGGTCCCGCACGGTGCAGCGTGCCGCAGCGATCGGGCGCCGCCGGGGCCCCGTGCCGGGGGGTCGGGGCCGGAGGTATCGCGTCCCGTCAGGGGTGCGGGGAACGGCGCGGGCACCTCCCCGTGTCCCGCACGGTGCAGCGTGCCGCAGCGATCGGGTGCCGCCGGGGCCCCGTGCCGGGGATCGGGGCCGGCGGAATCGCGCCCCGATAGGGGCGCGGGGAACGGCGCGGGCGACCGATCGCGACCGCACCGTGCAACGGACCGCCCCGACCGCGGGGGCAACCACCAGCAACCCGCAGGGGAACCGTCCACCCGGTGAGACCGAACCGCACCGTTCGGAGAACTGTGGCACACTGCCACCCGTGCTTTCGTTGGCCATGATTATCGGCAACAGGCGCGCCGGTCCGCAGGACCGCTGACCCGACACCACCAGGTGATCAGCGGCCCCGTGCCCCAGACCCGCGCGCAGACCTCTCGCACCCGCGAGGGGTCTTTTCGTTTCCCGGACCCCAACCCGACCGGACACGAACAGCACGCGAAGATGGGGGCAAGTGGAGCCAGCAATTCCGGAGCCACGCACCCGACAGGAGTCATCCCGCAATGAGCAGTCAGGCCAAAGACGACAGTTTCCACGTCTTCGACACCACGCTGCGCGACGGCGCACAGCGCGAGGGCATCAATCTCACGGTCGCGGACAAGTTGGCCATCGCCCGGCACCTGGACGACTTCGGCGTGGGCTTCATCGAGGGGGGCTGGCCGGGCGCCAACCCCCGGGACACCGAGTTCTTCGCCCGGGCCCAGCAGGAGATCGACTTCCGCAACGCCCAGCTCGTCGCCTTCGGCGCCACCCGCCGCGCCGGCGGCAAGGCCTCCGAGGACCCGCAGGTCCGGGCCCTGCTGGAGTCCGGCGCCCCGGTGATCACCCTGGTCGCGAAGGCCCATGACCGCCATGTGGAACTGGCCCTGCGCACCACCCTCGACGAGAACCTGGAGATGGTCCGGGACACCGTCTCCCACCTGTGCGAGCAGGGTCGCCGGGTGTTCGTCGACTGTGAGCACTTCTTCGACGGCTACCGGGCCAACCCCGACTACGCCAAGGCGGTCGTCCGCACGGCGAGCGAGGCCGGGGCCGACGTGGTCGTCCTGTGCGACACCAACGGGGGCATGCTCCCCGCCCAGATCCACGCGGTGACCGCCACGGTCCTCGCCGACACCGGGGCCCGCTTGGGCATCCACGCGCAGGACGACACGGGCTGCGCGGTCGCCAACACGCTGGCCGCCGTGGACGCGGGCGCCACCCACGTCCAGTGCACCGCCAACGGGTACGGCGAGCGCGTCGGCAACGCCAACCTGTTCCCCGTGGTGGCGGCCCTGGAACTGAAGTACGACCGCCGGGTGCTGCCCGAGGGCAAGTTGCGCGAGATGACGCGCGTCTCGCACGCCATCGCCGAGGTCGTCAACCTCACGCCCTCCACGCACCAGCCGTACGTGGGAGTCTCCGCGTTCGCGCACAAGGCCGGACTCCACGCCTCGGCGATCAAGGTGGACCCCGACCTCTACCAGCACATCGACCCCGAGCAGGTCGGCAACCGCATCCGGATGCTGGTCTCCGACATGGCGGGTCGCGCCTCGATCGAGCTGAAGGGCAAGGAACTCGGCGTCGACCTCGGCGGTGACCGCGAGCTGATCGGCCGGGTCGTCGAGCGGGTCAAGGAACGCGAGCTGCGGGGCTACACCTACGAGGCGGCCGACGCCTCCTTCGAACTGCTGCTGCGCGAGGAGGCCGAGGGCCGGGCCCCCCGCTACTTCCGCACCGAGTCCTGGCGGGCGATCACCGAGGACCGTCCGGACGGCAGCCACGCCAACGAGGCCACCGTGAAGCTGTGGGCCAAGGGCGAGCGGATCGTCGCCACCGCGGAGGGCAACGGCCCGGTCAACGCCCTCGACCGGGCGCTGCGGGTGGCCCTGGAGCGACTGCACCCTGAGCTCGCCACCTTCGAGCTGGTCGACTACAAGGTCCGCATCCTGGAGGGCCGCCACGGGACCCAGTCCACGACCCGGGTCCTGATCTCCACCAGCGACGGCACCACCGAGTGGTCGACGGTCGGGGTCGCGGACAACGTGATCGCCGCCTCCTGGCAGGCGCTGGAGGACGCCTACACGTACGGGTTGCTGCGGGTGGGCGTGGAGCCGACCGAGTAGGCGTCGGGCGGGGCGCGGCCGACCGGTCGCGCCCGCCGCCGACGGGGGCATCGGCGCCGGATCGGGTAGCGTCGAAGGCATGAACGCCGCACCGTCCCGAGGACTCCCGGCGCTCCGGGGTCCGACCCTCGCCCTGCTCACCGCCGTGGTGGCCGTGCTGCTCACGGTCCTGGCCCCGGCCCTCGCACGGGCGGCCCCGCCCGCCGCCCCGGCCCCCTCCGTGGCCGCGGTCACCGCCCGGGCCGTCGACACCGACACCGTCGCCGCCGCCCTCCGGGACGGCCCCGTCTACGTCGATCCGGCGGCCTCCGCACTGCTCTCCGGCGCGGACGCGGACGCCCTCGCGAAGAAGATCACGGATGCCGACAAGCCGTTGTTCGTCGCGGTGCTCCCCGCCGGCTACCCGACGAAGGACCTGTTCACCGATCTGCGGACCGCGACCGGGATCACCGGGGTGTACGCGGTCCGGCTCGGTGACCGGTTCGACGCCCGGGCCGACAGCTCCGTGATGTCGCCGGCCGCGGTGGGCAACCTGGTCCGCAGCGTGGAGGGCGACGGCGCGGCGGCGGCCCAGCTCAACGACTTCGTGGACCGGGCGCTCCCCACGGCCCGGGGCTCCGCGCCCGCTTCCTGGAACGCCGACGGAACGGGCCGCGGGACGTCCTTCCCGGTGGCCGCGCTGGTGGCGGCGGGGACGGTCGTGGCCCTCGGCGGGGCGGGCGCGTACGCGGTGTCCCGTCGCAGGAAGCGGCACCACGAGGAGGCGCAGCGGGCCGCCCTCGACAAGTTGCGGGTCGTGGTGGACGAGGACATCACCGCCTTCGGCGAGGAGCTCGAACGGCTCGACTTCCACCCCGCCGAGGCGGGCGCCGACGACGCGATGCGCGGGGACTACGAGCAGGCACTGGACTCCTACGAGCGGGCGAAGTCGCTGATGGTCGCGGCCCGCCGACCCGAGGAGGTGCGGCCGGTCACCGAGGCGCTCGCGGACGGACGTTTCGCGCTGGCCCTGCTCGCCGCGCGCCGGGCCGGTGAACCGCTCCCCGAGCGGCGGGCCCCCTGCTTCTTCGACCCCCGGCACGGGCCGTCCGTGGCGGACGCCCGCTGGTCGCCCCCGTCGGGTGCCGAGCGCGAGGTGCCGGTGTGCGCGGCGGACCAGGCCCGGTTGCGGGACGGCGTCGATCCGCTGGTCCGCCAGGTCGACACGGAGGGCGGCCGCCGGCCCTACTACGAGGCGGGACCGGCGTACGGGCCCTGGGCGGGTGGCTACTTCGGCGGCGGGCTGCTGCCCGGTCTGCTGGTGGGCACGATGCTCGGGACCATGATGGCAGGACCGGCGTACGCCGCGGACTACGGTTCCGGCTACGGGGACTTCGGCGCCGACGCCGGGTACGGCGGCGGGGACGTGTCCGGGGCGGAGTTCGACCCCGGGGACTTCGGCGGCGGTGACGGCGGCGGTTTCGGTGGTGGCGACTTCGGCGGGGGAGGGGACTTCGGCGGCGGGTTCTGACCCCGCACGCACGAGCGCCCGCCCTCTCGCTCGGGGGAAGCGGAAGGCGGGCGCGCTCGAAGGGACCCGAAGGGTCCGCGGGCACCGGGGCCCGGGGCCGGAGACGGTGCTCCGGCGGGCTCAGCCGGCGTTCTTGATGGCGGAGATGTCGAAGTTCAGCTTGACCTTGTCGGAGACGAGGACGCCACCGGTCTCCAGCGCGGCGTTCCAGGTCAGGCCCCACTCGGAGCGCAGCAGCTCGGCGCGGCCCTCGAAGCCGACGCGCTCGTTGCCGAACGGGTCGGTGGCGGCGCCGTTGAACTCCAGGTCGATGGTGATCGGCCGGGTGGTGCCCAGCAGGGAGAGGTCACCGGTGATGCGGAAGTCCTCGCCGCCGAGGTGCTCGGTGCTGGTGGACCGGAAGGTCATCGTGGGGAACTCGTCGATCCGGAAGAAGTCGGCGCTCTTGAGGTGGCCGTCGCGGTCGGCGTTGCCGGTGTCGATGCTCGCCATCTGGATGTCCAGGGCGGCGGTCGAGTTGCCGGGGTTGTGGCCGTCCAGGTCCAGCGTGCCGCTGACGTCCTGGAAGCCGCCCTTGACGTTGGTGACCATGGCGTGGCGGGCCACGAAGCCGATGGTGGTGTGGGCGGGGTCGAGGGTGTAGGTGCCGGTCAGCGGGGCCAGGTGGGGCGCGGTGGCGACGGCGGTGGGGGCGGCGGACTCGTTCTTGCGGCCGAAGAGACCCATGGTGTGCTCCTGGGGGGTGGGGAGGGGGACCGCCTCTCGGTCCACCTTTGGTTGAACTTTCAACGAGGATGACTCTAGAGGTATTCCGTTCAAATTTCAACTGCAAGCGTTCCGGGTTCGGACGCTCACCTTCGGTGACGGAATCCGGGATCGTCGCCCCCGCCCGCTTCCCGCCCGCCCCCCGTCCTCCTCACGGCCCGGACGCGTCCGGGCGGCCGTGACCGGGGCCGACTTGGACTAAAGGAAGGCGGTTCTTGGACTGCCGCCGCCCCGGTGGGTGCCGCCCGTTGACCCGGTGCCGGCGCCCCCGCTACCCAGTCCCCATGTCCCGAAGAATCCGTACGGCGTGTGCGCTGGTCGCCGCCTCATCCGCCGTCTTCGCCCTGGCCGGCCCCGTCGCCGCCGCCCAGCCGGAGGCGGCGACGGCCGTCACCGCCGCTGACCCGGTCAGCGGTCCGACCCTCCGCTCCGCGCAGCTCACCGTCACCGTGGCCGAGGACTTCCCGCGGGTCCTCGCGTACACCGACCGGGCCACCGGAGCCCGACTGCTCGGCTCCACGGCCGAGATCACCGAGGTCACCCTCAACGGCAAGGCGCAGCCCGTGCGGCTCAAGTCCGCACCGGACCTCAGTCGCAGCAGGGCCGCGTACACCCTCACCTTCCCGCAGACGCCGGGCGTCGAGATCGACGCCTCGCTCACGGTGACCGGTCGCACCGTCACCTTCAAGGTGACCGCCGTCCGCGACACCGAGGCGTTCCGGGTCGGCACCCTCGACATCCCCGGCCACGACCTGGTCTCCGTGGGCAGCGGCGACGGCGGCGCCCGGACCGCCTTCACCCGCCTCGACCCGGACTCCACCCGCACCGCCGACGTCTTCGCCGAGGTCACCGCCGACACCCCGGCCGACGCGAGCCCGCGCGGCGCCGCCTACGCCCTCGTCAACACGGGCCGCCTCGCCGCCGCCGTCGAGTCCAACTCCACGTACGACAAGCCCTCCGGCGCCACCGCCGGGGACGACGCCCGTTTCTGGCACCAGGCGCGCAAGGCCGCCGACGGCTCCACCCGGGTCGGCGTCTGGTCCGGCCAGTGGACCCACCGCGGCGAGGGCGCGCCGAAGGCCGCCCGGGGCGACGAGCTGCCCTGGGCCAAGGTCGTCGTCACGCCCGACGCCAACGGGGACCGCGCGGTCGACTGGCAGGACGCCGCCGTCGCCTTCCGGTCCATCGGCGTCAAGGCGCCCGGCGCCGAGCAGACGCCCGACCGGGTCGTCACCCACATCCCGTTCAACTTCGCCAGCCAGGCCACGCACCCCTTCCTGCGCACCCTGGACGACGTCAAGCGGATCTCGCTGGCCACCGACGGCCTCGGCCAGCTCGCGATGCTCAAGGGCTACGCGTCCGAGGGCCACGACTCCGCGCACCCCGACTACGGCGGGGACGTCAACAAGCGCGCCGGCGGCCTCACCGACCTCAACGAGTTGCTGGCGAAGGGCGAGCGGTGGGGCGCCACCTTCGGCGTGCACGTCAATGCGACCGAGGCGTACCCCGAGGCGAAGAACTTCAACGAGACGCTGGTCGACAAGACCAAGCCGGGCTGGAACTGGCTCAACCAGAGCTACTACATCGACCAGCGCCGCGACGTGAACAGCGGTGACCTCGCCCGTCGGTTCAAGGAACTGCGGGACGAGACCCACCCCAACCTGTCGCAGCTGTACGTGGACGTCTACTACTCGCACGGCTGGATCGCCGAGCAGACCGCCCGGGCCATCCGCGACCAGGGCTGGCACCTGTCCACCGAGTGGGCCGACAAGTTCGAACGGCAGTCCCTGTGGTCGCACTGGGCCAATGACCTCAACTACGGCGGGGTCACCAACAAGGGCCTCAACTCGAAGATCATCCGGTTCATCCGCAACAGCGAGAAGGACGTCTGGAACGACGACCCGGTCCTCGGCCAGACCATCCTGGAGGACTTCGAGGGCTGGACCGGCGAGAACGACTGGGACGACTTCTACGCCGCGATCTGGGAGCGGGACCTGCCCGCCAAGTACCTCCAGCAGGAGCAGATCCAGCGCTGGAACGGCAACGACATCACCTTCACGGGCGGGGTGCGCGCCGCCGTCGAGGACGGCACCCGCACCTACTACGACCAGGGCCGCAAGGTGCTGTCCGGCGACACCTACCTGCTGCCGTGGGAGGGCGCCGCACCCGGCAGGGCCGGCAAGGGCGGCAAGGGTGACAGCCGCAAGCTCTACCACTTCAACAAGGCGGGCGGCACCACGACCTGGGAGGTCCCCGGCTCCTCGTACACCGTCCACGAGCTGACCGACAACGGCCGGGTCAAGACCGGCACCGTGCGCGCCCGGAACGGGAAGATCACCCTGACCGCCGAGGCCGGACGGCCCTACGTGCTGTACGCGCAGGGGCGTGCCCCGCGGGCCACCGACCCCGCCTGGGGCGAGGGCGGCCCGGTCCGGGACCCCGGCTTCAACGACGCCCGGCTCGACGACTGGCGCACCACCGGCCGGGTCGCCCGCGACACCGACGCCAACGGCCGCAACAGCGCCGCCCTCACCGGTACGGGCCGGGCCGCCGTCGAACAGCGGCTCACCGGGCTCACCCCGGGCCAGCGCTACACCGCCTCCGCCTGGCTGGAGGTCGCACCGGGCCAGGAGCGCCGCACCACGCTGAGCGCGGGAGGCGCGTCCGTGTCCGTCGACCGGTCCACGCTGCGCAACACCGTCGCCGCGAGCGACTGGCACAGCACGTACATGCAGCGCGCCAAGGTCACGTTCACCGCGCCCCGCAACGGCCGGACCACCCTGCGCGTCGAGGCGGCGGCGGGCTCCGACGCCACGGTCCGCGTCGATGACGTGCGTCTGGTCGCGGCCACCGGCAAGGCCCCCGCGGCCCCCGCCACGACGGTCGTCCAGGAGGACTTCGAGCACGTCGACCAGGGCTGGGGCCCCTTCGCCAAGGGCGCCGCGGGCGGGGTCACCGACCCGCGCACCCACCTCGCCCAGAAGAACGCCCCGTACACCCAGTCCGGTTGGAACGGCAAGCTGATCGACGACGTCCTCGACGGCGAGGAGTCGCTGAAGACCCACGAGGGCAACAAGGGCGGCATCGTCTACCGCACCACCCCGGCGACCGTTCCGCTGGAGCCCGGCCGGGCCTACCGGGTCGACTTCGCCTACCAGTCGAGCCACGCCGATTCCTTCGACTGGGTGACCGGCTACGACCAGATCGCCGGCGGCGCCGCCCAGACCGTGGAGACCCGCAGCACCGCCGTGCCCCAGCAGCGCACCACCGGCCGCTTCACCGAGGACGTGGTCGCCGGCTGCGGCGACACCTGGGTGGGGCTGCGGATGCGGCAGGACGCCGACGACAACGCGGACTTCGTGCTGGACGACTTCCGCGTCACCGACCTCGGCCCCACCACCGAACGGCCCGCCTGCGCACAGCTGAAGCTCGCGGGGGAGTCCCCGACCCTGGAGCCCGGCGCCGCGGGCGAGGTCACCGCCACCTTCACCAGCTTCGAGCGGACCGACGCCCGTGAGCTGGGCGTCGCCCTGGAACTGCCCGAGGGCTGGCGCGCCGAGCCGGTCGGGCCGACCACCACCACCCCGGTCGCGCCCGGCACCAAGGTCACCACCACCTGGCGGGTGACCCCGCCGATCGACGCCCCCTACCGCTCGTACCGGCTCGCGGCCCAGGCCACGTACGTGCTCGACGGCGAGCGGCGGACGCTCGACGCCGAAACGACGGTGCGCACCCTGCCGCCGCCCCCGACCGCCGACGCCTGGGCCAGCGACCTGGACTGGACCGACAGCAGCAACGGGTGGGGACCGGTGGAACGGGACCTGTCCAACGGCGAGACGGGCACCGGCGACGGCTCCCCGCTGAAGATCGGCGGCGTCGGCTTCACCAAGGGGCTCGGCACCCATGCCGCCTCCAAGGTCCGCTACTTCCTCGGCGGCAAGTGCACCGCCTTCACCGCCGAGGTCGGCGTCGACGACGTGCAGACCAGCCGCGGCAGCGTCCGGTTCAGCGTGCTCGCGGACGGCGCCGAGAAGGTCAAGTCGCCGGTCCTGAAGGCCAGCGACCCGGCCTGGTCCCTCACCGCGGACGTGACCGGCGCCCGCTACGTCGACCTGGTGGTCGGCGACGGCGGCGACGGGGTCGGCAACGACCACGCCGACTGGGGCGACGCCCGCTTCCGCTGCACCGGCTGAACCACCGCACCCCCGCCCGGCGCCCACCCCGCGCCGGGCGCACCCCCGGACCCCGTCGGGAGCCACCGCTCCCGACGGGGTCCGCCCGTGCGCCCGTCCCCACGGGTGGATTCCGCGCCGACCGGGGCCGGCCCGGGTACCAGGGCGGTATGACCCCCACCCGACGGACCGTGCTGCTCGCCGCAGCCGCGAGCACCGTCCCGTACCGTCCGAGCACCCCCGCCCCCCGGGACGCCGACGCACCGTTCACCGCGCTGCGCCGCCGCTGGCTGGACCTCGCGCTGGGCACCGGCTACGACCCGGCGGCCGAGCCCTACGCCGGCCGACTGCGCGCGCTCGGCGACCGGGCGGAGCACGGGCGCGCGACGATGGCCCCGACCCGCACCGCGCTCTGGCCCGACCAGCCCTTCGCCCGCCCCGCCGGCATCACCCGCAGCTACACCCGGCTGTGGACGATGACCCGGGCGCACGTCCAAGCCGGCACCGGCCGCACCGACGACCCCACCCTGCTGGCCGCCGTGCTCCGCGGCCTCGACCACCTCGCCGCCACCGTCTACCACCCGGGCACCGAACCCCACGGCAACTGGTGGGAGTGGCAGATCGGCTGCCCACGCCCGCTGATGGACACCGCCCTCGCCCTCGGCGACCGCCTCACCGCCCAGCAGCGCGCCGCGGCCTGCGCGGCCGTGGACCACTTCGTGCCCGACACCGCCCTCGGCGCGTACACCGGCACCTCCACCGGGGCCAACCGCGTCGACCTGTGCCGCTCGGTCGCCCTGCGCGGGGTCCTCGGCCGCGACGGCGGCCGGCTGGCCCTCGCCCGCGACGCGCTCTCCCCGGTGTTCCCGCACGTCACCGAGGGCGACGGCCTGTACGCCGACGGCTCGTTCCTCCAACACGCCTCCGTCCCGTACACCGGCACCTACGGCCAGGTGATGCTGGACGGCCTCGCCCGGCTCCTCGCCCTGCTCGACGGATCGCCGTGGGAGGTGACCGACCCGGCCCGGCGCAACGTCGCCGACAGCGTGGAGCGGGCGTTCGCGCCGCTCCTCCTCGACGGACTGATGATGGACGTCGTCAACGGCCGGGCCATCAGCCGCGGGCTGCTCCGCTCCGACGACGGCGTCCCGCGCGGCGACCACTACCACGGGCACGCCGTCATCGCCGCGATCGCCCTGCTCGCACAGTCCCCGGGCGGGGCCGCCCACGGGATCACCCCGGCCCGACGGGACGACTGGCACGCCCGGATCAAGGGCTGGATCGCCCGGGACACCGTCCTGCCGCTGCTCACCTCCCCGCAGTTCGACCCGGCCGACCTGGCCCGGCTGCACCGGGTCGCCGCCCGCCCGGTGCGCCCGGCCCCCGAACCCGTCGGCCACACCCTGTTCCCGGCGATGGACCGCGCGGTCCACCGCCGACCCGCGTTCACCGCGGCCCTCGCCATGGCGTCGAGCCGCACCTCCCACTACGAGTGCGGGGCCGGTGAGAACCCGCGCGGCTGGCACACGGCCGCCGGCCTGCTCCAGTGGTGGCCCGCCGGCCGCCCCACGGACCAGTACGGCGACTGGTACTGGCCCACCGTCGACTGGTACCGACTGCCCGGCACCACGGTCTCCACCCGACGCCTCCCCGACCGGGCCGGCGGCGAATGGGGCGCCCCCCGCCCACCCGCCCGCTGGGTGGGCGGCACCACGGACGGGACGTACGCGGCCGTCGGGCAGGACCTGCACGGCCTCGGCTCGACCCTGCGGGCCAAGAAGTCGTGGTTCTTCCTCGCCGACACCGTCGTCTGCCTGGGCGCGGGCATCACCGCCACCGACGGCGTGCCGGTGGAGACGGTCGTCGACCAGCGCAACCTCGGCGCGGCCGGCACCGCGCGACTGCGCACCGGGCCCGGACCCCGCCCCCGCTGGGCCCACCTGGAAGGGCACGGCGGCTGGGTGCTGGCCGGCGGTCCGGCCCTGCGGACCCTGCGCGAGGAACGCACCGGGAGCTGGTCCGACATCAACACCGCCGGGGCACCCGAGCGCCGCACCCGGCACTGGCAGACCCTGTGGCTGGACCACGGCACCGACCCCACCGCGGGGGAGTACGCCTACGCCGTGCTGCCCGGGGCCCCGCTCGGGGCGGTCGTCGCCCGGGCCGCCGACCCCGGCTGGCTGTCGGTCCCCGCCAACGACGCGGACCGTCAGGCCGTCGCGGTGCACCCGCTCGGAGTCCTCGCGGCGAACTTCTGGCGGGCCGGCTCGGCCGGCGGCCTCACGCTCTCGGCGCCGGCCAGCGTCCTGGTGCGGCTGCGTGGCCGCACCGCCACGCTGTGTGTGAGTGAACCACCGCGCACCGGGCGCCCCCTGGACCTCGTCTGGGACCGGCCGGTGGGCCGCACGCTCGCCCGGGACCCGGGCGTCGAGGTCCTGGCGACCGGACGTCGACTACGGGTGCGGATCACCCCCGGCACCGTCTGCGCCACCCACCGGTGTGAGGTGACCCTCCCCTGAGCGGTTTGTGGAGACCCCACAACCCCCCGACCCCCCTGGCAGAAGGTTCGCGACGGTGTCCGCACCGATCTGTTCGGGGGTACCAGGAAAACGGGCCGGAGACTGTACGGAGTCGACGGGCGGTTTTGCTCGGTCGACTTCGTATGGTCGCTACATGACCGTTTTGGACGAGACTGGCTCCCCTGGCCCATCGGACGCCTCGGGACCCACGGGGGACGAGCCCACCGACGCGCGCGGCCGGGTGGCCGAGCTCCACGCGATCCGGGAGCTGGCGCTGCGGGGGCCCAGCGAGAAGGCGACCGAGGCCCAGCACGCCAAGGGCAAGCTGACGTCCCGCGAGCGCATCGAGCTGCTGCTCGACGCCGGGTCCTTCCAGGAGGTCGAGCAGCTCCGACGGCACCGGGCCACCGGCTTCGGCCTGGAGGCCAAGCGGCCCTACACGGACGGCGTGGTCACCGGCTGGGGGACGGTGGAGGGCCGCACGGTCTTCGTCTACGCCCACGACTTCCGGATCTTCGGCGGTGCGCTGGGCGAGGCCCACGCCACCAAGATCCACAAGATCATGGACATGGCCATCGCGGCCGGCGCGCCCCTGGTGTCCCTGAACGACGGCGCGGGCGCCCGCATCCAGGAGGGCGTCTCCGCCCTCGCCGGGTACGGCGGCATCTTCCAGCGCAACACCCGCGCCTCCGGGGTCATCCCCCAGATCAGCGTGATGCTCGGCCCCTGCGCCGGCGGCGCGGCCTACAGCCCCGCCCTCACCGACTTCGTCTTCATGGTCCGCGAGACCTCCCAGATGTTCATCACCGGCCCCGACGTCGTCAAGGCCGTCACCGGTGAGGAGATCACCCAGAACGGACTCGGCGGCGCCGACGTCCACGCCGAGACCTCCGGCGTCGCGCACTTCGCGTACGACGACGAGGAGACCTGCATCGCCGAGGTCCGCTACCTGCTGTCGCTGCTCCCGCAGAACAACCGCGAGAACCCGCCGCGGACGGCCGCCGAGGACCCCGCCGAGCGCCGCTCCGACGTCCTGCTCGACCTGGTGCCCGCCGACGGCAACCGCCCCTACGACATGGCCAAGGTCATCGAGGAGCTGGTCGACGACGGCGACTACCTGGAGGTCCACGAGCGCTGGGCGCGCAACATCATCTGCGCCCTGGCCCGACTGGACGGCCAGGTCGTCGGGATCGTCGCCAACCAGCCGCAGACCCTCGCCGGGGTCCTGGACATCGAAGCGTCCGAAAAAGCTGCGCGCTTCGTCCAGATGTGTGACGCTTTCAATATTCCGATCGTGACCCTGCTGGACGTTCCGGGATTCCTCCCGGGGGTCGACCAGGAACACGGCGGGATCATCCGGCACGGCGCCAAACTGCTGTACGCGTACTGCAACGCCACCGTGCCGAGGATCTCGCTGATCCTGCGCAAGGCGTACGGAGGTGCGTACATCGTGATGGACTCGCAGTCCATCGGCGCGGACCTCACCTTCGCCTGGCCCACCAACGAGATCGCGGTCATGGGCGCCGACGGGGCCGCCAACGTCATCTTCCGCCGCCAGATCGCCGGCGCCCCCGACCCGGAGGCCATGCGCACCCGCATGGTCAAGGAGTACAAGTCCGAGTTGATGCACCCGTACTACGCCGCCGAGCGCGGGCTCGTGGACGACGTCATCGACCCCGCAGAGACCCGTGAGGTGCTGATCCGCTCGCTCGCGATGCTGAGCTCCAAGCACGCGGACCTGCCCTCGCGCAAGCACGGCAACCCTCCGCAGTAGGGGGCGGCGCCGCCGCGCCCCCCTACCCCACACCCTCACCCACACGGAGTAGCACCCATGACGACCATCGCTTCCGCGACCGAGCCCGGTCTGCTGCGCGTCGAGAAGGGCCACGCCGAACCCGAGGAGGTGGCCGCCCTCACCGCGATCCTGCTGGCGCGCGCCGCTGCCGGGACCGCGGAGCCCGCCCCCGCCGCGCCCGCGGCCAAGCCCGGCTGGCGTCGGCTGGAGCGCCAGTACGGGTTCCGCGCGCCGCACAGCTGGCAGGTCTGAGCCACCGGCCCCGCTTCGACGCCGTCGGGCCCCCCCCGCCCCCCCGGGGGGGCCCCCCGGGGGGGGGCGGGGGGCCCCCCCCGGGCGCCCAATGGGCCCCCCCGGGCCGGCACGGGCCACCCCCCCACGGGCCCGGTGCCCGTGTTGCGGGCGGTAAAA
>NZ_JBIAIF010000017.1:0-164699 GCF_042871255.1 Streptomyces sp. NPDC005955 | reverse complement strand
GGGGCGGGTGTGGAGTTGGCGGGGTCGGGTGGGTGGTTGTTCACTGCGCGGTTGTCTTCGCACACCCATCCCTGGCTTAACGAACACCGCGTCGGAGACACGATCTGTGTGCCGGGGGCCGCGTTGGTCGAGTCCGTGCTCAAGGCAGGGGCGGAGGTCGGTTGCGAGGTGGTCGAGGAGATCACCATCACGGCTCCGCTCGTCGTGCCGGACGAAGGGCGACTGCACCTCCAGGTACTTGTCGCCGCACCTGATAGCGACGGCCTGCGCGGGGTGACGGTGTTCGCGCGGTCGAACCCCACCACCGAATGGGCCCTGCACGCCGAGGGGCGTCTCAGCCAGCTACGGGAGGAGAGCGAGGGCGATCTGTCGCACTGGCCGCCCCCTGGGAGCGAGCCCGTCGCGGTAGACGACCTTTACGAACGGTTCGAGCACGCGGGCCTGCATTACGGTCCGAAGTTCCGAGGCGTTCGAACAGCCTGGCGACTCGGCGACGAGATGTTCACTGAGGTCGGGCCCACCACTGACGTGGCGTCCGCGGGATTCCTCCTGCATCCAGCCCTCTTCGACGCCGCGGTGCACTCGGCTGCGGTGGCAGCGGACGGAAGCGAAAACAGGCTCCCCTTCTCGTGGGAGGGCGTCACCCTGCATTCGACGAACGCGTCTGCGTTGCGGGTCCGGATCACCCCGACCGGGCCGAACCGGGTCGCGGTGTTCGCGGCAGACCAGGACGGGCGTCCCGTGGTCAGTATCGACGCACTCGGTCTTCGAGCCGTAGCCGCCCCCTCGCCCGACGGGGAAGGACAGCTCCACCGTCCCGCGTGGGTCGAGACGGCCCCGTCCGTTGCCCCGGTCGAGCCGGACGCTGACTGGGCCGTGGTCGGTGGGGACGATCCCCTCACGGAGGGCGGCCGCCCTTGGGAAGTCGCTAGGTTCGCCGATCTGCACGGGCTCAGGGAGGACTTGAACTCCGGAACGCCCGCCCCCTCGGTGGTGGTCGTCCCGCTCGTGGCGGTGGAGGGTACCGATGCGGCAGCCGCGGCTCGCAGTACCACCGCGCACATCCTCGCCCTGGTCCAGGATTGGCTAGGGGATCCCCGGTTCGGTGCCTCGACACTAGTGTTCCTCAGCCGAACGGCACCGAGCGCTCCTCCGGTTCCGTCGTACACGGCAGTCGCCGCCGCGCGGGCCCTGGTGCGCTCGGCGCAGACGGAACACCCCGGCCGCTTCCACCTGGTCGAGTGCGACAGGAATGAACTTGGGACCGCCGAGTTGGCCAGAGCCCTGACTCTGGGCGAACCGCACGTTCTCCTCCGCGACGGCGGGGTGTTCGTACGAGACCTGGTGCGGGACGAGGCTGTCGGCACAGTGCCGGATTGGGGCGACAGCGCGTTGATCACTGGCGGCACCGGCGCACTCGGAAGCCAAGTGGCACGCCACCTGGTTGCGGTGCACGGGGTCCGGCGCATCGTGCTGGCGAGCCGTCGGGGTTCGGCTGCGCCGGGAGCCGAGAGCCTGGTCGCGGAGCTCACGGAACTGGGTGCCGAGGTCCATGTACGCTCGGTGGATCTCACGGACAGGGAAGCCGCCGCGTCCCTGTTGGCTGATCAACCGGTCACGGCGGTGGTGCACGCCGCGGGAGTCGTCGTGGACCGGGTCCTCGAGTCACTTCGTTCCGAGGACGTCACCGCTGTCTTCGAACCCAAGGTGGACGTGGCCCTCCACCTGCACGAGCTCACGCAGGACAGCGACCTTCGTGCCTTCGTCCTGTTCTCGTCCGTGGCCGGGGTGCTCGGTGCTCCGGGTCAGGGCAACTACGCGGCCGCCAACGGGTTCCTGGACGCGTTGGCCGAGCAGAGGCATGCCGCAGGTCTTCCGGCCACCTCCATCGCCTGGGGTCTGTGGGAGACGCCCAGTGGATTGACGGCCGCACTGGGCGAACGGGACCGGAGTCGGATGGTATCCGCGGGTGTCCAGCCGATGTCCGCGGAGAGCGGGCTCGATCTGCTGGATCGGGCCGTTGCCGCGTCCGCTCCGCTATGGGTCGGGGCGCGAATTCTTCCAGACCGACTCCCTGCGCAGGCTGGCGGTTCCTTCGCAGCCCGGACACGGCGAATCGGCTCCGCCGGTACCACGCGACCGGCGGGGAACACGCCTCGGGAGGAACGTCTCGTCGTTCGCCTTCGCCAGTTGTCCGGCGCCCAGAGGTCCCAGGCTGCGTTGTCGGCCGTTCTGACGGAAACCGCCCGGGTGCTTGGACACAACGGAACCGGCTCACTGCGTGGTGACCGGGACTTCAAGGAACTCGGATTCGATTCGCTCACGGCCGTGGAACTGCGCAACAGGCTTGACGAGGTCACCGGGATGCGTCTCCCGGCGAGCCTCGCCTTCGATCACCCGAACCCGCGTGCACTCGCCGAGTACTTGCTGTCGCTGCTTCGCGAACACGAATCCGCCACAGAGCAGGAGGAGCGCGTCCGGCGGCTGCTGGCCGATCTTCCGCTGGCACGGCTGCGCGAGGCCGGGTTGTTGGACGGACTCCTGGGACTCGTGGATGAACCGGTGTCGACGGTCCGTCGCACCGATGACCAGATCGATGCCATGGAAGCGGACGACCTGGTCGAGATGGCACTGCGGCAGAACAGCTGACGGATCTCGCAGAAGAAGGGTGGAGCATGGCAAGCCAGGACAGCCGCGTGCTGGACGCGCTCAGGGCGTCGCTCAAGGAGTCAGCACGTCTGCGCGAAGAGAATGAAGATCTGCGGACCGCGGCGGCCGAACCGATTGCGATCATCGCGATGAGTTGCCGGTACCCCGGTGGAATCGCGTCCCCGGAAGACCTGTGGGACCTAGTGGAAGCCGGCGGGGACGGCGTTGGGCCCTTTCCGCAGGACCGGGGGTGGGCCCTGTCCGACCTGTTCGACGACAACCCGGATCACCGGGGGAGCACCTATGCGCGGGAAGGCGGCTTCCTCAGCGGGGTAGGCGACTTCGACGCCGCCTTCTTTGGGATATCACCCCGTGAGGCGATCACCATGGACCCGCAGCAGCGGCTCCTCCTCGAAGCCTCCTGGGAGGTGTTGGAGAGGGCCGGAATCGCCCCGACCTCCGTGCGGGGCAGCCGAACGGCGGTGTTCGCGGGTGTCATGGCCAGCGGATACGGAACGCGTCAGTTGCTGGCCGAGGGCGGTGCCGGCGAGTACGAGGGATACCTGGGCAACGGAAGCCTCGGCAGTGTGACCTCCGGGCGCATCGCTTACGCGCTGGGGCTGGAAGGGCCGGCGATCACCGTGGACACTGCGTGCTCGTCCTCGTTGGTGGCCCTCCATCTCGCGGCCCAATCGCTACGTCGGGGCGAGTGCTCCATGGCCTTGGCCGGCGGTGTCACCGTGATGTCAACGCCTTCCCTGTTCGTCGAGTTCAGTCGACAGCGGGCCCTGGCGCCGGACGGGCGTTGCAAGTCGTTCAGTTCGACCGCGGACGGCACCGGTTGGTCCGAGGGTGTCGGTGTGTTGCTTCTGGAGCGGTTCTCCGACGCCAGGCGCCTCGGCCACCCGGTGCTGGCCGTGCTCCGGGGATCGGCCGTCAACCAGGACGGTGCCTCGAACGGCCTGACCGCACCCAACGGTCCCGCACAACAGCGGGTGATCCGGGCGGCATTGGCCGACGCCGGGCTCGGCGCCGCCGACGTGGACGTACTGGAGGCCCATGGCACCGGAACGCGCCTGGGCGACCCAATCGAGGCGCAGGCCGTGCTGTCCACATACGGTCAGGACCGACACGTACCCCTTCTTTTGGGCTCGTTGAAGTCGAACCTCGGCCATGCCCAGGCCGCGGCGGGCGTTGGTGGTGTCATCAAGATGGTCCAGTCGATGCATCACGGCATCCTGCCCAAGACGCTCCACGTCGAGGAACCGAATCCGCAGGTCGACTGGGCCGGCGGCAGGGTGCGGCTGCTCACCGAGCAGGAACCCTGGCCGATCGTGGACAGGCCACGCCGCGCAGCCGTTTCAGCGTTCGGGGTGAGCGGCACGAACGCGCACGTGATCCTTGAGCAACCGGGTGGAGCTGCGGCGGTCACGGAAGCGGAGCCCTCTGAGCCCCAGGAGCCGGGGCAGACCCTGACGATGTGGCCGGTGTCCGCGGCCGACGGTCCTGCGCTCCGGGCTCAGGCACGCGGCCTCGTCACCCGCCTGACCGATTCCGCAGAGCTCCCCGCGGACGTCGGATGGTCCCTGGCGACCACGAGGGCCGCCCTGGAGCATCGTGCCGTCGTACTCGGCACCAGCCGCGACGAACTACTGGCAGCCCTCGGCACCATCGCCGAGGGCCGGATCACCACGGCTCCGGTGGGACAGGCGGTCGAAGGCGGAGCGGTCTTCGTGTTCCCGGGCCAGGGCAGCCAGTGGGTGGGCATGGGCAAGGAGCTACTCGGGGAGTCTCCGGAGTTCCACGCCTCGATGAGACGCTGCGCCGAGGCGCTCGCCGAACACGTCGACTGGGACCTCTTCGAGGTGCTGGACGACCCCGAGGCCCTGAGTCGTTGCGACGTCGTCCAACCGGTGCTGTTCGCCGTCATGGTGTCCCTGGCAGCGCTGTGGCGGTCGTACGGAGTGCAGCCTCTGGCGGTGGTCGGCCATTCGCAGGGAGAGATCGCAGCTGCGCACGTCGCCGGGGCACTCAGCCTGCGGGATGCCGCTCGGGTCGTGGCGGTACGCAGTCGACTGATCGCGCACTCGCTGGCCGGGCGCGGGGGCATGGTGTCGATGCCCTGTTCCGCGGACGAAGCGACGGCCATGCTCCTTCCCTGGGGCGGCCGGCTCACTGTCGCCGCGTACAACGGCCCCACCAGCACGATCGTTGCTGGTGACGCGGCTGCGGTAGACGAACTGGTGAAGAGCTGCGAGGTGAGGGGAGTCCGGGCGCGCCGGGTTCCGGTCGACTACGCCTCGCACAGCGAGCACGTCGAGTCCGTTCGAGAGGAACTGCTCACCAGGCTGTCCGGTGTGCACCCGAAGGACGCCGAGCTCACCTACTACTCAGGTCTGACGGGCGGCCCACTCGAACGCACCGAACTCGATGCGTCCTACTGGTACGAGAACCTACGACAGCCGGTCGACTTCGCCCGTGCGGTGCAGGCCTTGCTCGCCGACGGACACCGCCTGCTCATCGAGTGCAGCCCGCGTCCGGTGATGGCGCCGGCGCTGCAGGGAGTGGTGGACGAGGCGCAGTCGCCGGCGGTGGTCCTCGGCTCGCTCCGCAGGGAGAAGGGTGGACTGGCGGAGTTCCTGAGGTCGCTCGCCGCGGCCCAGACACATGGGGGAGACATCGACTGGACGGCGGTGTACGGTGCCGGCCGACGGCGTGTGGACCTGCCGACCTATCCCTTCCAGCGGCGGCGGTTCTGGCTGGACGATCCCCGCGGTGCGGCGTCCGATCCCGGGGGACTCGGACTCGACCCGCTGGAGCACGGTCTCCTTGCGGCCGGTACGGCCCTGCCCGACTCGGGCGGCCACCTCTTCACTTCCCGGCTGTCAGTCTCCACCCACCCGTGGCTCGCCGATCACGTGGTCGGTGGCACGATCGTGGTGCCCGGAGCGGTCCTGGTAGAGATCGCCGTTCGAGCGGGTGATGAACTCGGCTGCCGTCGGATCGAGGAACTGAGCGGGCTCAGGCCGATAGTGCTGTCGCCGACCTCGGCGCTCCGGCTGCGTGTGACGGTGGGCGGCGCCGACCCGGAGGGCACGCGTACCTTCCACGTGCACGGGAAGGACGAGGCGGAACCCCGGGAATCCGAGTGGACCCTCCATGCGACGGGCACGCTCGTACCCGGACCGGGGGTCGGGCCGGCGGGTCCGGAGCGGTGGTCTCCGGTGGGAACGGAGCTGGACGTCGACGGCATGTACCGGGACCTGGCGAGCACCGGGCTGCACTACGGACCCGCGTTCCGAGGACTGCGCAGGGCCTGGCGTGCCGAGGGCGGTACCACGCACGCCGAGGTGACCCCGCCTGAGGGGATCGACACCGAGGGATACGTCCTGCACCCCGCGCTGCTGGACGCAGCGCTGCACGCGGTGGCCGCACGCGCTTCGGGAACGGCGGCGGAGCCGCGGCTCCCGTTCGTGTGGTCCGGTGTCACCCTGCACGCGACGCAGGGCACCCGGCTGCACGTGCGCCTCACGGAGACGGGTGACGACGGATCGGTCTCCGTCGACATCAGCGATCCGACCGGAAACCCCGTCGCGACGATCGCACGGGTGGTCACTCGGCCCCAGGGGACCTCCCCGCCGACGACAGTCCCTGATCCCCGTTCCGGCATGCTGTACCGGCCGGTATGGCAGGAACGGGAAGCCCCCGCGCCGGACGGCGTGCACTTCGTGGACCACCTCGACGAAGTGCCCGAACTGCTCGACCGCGGTGACGTCGTCGCTGTGGAACTCGGGTACGAGCCCGGTGACGGGACAGGAATCGGCGCGGCCGCCCGTGAACTGACCACCCGCACTCTCGCCCTCGTACAGGCGTGGCTCGCCGAACCGCGATTCTCCGCGGCGCGTCTGGCCCTGGTCACCCGCGGCGCAGTGGGGGGCGAGCTGACCGACCCAGTTCTGGCTGCGGCCTGGGGGCTGGTCCGCACGGCCCAGTCCGAGCACCCGGGTACGTTCGTGCTCGTCGACGTCGGGGCCGACGGTGACCTCGCCCTCGTCGGTGCGGCTGTGGCAACCGGTGAACCACAGGTTCTGGTCCACCAAGGTGCCCTCCGCACCCTGCGACTGCGGGTCGCGGACCGTTCCGCCGAGGCCGAGGAACAGCCCCGACGGTTCGCGGGCCCCGAGGGAACGGTTCTGATCACCGGGGGCAGCGGAGGCGTGGGGCGTCTACTCGCTCGGCACCTCGCGGTCCGACACGGGGTGCGGCACCTGACGATTCTGTCCCGTCGGGGTCCGAGGGCGCCCGGGGCCGACGAACTGGTCGAGGAACTCGCCACGCACGGGGCGGCGGTCGACCTCGTCTCCTGCGACGTGTCGGACCGCGATGCCCTCGACGACACCCTGAGGAAGCTGGAGCGCCCCCTGCACGCAGTGGTGCACGCGGCGGGTGTTCTGGACGACGCCGCGATCACCTCGCTGACGCCAGGGCACATCGAGGGGGTCCTCGCACCGAAGGTGGACGGCCTGGTGCACCTGGACGAACTGACCCGGGGCACGGACCTCACCCACTTCCTGGTGTTCTCCTCGCTGGCCGGCGTCCTCGGCGGGCCTGGCCAGGGTAACTACGCCGCTGCCAACGCGTTCCTGGACGCCTTCGCACTCCGGCGGAGCCGGGAGGGTCGGCCCACCATTTCGCTGGCGTGGGGCCTGTGGGAGGTCGACAGTGACATGACTGGACACCTCGACGCAGCCGATCGGCGGCGGATCAGCCACGGAGGAGTGCTTCCCCTGGCGGACGAGCCGGGCCTGGCGCTGTTCGACGCCGCCCTGGAAGACGGGGGACCGTGGCAAGCACCTGCACGGCTGGACCTCAATGCTCCCGGCGACCGGGCGGCCGCCCCACCGTTTCCCCTGACCGATCTGGCCTCTGGCTGGCCGACCGCACGCCCCACGGCGGCCCCGGCGGGGGAGGGCACGTCACTGGCTGAGGAACTCCTCGGCCTGACGCCGACCAACCGGGAACAGGTCCTGAGGGATCTTGTGTTCGGACAGGTTGCGGCGGTCCTGGGGCACGAGCAGGTGGCGCTGGATTCCTCGCGCCCGTTCAGGGAACTCGGCTTCGATTCGCTCACTGCGGTCGAGCTCCGCAACCGACTCAACGCGGCTACCGGTCTGCGGCTGCCCGCGACCTTGGTGTTCGACCATCCCAGCCCGGGAGAGCTGCTGAACCATGTGAGGGCGCAGTTGGTGGGGGACCGATCCGCCACGGACCGGCTGTTGGATGAACTGGACCGAATCGGGCAGTCCTTCGCCCGGGTGGCTGCCACGAAGGACGAGCGCGCCGAGGTGAGGTCCCGACTTGAGGAACTGCTCACCAGGTGGGGCGCCGAGCACAACGGTTCGGCTGCCAAGAAGTCCATCGAGGCGGCCAACGACGACGAGATGTTCGCTCTGATCGACGCCGAATTCGGCGCTCCGTAACCGCCCGACTAGGAAAGGTGTTGAGGCTGCCATGCGGGTGATCTTCGCGTCGTTCGCTCTGAAGACTCACTTCTTCAGCCAGGTTCCGCTTGCCTGGGCACTCCGTTCGTCAGGCCATGAGGTACGCGTGGCGAGCCAACCCTCGCTGACCGAGGCGATCACGGCCGCGGGCTTGACTGCCGTTGCCGTGGGGACGGACCACTCATGGCGGGAGACCATGTCGGGAGCCTCGGCACCCCACTCCGACTGGGACGCCGGACTCGACCTTGACCCGACGCGACCGGGAGTCCACCACTGGGAGGTGCTGCGGGGGGTCAACGCTCAGCTCACGGAACGGTTCTTCGCGTCGGCCAACAACGACTCGATGGTGGACGACCTCGTGCGGTTCGCACGAGGATGGCGTCCGGACCTGGTCATTTGGGAGCCGTTCACCCCGGCGGGCGCCATCGCCGCGGAGGCGTCGGGGTCCGCACACGCCAGACTGCTGTGGGGTGCCGACCTCTTCGTCGACCAGCGGCGGGAGTACCTCCGGGAACGACTACTCCAACCGGCTGAACAGCGCAAAGACCCGCTTGCCGAGTGGATGTCGGGCAAGGCGGAGAAATACGGGTTGTCCTTCGACGAGCGGCTGCTGCGCGGGCACTGGACCATCGACCAGATGCCGGCAAGCATCCGTCTGCCGCTCGGCGAGCGCACCCTCCCCATGCGCTACATCCCCTACAACGGGCACTCCGTCGTTCCGCCCTGGTTGCGCGAGACGCCAACCCGTCCTCGCGTGTGTGTCACCTTCGGAACCACCGCGCGGGAGGGGACCGGGGACGGGGCGGAGTCCCTGACCAGGATCCTCGAGGGTTTGGACGGTTTGGACGTCGAGGTGATCGCGACCCTCGACGCGGCCCAGCTCGGGACGATGTCGAAGGTCCCGGACAACGTGAAGCCCTTTGACTTCGTGCCGCTGACCGTCCTCCTGCCCGGTTGTTCGGCAATCGTGCACCACGGCGGTGCCGGAACATGGTCGACCGCGGTGGCAGCCGGTGTTCCGCAGTTGATCGTTCCCTCGGAATGGGATGACTACTACCGAGCAAGGCGAACCGCCGAACTCGGGGCCGGTCTCGTCGTCGCACACGACGGTCTCGACGCGGCGGCCGTGCGCGCCGGCGTTCAACGGCTGATTGCCGAACCCCGGTTCTCGGACGGTGCTGAACGACTACGGGGTGAGATGGCGGCCGATCCGGCACCGGGCGATCTGGTCCACACGCTGGAGAAGTGGACGCTGGAGCAGTTGGAATCCGGGTACTAAGGCCGTGATGACATGCGGGGAATAGTTCTGGCCGGCGGTTCGGGGTCGCGACTTCGACCACTCACGCTGGCCCTGTCGAAGCAACTCATGCCCATCTACGACAAGCCCATGGTCTACTATCCGATCTCCACGCTCATGATGGCGGGTATCACCGAGGTCCTCCTCGTCACCACCCCTGACGATCAGCAGCAGTTCCAGCGACTCCTCGGCGACGGTGGACAGTGGGGGATGAACTTCAGCTATGTCGCCCAGAATCAACCCGAGGGGATCGCGGAGGCACTGGTTCTCGGCGCGGGATTCATAGGCGATGAGCAAGTAGCCCTGATCCTTGGTGACAACATCTTCCACGGTGCCGGTCTAGGCACCAGGTTGTCGGAGCAGACCGTGGTCGAGGGGGCTCGTGTCTTCGCCTACCCGGTAGCGGACCCCACCCAGTTCGGTGTCGTCGAGTTCGACGAACTCGGCAAGGTGACCTCCATCGAAGAGAAGCCCGAGAAGCCGAAGTCCAGATACGCGATCCCGGGGCTGTACTTCTACGACCAGCAGAGCGTGGAGATCGCCCGCAAGCTGAAGCCCAGTTCGCGGGGGGAACTGGAGATCACCGCAGTGAACGAGGAGTACCTCCGTCAAGGAAGGCTCCGGGTGACGATTCTGGACCGCGGGGCAGCGTGGCTGGACACGGGCACCTTCGAGGCGCTCGTGCAGGCGTCGGAGTACGTACGGGTCGTCGAGCAGCGGCAGGGCTTCAAGATCGGGTGTGTTGAGGAAGTCGCCTGGCGCATGGGGCTGATCGACGACCATCAACTGCGTTCCCTGGCAGAGCCGCTGCTCAGGAGTGGCTACGGCACGTACCTGTTGGACCTCCTGAATGGCCCGGAGGCTCCGCACGAAACGACCAGCCGGCGGGCGCGGAGACTCCGGGTCGCCCCGTGAACCGGGCGCCTCGGCGCACGGCACGAGGAGCGCTGAGAACGTCGGGTGGGCTCATCTCGGCGGCCGGACACCGCACCACCGTCGGGTTCCCGTGAGCGGCGCGGCAACCCACTAACGCCCGCGGCCGAAGAGGCGCCGGATCGCCGCGCAGTGATCGACCGGAATCCGATGGGTCTCGTCGGGTGACTGCCGCTCCATAGCAGGCCAAATTGATGGGGAGAACTACGTGACCATTTATGTGTGGGACTACCTGGCAGAGTACGAGACGGAGAGGACGGAGATCCTGAAGGCCGTGGACAAGGTCTTCAGCTCCGGCCAACTGGTACTCGGTGAGAGCGTGGCGAGCTTTGAGTCGGAGTTCGCCGAGTATCACGGCGCCGAGTTCTGTGTGGGCGTTGACAACGGAACCAACGCACTGAAGTTGGCGCTTGAGTCCCTGGGCATCGGACCGGGTGACGAGGTCATCACCGTGTCCAACACGGCTGCGCCGACGGTCGTCGCCATCGTGAGCACGGGCGCGACGCCGGTGTTTGTCGACGTCCGCGAGGTCGACTACCTCATGGACACGGGCCTGGTGGAGGACGCGATCTCGCCGCGAACTAAGGCGATCCTCCCCGTCCACCTCTACGGCCAGTGTGTCGATATGGATGCGCTCCAGCTCATCGCCGACCGACACGGCCTCTTCATCGTGGAGGACTGTGCACAGGCTCACGGGGCCCGCCACCACGGCAGGATCGCCGGCAGCATGGGTGATGCCGCCGCGTTCTCCTTCTACCCGACCAAGGTCCTGGGTGCCTACGGCGACGGCGGCGCGGTCATCACCTCCCATGAGTCCACGCACCGTCAGTTGCGCCAGCTGCGCTACTACGGCATGGAGGAGACCTACTACGTGGTGCGAACTCCGGGCCACAACGCACGACTGGACGAAGTGCAGGCCGAGATCCTGCGCTGCAAGCTGGCCCGCCTACCGCAGTACCTGGAGGGTCGACAGGCGGTGGCGCGCCGCTACGAGGACGGACTCGGCGACATGGTCGGCCAGAACGGCCTGGTACTTCCCGCGGTGAACGAGGGGAACACCCACTCGTACTACGTGTACGTCGTGCGGCATGCCCGCCGTGACCACATCATCAGTGCCCTCAAAGAACAGGGGATTTCACTCAACATCAGCTATCCATGGCCCGTGCATCGCATGTCGGGATTTGCGCACCTAGGTTGGGAGGCCGGGTCGTTGCCCGTTACCGAATCGCTCGCCACTCAGATCTTCTCCCTGCCGATGTACCCGTCGCTTTCCGAGTCCCGACAGGACAAGGTCATCGATGCGTTGCGCGGCGTACTGGAAAGTCTCTAACGAAGTGGGAGGTGCAGGTCGATGCAGGTAAATGAGCTGGACATTGAAGGGTGCTTCGAGTTCACTCCGGAGGTGTATAGGGACCATCGCGGTCTCTTCTCCTCCCCGTACCAGGACAATCCCTTCGTGGAAGGAGTGGGGAAGTCTATATTCCCGGTGCGGGACATCAGCTACAACATCTCGGATCGTGGTGTTCTCCGCGGAATCCACTTCACCAAGGTGCCGCCCGGTCGGGCCAAGTACGTGTACTGCCCCACCGGCCGGGTGAACGACTACCTCGTTGACCTGCGGATCGGCTCTCCGACCTTCGGCGAGTGGCGAGTTGCCGAGCTGAGCGGAGAAAACCCCAAGTCGCTGATGATTCCGGATGGAGTAGGTCACGCCTTTTTGGCACTTGAGCCGAATTCCATGCTGGTCTACGTCATGGCGGGCGGGTACGTGCCCGAGCACGAGTACGCGATATCCCCCTTTGACCCGGAGGTGGGTCTGGAGATTCCGGAGGGCTATGACATCGCCCAGTCGGAGCGGGACCGCGCAGCCCCTACGCTCGCCCAGGCGAGGGAACTCGGCATGCTTCCCGACTATGAGGCGTGCAAGCAGGTGGAGGCAGAGCTGTGGAGGTGAGGAGGCCTTTGATCGTGTTGCTTGGTGCAGCCGGCTTCATCGGATCTGCAGTGCTGACGGAACTGGCGCGACTGCCAGTGCGCATCAGATGCGTCGGCCGTCGTCCCCTCGCGGCTCCGCCCGGTGTCAGGGCGGAGATCGAGGTACTCGAACGTGACCTCGTGGAGCCCGGGGCGATGGCATCCGCGGTGGACGGTGCCGACGTCATCGTTCATGCAGTGCTCTACAGCGCGGCCACGTCGACCTGGCGCATCGAAGAGGGTGACACATCAGCCGAACGCGTCAACGTCGGCCTGATGGGTGATCTCGTCGACGTCCTTTCCGGGAGCGCGGCAGAGCGGCCACCGAAGGTGGTCTACATCGGAACCGTCATGCAAGCGGGCCCCCACGACAAGGGGCTGTTGGATGGAACGGAGGTCGACCGGCCGGTCACCGAGTACGACCGTCAGAAACTCGCCGCGGAACGAGTGCTGTTGGACGGACACGGCAGCGGCGTTCTCCGCGGTGTCTCGCTCCGGTTGCCGACCGTCTTCGGCCCTGGGCGGGGAACCGGCGCGTTTGACAGGGGCGTGGTGTCAGCCATGGCTCGCAGGGCGCTGGACGGCAACCCGCTCACCATGTGGCATGACGGCACGGTCGAGCGGGATCTGGTCTACGTCGACGACGTGGCTCGGGCCGTCGTGGCGGCGGTGGACCACGTGGAGCACCTGGGCGGCCGGAACTGGCTGATCGGCACCGGCGTCGGAGAGCCACTGGGGCCGGTGTTCGAGCAAGTCGCCACCCTGGCGGCCGAGCGGACGGGGAAGCCGCGGGTTCCGGTGGTGTCCGTCGAGCCTCCAGCAGGGTCGGAGCCGACGGACTTCCACAACGTCGTAGTCGATGCCAACGCGTTCCGCGGGGTGACCGGCTGGCGCCCTCAGGTGTCTCTGGGGGAGGGCCTGCGCCGCACCGTGGAGTTCCTTGCGGAAACGGGAAAGAGGGTCGCGCCGTGAGGTCGGGCGGGTCCCCTGCGCTGCGCTCCAGAGCCGGATCGGAGCCGGAAGCCCGACTTGCCCGTTCCGCCGCGGATCGAACGGGCCGTCACCTACGCACCGAGGACGTCGTCCATTGGCTCGCAGCGCGGTACGAATCCCACGCATTCCAGGTGGAGGGCGTTCCACTCGACGAACTGAACGGGTGGCACTTCGAGGCGGACACAGGAAACCTCGTCCACGAGAGCGGCCGGTTCTTCTCCATCGTCGGCATCTCGGCCTCGGTGAGCCACGCGGAGATCCCGGCCTGGCAGCAACCGATCATCCGTCAGCAAGAGGTGGGAATCCTGGGGCTGCTCGTCAAGGAGTTCGACGGGGTTCCGCACTTCCTGATGCAGGCCAAGATGGAGCCCGGCAATCCGAACCTGATCCAGCTCTCTCCCACGGTGCAAGCCACACGGAGCAACTTCGAACAGGTGCATCGGGGTTCTTCGGTGAGCTACCTGGAGCACTTCGTGCATCCGGAGCACGTAATCGCCGATTCGCTTCAGTCGGAGCACGGGTCGTGGTTCCACCAGAAGTTCAACCGCAACATGGTGGTGGAGACTCACGCAGACGTTCCGCTGCACGATGACTTCTGCTGGTTGACCCTGGGACAGATCGGAAGGCTGCTCCGTCTGCCGAACGTGGTGAACATGGACGCGCGGTCGATCATCTCGTGCCTGCCGCTCGTACCGGACGGAGGCTCCGCGCTCCACACCGACTTGGAGGTGACGTCCTGGTTGGTGGGGGAACGCGCACGACATTCCACCGAAGTGCGGCTCATAGGACTGGACGAGGTCGACGGGTGGCATCGAGAAGCGGAAGCCGTCGCCCGCCCGGACGGACGCTACTTCCGTGTGCGGGGGGTGACCGTGCGGGCCGGTAGCCGGGAGGTGCCCTCGTGGAGTCAGCCACTTCTCGAGCCCTCCGGCGTCGGTGTTGCCGCCTTCGTCTTCCGCCGTATGGACGGTGTCCCACACCTCCTGGTCCAGGCGAAGGTGGAGGCGGGCTTTCGAAACGTGGTGGAAATGGCGCCCACCGTGCAGTGCACTCCCGAGAACTGGACGGGTCGTGCACGGATAGGCCGTCCGCGTTTCCTCGACTACGTGGTGGCCTCGGCCGATGCGGGAGCGGCCGACTACGACGTGGTGCAGTCAGAGGAGGGCGGGAGGTTCCTGAACGCGGAGATCCGCTACATCTTCGTGCAGGCCGGCGGGGACGAGTCAGCCGGTGACCCGCCATCCGGCTTCCGGTGGCTGTCCGTGGAACAACTGCGGCACATGACCGCGGGGGGGCACGTGGTGAACGTGCAGGCGCGAACCCTCCTCTCGCTCGTCAACTCCGGTGCCGTCGTTCTGTGAGCGCACCAGGGTGCGACCAGTAGCCGAGTCCGTCCTGCTTGCTCGTCAGGATCCGTTTCGTCACGGATGCGCGCGAGGAAGCGTGGCCGGGCAACCGTGTCCCGGTGAGGAGGCACGGAATACATGTCGTGGGGGTGGAAGCATGCGTCTTCTCGTGACCGGCGGGGCCGGTTTCATCGGTTCCGAGTTCGTCCGTCAGCTGATGTCCGGCCGGCTGCGGACCGAACTCGCCCCGGACTGTTGGAACACCGACCCCGAACTGCAGGTGACCGTCCTCGACAGCCTGTCCTACTCGGGCGTACGGGAGAACCTAGAGGATTTGGAGGGGACGCCGGGCTATCGGTTCGTCCATGGCGACATCCGTGACACTGCCCTCGTGGGCGAGGTGATGGACGGACAGGAGGCGGTGGTCCACTTCGCGGCGGAGACCCATGTGGACCGGTCCATCAAGGAGGCCGCACCGTTCGTCACCACCAATGTTCTGGGTACGCACGTCCTCTTGGAGGCTGCCCGCGCTCATCGGGTGCGACGTTTCCTCCACGTGTCGACCGACGAGGTGTACGGGTCGATCGATGAGGGGTCGTGGGGGACCGACCAGCCTCTCTCCCCGAACTCGCCGTACGCAGCGTCGAAGGCCGCCTCGGATCTCCTCGCCCTGTCGTTCCACCGTACTTTCGGGATGGACGTAGTGGTGACGCGTTGCTCGAACAACTATGGGCCGCGCCAGTTCCCGGAGAAGGTCATCCCCCTATTCGTGACGCGTCTGCTGGAGGGGCTGCCGGTGCCCCTGTACGGCGACGGCAGCCATGTACGGGATTGGCTGCACGTGAGCGATCACTGTCGTGGAATCGCGTTGGCGCTTTCCCGGGGCCGGGCCGGGGAGGTCTACCACTTCGGTGGGGGACGCGAGCTGAGCAACCTCGAACTCGCCGCTGAACTCGTTCGACTCACGGGTGCGAGGCCCGACCTCATTCGACGGGTTTCCGACAGGCGCGGCCATGACCTCCGCTACTCACTGGACATTGGCCGCAGTCGACGGGAACTGGGCTACGAGCCTCGGGTGCCGTTCGGTCGGGGGCTCTGCGACACCGTCTCCTGGTACCGCGACAGCCGGTCCTGGTGGGAGCCTCTGACGAACCGGGTCGAGGAATGTGCGGGGGCCGTCGGCTGAACGGGTGCGCGGGTGGGTGCCGTTCTGTTGCACGGCACCCACCCGCGGACTTCATTCCTGTCGAACGCTGGCCTCGACCCGCTCGGGTTCGAGCCCGAGCCCGTTGCCCCCGGCAAGCATGTCGTTGCACACGCGGTGGAAGTGCGTGATGATGCACTCCCGCTCGCTCAGGATGTTCTGTTGGTAGACGGACGAGTGCGTCGTTGCTCTGACGTCGACCCATTCGTCAACGTCCTGCTGGATGACCGCCTTGTAGAGTTCCCAGTAGAACTCCACCAGCCGGAGGTACTCGGGATCGTCGTTCTCGTCGGTCTTGTACCGCAGTTCCCAGGCTTCGAAGCGCGTCTTGTCCACGCTGAGCGGGACAGCTCGGAAGACCTGGGTGTGCAGGGCCTGACAGTTGGCCACGGCCGTGGGAAAGAGTTGGTAGTTGCAGATCGCATGGGCCGTGTGGTCCAGGGTGCGCTGGAGCTCTTCGAGGACGCCTAGGAACGGGACGAAGTACATGCCGTTGCGTCCGTGCACGTGTGTGGTCGAGTGCCGGGCGTCCTTGCCTTCCTTTCCGCCCATGCCGTGCAGGGCCTGAGCGTGGTAGTACTCGCCAAACGCGTCGATCGCGACCTTCCAGTTGACGTCCACCTCCCACTCGACCTTCTCGACGAGTTCCATGTCCTCCATCCGGAAGGCGCCGAGGTCAGCAGCCACTTCTGGCGCGATCCAGTCCTCAAGCGGCCCGGCCACTCCGGGGCCGGCCAGTACAGCCCACACCCAGCCACCCCACTCGCCGAGGTCGAGGCCCGGGGCACACAGACCGGCTAAGGCGTTCTTGTCGAAGTCCTGACGGTCGGGGACCCCGGTCACCCTGCCATCGGTGCTGTAGGCCCAGTTGTGCCAACGGCAGGTGAAGCGGCGTGCATTGGTGCCACTCTTCTCCACGATCCGGGCGCCCCGGTGCTGGCAGACGTTGTGGAAGCCCGTGAGGCCGCCGTCTTCCAGCCGAGTAATGACGATGCTCTCGCCGTGCCCCTCCCAGACGTGGTGGTCACCCTCCTTGGCGATCTGCTCAGACCGGCAGATGATCTGCCAACTGCGGTTGAGGACGCGAATGCGTTCTAGTTCGTACCGCTCCGGGTCGCGGTAGACATCGGCGTCGAGAATCGCCGGTCCTATCGGGGGCACGTTCGGGACGCCGGGCCCGAAGCGTGCGGGCAGGTCGCCTCGGGTGGGTTGGAAAACCATGGTGAACCTCCACTGGGTCGGAGTAGGTTCTTTCGGTCTTGGTCCGTACCGGGTTTAGGGTAAGAACAGGCCAGTGGCTAGCGTGCGTCACTGGTCACGAAACTCTCCAGAGGGAGGCTAACGCTCTACACAAAGAGATATCAAGGGGTTCCATTGTCGTTCAGGAATGCGCCGTGTAAGCGGAGTGGGGCATGTTGGATGAATAAGTGAATCGGAATCATCCGCGCCGCGGAGGGAGATGTTGCTGTAGTCAACAACTTTCTGCTTCCTGTTCTGCCTGGCCTCGGCTGTTTGAGGGGTTCATGATGGCGAGTAAAGGTATCTTCGGATTTTCCGTGAGGTTCGGAACGGGGGGAGGGTGATTCTTGGCTCGACGTGAGTCTTGGGGGCTCCCCGTCGT
This sequence comes from Streptomyces sp. NPDC005955, assembly GCF_042871255.1. Classification (NCBI taxonomy): domain Bacteria; kingdom Bacillati; phylum Actinomycetota; class Actinomycetes; order Kitasatosporales; family Streptomycetaceae; genus Streptomyces; species Streptomyces sp. NPDC005955. The sequence continues at coordinate 147,181 of NZ_JBIAIF010000017.1, read as the reverse complement.
ACCCGGACATTCCGGAATCCTCTGCGGCCCGGCTCTGTTGCTCCTCGTCAGTAGAGTTGCCGGAGTGGTGCGGGGCCGCGCGAACCGCAGCGGTGAGAGGTGTGAAATCTGCGCCCCGGTTTGAATCATTCAGCTGCGCCGACATGGTGCGCATCGACTGAATGGTGGTCTCGTGGCGTGATTTCCGGGGCGAGAGAAACATCTAGCCGGAGCGTGAGGCGAATTTTCTCGTCCGCTCGCCGCTTGGGGGCGGCTGGTGCTGAGGTGTCCGGTGAAATGAGTAACTTCGGGCGCGTAGCCGTCTGATCGTCGTCCACCCTGGTGGAGGGACGTCCGTGGCGTGTTCCGCCAGCGGACCGGTCTTCCAGCGGACGCCATCGGAGCGTTCTTGGCGCAGGACGTCGCCGAAGTCGACGAAGAGAAGTTTCGGTAGGCCGAGCACCCGTGTCACCCACCGGTCGGTATCGTCCATCCATGTGATGGCCTCACACGGCTCGAAACCGGGCCGGAACAAGGACCGTCCGTGCTCCGGGTTGAGCCAGACCCGCAGGGGGCGCCACCGGGACGAGCGGCCCCGTGCTCCTCGTGGGTCCGCTCTCGCCGTCCAGGAACTCACTGGTAGATCCCGGGACGCCTCTCCGGCCTGGTCGCATGTGGGTTGAGCGGCCTGTCGACGTCGAGGAACAGCATGGGTCGGTTCACGGCTCCTCGGGTTTTGCTGATCATCGGCCCGCCCCGGGAGGTGCGGCTGCGGAGAGCGTCTTGGCGGTGGGCCGGTGTGTGGTGATCACGAGGTGGGTGTGATCACCACATCAGAGCCGTCCTGATGCCGCTGGAGCACCTCCTGTGCTGCTGTCCGACGGTTGCCATGTCGCCCGGACCAGGGCCCGTTCGGTGCCGGCGAGGTAGACGGCCGCGGCGAGCCAGGCGCGGGCGTACGCGTCGGGGTCGGCCTCTTCGGTGCGACCGAAGACGTCCCGGCCGCGCCGGTCCGCCTCCGAGGCCAGCTCCGTCAACAGGTCCCCTGCCGCACGGAATCCGACTCGGCGCAGGGCCGCGGCGGCCCCGGCACGATCGCCGTCGCGCGCGGGTTGGGCGACGGCTCGACGGCCACCCGACACGGCGACCTCGACCAGCCGCCGCAGCCGCCACAACGGTGCCTCCGCCACCGGGTCCGGTGGGACCCCGGGGAGCCCTGCCGTCTCCGGCAGTGCGTCGCCGGGCGGCAGATGGACGCCTTCGAGGCGGTCGTAGCCCAGGTCGGCGTGGCCCGACCACTCCTCCGGCAGGCGCAGGGTCGTCGTGTCGTCGTCCGGCAGCGGCCCGACGGCCAGGGGTCGGAGCGTGGCGGCGCGGTCGGGGTCCGGACGGCCGATGACACGCAGCCGCAGCCCGGGACGGGACGCCAGCCGACGGAGGTTCGCGGTGTGCGCCAGGTCGGGATGGCCGTGGGCCGGCAGCAACCGGATCAGCAGGCCGTCCCGGTCCACCCCGCCGGGCAGCAACTCCCGGGCGAGCACGTGGTCGTTGAACGCTCCGACGATGACCAGATCACAGCCGACCAGCTCACCGGCCGACTGCCGCACCTGCTCGGGGTCGCCCACCGGAACGTTCCCGAGCCCGCCGCCCACGGACTCGGCGAGGGGCCGCGCGAACAGGGCGGCCAAGGACCCCGAGGTCCAGGACCGGCCCGGGATCGGCGTCGCCCGGACTCCCTTGCCCGCTCCGAGCCGACCGTCCGACGAGAGGGTCGCCCCCGAGACCAGCAGCCCACCGCGCGAGAGCCGGGCGTGATCGAGGCTGCCCGAGCCCAGTGCGACCGTGGCCGTCGCGGCGCCGCGCGCACGGGCGGAACCGCCCGGTTTGACGTCCGCGACGCTGAACCAGCGCCCGTCGTCGGAGATGACGTGCGTGACCACCCCGCCGAACCCGGTGGCCGAGATCACCGGCTCCCGACACACTCCGTGCACGCGCAGGGCGCCTTCCGGGCGGTAGGCGCGGCGGGCGGACCCGATCCACGCCGGGTCCGGCGGCTCCGGGCCGGTCAACAGGGTGGTGGTCAGCAGGAGTTCACGTAGGTTGTCGGCCAGGTCGGCCAGCCGGTGGCCGTCCTGGCGGGAGCGGACGCCCCGCAGTCCGCGCACCACCCGCAGCGCCGCACCCTCCGCGCGGTACAGCCCGGCGAGTCGCGCCGAGTGCGAGGCCCGCAGCAACTCCGCCTGTGCGACCGCGCCCGCCGCGGGCACCCCGGCGGCCAGTGCCGCCACCGCAGCGGACCACAGGGCGCGGGCGGCGTCCCGTTGCGCGGTCGTGAGGTCGGTCCGCGCCGGGACCCCCACGGCCTGCGCGGCTGGCGCAGCGCCCGGGGCTGCCCCCGCGCCCCCGCCGGTCGCCGCGCCCCCCTCGGTCGCCGTACCGGGGTCGGCCGTCGTACCGGGATCGGCCACCGGGCCCGCGGGGGGCACCTGGTCCGCGTCGGCCACCGGGCAGGCGCTCAGCACGGTGGCCCGGTGCAGACACCTCGGCGCCAACAGGCAACTGCACACCACCTGCTCGGCTTCCGTGACCGCTCCGGAAGGACCGGGGGTGAGGACGACCTCCGCGTCCGCACCGCACCGCACCCGCCGCTCGGCGCCCTCCACGACGACGGCAACGGCCGCAAGGGCCTCCACCGCGGCGTCCAGCTTCTTGCGCAGCCGGGAGGTCAGACCCGCCACCGCGGCAGCGGTCACCTCGGGTGCGGCCGGGGGAAGTTCGGTGTTCATCGGGACTCTCCGCGGAGGCGTTCGCCCACCCAGCGGGCGAGGGCGAGAGGACTGAGGGCGGCGACGGGCATGCCGGCCGCGACCAACTGTTGGGCGATGGGCACGGAGTAGCGCGGGCTGCCGTTGTCGTCCAGCGCGGCACAGCCCAACAGGTGCACCCCCGAACTCGCGAGGGCCCGCACCTCGCCGAGCAGCCCGCCGAGCGGGTAGCCCTCCTCGAAGTCGCTCACCACCACCACGAGGGTCCGGCTCGGCACCGTCACCAGGGAGCGGGCGTGGGCCAGACCGGCCGCGATGTGGGTGCCGCCGCCCACGCGCACCTCCAGCAGCAGGGACAACGGGTCGTCGACCCGGTCCGTCAGATCGATCACGTCCGTCGAGAACGCCAGGAAGTGCGTGCTGAGCGTGGGCACACCGCCGAGCACGGCCGCCGTCAGCGCCGACCAGATGACGGAAGCCTCCATGGACCCGGACACGTCGACCACCAGGACCAGCCGCCAGTCCGCCTCCGTACGGGAACGGGTGCTGAACACCGGCCGCTCCGGAACCACCAGGGTGCTGCCGTCGGCTCTTTTGCGGGCGTGGACGAGGTTGGCCCGCAGGGTGCGCGGCAGGTCGATCCGGCCTCCCGGACGGCGGGTCGGGCGGGGCGTGGCGAGTCCGGTCAGCGCCGGACGCATCCGGGTGGCCAGCTCCTTGGCCAGTTCGTCGACCAGTCGGCGCACCAGCGGGCGCAGTCGCGCGAGTTGCTGCTCCGGCAGCCCGCCCGCCAGCGACAGCACGGACGTCAGCAGATCGATGGACGGACGCACCGCCCCGGGGTCGAGTTCGGTCAGCACGTCGCTGCGTCCCTGGTCGGCGGCGCGCGCCAGGACCTCCTCACGCACCTCCGCGCCGAACAGCGCCTGGAGTTCCTCGGCCCATTCGCGCGCGGTCGGGAAGGACGTGTCCTGTCCGCCGCCGTGACCGCCTTCCCGGCCCAGGTCCGAGGAGCCCTCCCCGCGGCCCGTGCCGTACAGCTCGTCGAGTGCGTGGGCGTATCGACGGGCGTCCGTCGGGAGCCGGTCGTGTTCCCTGCCGAGCAGCAGCCGCCACCGGTCCGTCGCCGACAGACGCAGTACGCCGGCGCACGGCTCGCCCGCGTCGGACCCGCGCGGTACCACCGCGCGGGTGGCGTCGGCGGCCGGTGCCCCAACGACGCGCGCCCCAACGACGCGTGCCTCAACAGCTCGTGCCTCGGCGGTCAGTGCCTCCGCGGCCGGCGTCTCGGCGGGCCGGTGCGGCGCGGAGGCCGGTCGTAGGGAGGCCGCTTCCGCACGGCCGACCTCGTCCGCCGCCGTCCACAGGGCCAGGAGCTGCGGGGAAGCACCCAGCGCGAGGTCGAGACGGTCGCCCAGCCGTTCCGTCACGGTGTGCAACAGCCGGTCGCGGCCTGCGGGGGTGAGCGTGTCGAAGCCACCGCGCAGCGCCGGCAGCCGGTCCAGGAAACCCCGGTCGTCGAGCGAGTCGATCCGGTCGAGCAGCGGGTCGAGGGCGGTAGGTGCCGACTGGAGCAGCGGCGCGGCCCCGGTCAGCAGCCCGACGAGCCGACGGGCCAGCGCGCGCCGTGCGTCGGGACCGGTGGCCGTGTCGATCCAGCCGGCAGCCCGGGAACCGAGCGTCTCGGCGTCCTCCAGGTCGAACAGGACCCGGCAGGCCAGAGCGGCGCCCTGGATGAGAGGGGACGCGGAGTCCGCGAGGCGGGCCAACGCCTCGTCCATCCGCAGCCCCAGGCGGAGTTCACCGGCGCGCGCGGCCAGGGCGACCAGCGCGGCCGCCTCCTGCGGGTCGTCGCTGCCCGCCAGCCCCGGCAGGGACCGTACCGCCGACTCCAGGAGGTCGGCGGCGAGCGAACCCGCCGCCTGCCTGCCCGCAGGCGTCGTGCCGGGCAGGTGTCCCCGGCGCAGCGCCTCCAGCAGGTCCAGCCCGGTGAGGATCTCGGGGATCGTCGCGGACGCGGGCAGCACCTCGGCGGCCTCGGCCAGCCGCTGGGCGACCAGCGCGGGCAGATCGCAGCGCGCGGCGTCCCGCAGCCCCGTCAGCATGAGGGCGCAGGTGGGGCCGCCGTCGGCCGACTCCCTGCGGAAGGTCTCCCGCAGCGTGCCCTCCGCCGCCAGCGCGGCGCTCACACCGCGCACCCCGGCCAGGTCGAGCCGGACGGGCACGGCGGGGACCCACGACAGCCGCCACCGTGTGGAGAGCGCGGCGGAGTCGCCCGTACCGGACACCGCCACCGGCTCGCCGTATCCCACCCCGCACACCTCCAACCGGCGCAGGAGGATCTCGCGGCGGTGGTCGAGGGCCGAACGCAGCGGGTCGAGCCGCAGCTCGCGCGGCGCGGGATCGTCCGGTCCGGGCAGCCGCAGGGCGGCGAGTTCGGTCTCGACGGACGGCCCGAGCCCGGAGCGCGGTGTGCCCGGGGCGACCCGGCCGCGCTCGGTGCCGACCAGGACCACTTCCAGGGCCCGCGCCAGGGCCCGGCCGCGGCCGAGCGGTTCGCCCTGACCCAGGACCACCGTGAGGGCTTCGAGGAGTTCGCTGCGGCCCGGGGCCGGCAGCCCGCGCAACCGGGCCAGGTCACCGGCCACGCGCAGCGTCTCGCGGGCCTCGCCCGTCCCCGCCGTGTGCCCGGCCGCCCGCAGCTCCCGGCACACCCGGGTGATCGCCCCGGCCGCGGCGTCGTGCAGCAGCTCGGGATCGCCCCCGGCGCCGAACACCGCCTGCTGCCAGCGCGGATCGCGGATGCCTGCGGGATAGCCGGACCGGGAGTCCAGCAGGTCGAACGCGTAGGGCACCAGGGAGGTGACGACGGCGGACGGGTCCCCCGGTCGCGCCGTTGCCGTCGCTGCCGCACTGCGCGCCGCCGCCCCTTCCGCGGTCGGCGCCACCGGCACGGTCGTGCCGTCGGCCGGGGGCCGCCGGGCCGTCACATCGGCCAGTGCCGGGGCGTGGAAGGCGCCGATCACCGCCGCGACCCGCCGTCCACCCGCCGCCGCGAGGGCGATCGTGTCCCGCATGTGGGCCTCGCGCGCCAGGTCCACGGCGGACACCCCGCCGGACGACGCGGCGTCCTGGCGCAGTGCCCAGCCGACGCTCAGCGCGGCCCGGCGCAGCACCTCGGGAGCACAGCCCGGGGCGCGCACCTCCACGCTGCGGTCCCACAGGTCGTCCCCGGCCCGGCCGGTCCCGGCAGCGGTGAGCGCCTGCGCGAAGGAGGTGGGTGCGGACCGGTCGGCGGACCCGGCGACCGCCTCGCGCAGGTCCCCGGGGGCATCCGGGTCGGGGCCGTCCCAGCGCGGGTCGGCCATCGGCAGATCGCAGCAGACGACCTCCACTCCCCGCTCCCGGGCCCAGCGGACCGCGGCGAGTTCGGGGGAGAAGTCGGCGAACGGGTAGAAGCCGAGCCGCCCGCCCTGCCCGGCGCCCGCGAGTGCGACCGGCGCGAGGGTGCCGGGCGCGCCGAGGTGGACGAGCCACGGCTGGAAGTCGGTCGGCAGTTCCACGCACACCACGTCGGCGCCGGCCGCGTCCAGCAGTGCGGGCACCGCCGCGGCGAGCGCGGGGCTGTGGTGCCGTACGCCCAGCAGGTACGGCACCGCCGAGCCGGCGAGGGCGTCGAGCGCCGCCCGCGGCTCTTCTGCGAGCGCCGCCCGCGGGTCCTCTACGGGAGCCGCCCGTGGGTCTTCCACAGGTGCCGCCTCCGGGTCCTGAGTGCGTGTCACCGGAGGTTCTCCCGCAGGTCCCACAGACGGCGCCAGGTCGGCGAACCGTCCTCGGCGCGGCGGCGCACGGGGCCGTCCCAGTACCCCAACAGGCGCGCGTGGTCACCGGGATCGTCCTTGCGGACCACGCCCAGCAGATGACCGGGGACCAGGTCGAGACCGTCCCCGGCGGGCAGATAGGCGGCGGACACCCCGAGGGAGACGGCGACCTGCACCGCCTCCGCGGTGGACATCACCGTGCCGGGGCGCTCCACGTCCCAGCCCTCGGCCGAGCGCCCGGCCCGCAGGTCCCGGAAGACGGTCACCAGGACGTCGAGCACCGCGTCGTCGACGGCGAAGGCCGCGCCCGCCCGCTCGACGGCCGCGACGGCCTGCCGCTTGACGAGCGCGGTCTCGGCCTCGACGTCCGGGATCGGGTGCACCGTCTCGAAGTTGAACCGGCGCTTGAGCGCGGCGGACATCTCCGACACGCCGCGGTCGCGCAGGTTGGCGGTGGCGATGACGGTGAACCCGGCGGCCGCGGCCACCTGCGCCTCCGCCGTGCCGGACAGTTCGGGCACGCTCATCCGGCGGTCGGAGAGGATCGACACGAGCGCGTCCTGCACCTCGGGCAGGCAGCGGGTGATCTCCTCGACGCGCGCCACCCGCCCGGAGCGCATCGCGCTGAGGACCGGTGAGTCCACCAGGGCCTGGGGAGTGGGTCCCTGGGCCAGCAGGAGGGCGTAGTTCCAGCCGTAGCGCAGGGCGTCCTCGGTGGTGCCCGCGGTGCCCTGCACGGTCAGTGCGCTGGTGCCGCAGACGGCCGCCGACAGCAGCTCCGAGAGCAGCGACTTGGCCGTACCCGGCTCGCCCACCAGCAGCAGGCCGCGTTCGCCGGCGAGCGTGACCACGCACCGTTCCACCAGGGCGCGTTCGCCGACGAACTTCGGGGCGATGACGAGCTGGCGGGGCAGCGTCTCATGGGGCTCGGGCAGGCGGAGGGGATCGCCGGCGCTGCCGCAGACGAAGGTGATGACGGAACGGGGCGTCAGCAGCCAGCCGGGCGGACGCGGGCCTTCGTCATGGGCGGCGAGGAAGGCGAGTTCCGTGGCGTGGCGCTCTTCGGCGGGCGAGGTCTGCCGGGGCGGAAGGGCCGTCGCCGTGTGGGTGAGGGGCATGGATGTCCTTGCTGGGTGGGTGGGTCGGGTCGGCGTCGAAGATCCAGTGATCGTCGACGAGCGGGGGAGTCGGGAGGGGCGGGGGCACCGGTGGTGTCCGGTGCCCCCGGCGCGGTCTGGGCCGACGGCGGCGCCTCGCGTCGGTCAGCGGCGGCGACCCCGTCGCACCTTCAGCTCCTCGAACCGGGGCGCGTCGCCGTCGAGGACCCGCTGCCAGGCCCTGCGGTACAGGTCGGCGACCGGTTCCGTCGGCACGATCACGCCCAACGAGACGTGTTCGCCGTGGACCACGTCGAACAGCGGCAGCTTCCAGCGCTCCAGCGGCACCCGGGGCGCCGGCTGTTCCGCCCAGCCGCCGGGCAGGAACAGGGAACGGCCCGCCCGGGTCCGGGTGGCCCGGACCACGAGGTCGGTGGCGGCCAGTTCGGCGCGGGCCGCCTTGAGCCGGGCCGGCTTCCAGCCCGTCCACCGGGCGGTGGACCGGTCGGTCGGGTCGGGCATGGCGAGCAGCATCAGGTAGAGCGTGGCCGCGTCCTCACCGAGCCCGTACTCCTTGGCCGCCTCGGTGACCAGGTCGGGCACGGAGCGGCCCGGGTCCTGCGGCCACCAGGTACCGGACTGGTCGCCCCCGCCCCCGCCCCCGTCCTCGCTCCCGACCGGCTGTGCGGGGTCGGCGAGGAGGGCCGCGAAACGCGGGTCGGACACCAGCCGCAGGGCGACCTCGGCCTGGTAGGGGTGGCCGTCGGTGCGGGTGGCGGGCAGATGGGGGTCCTGGCCGGCCTCGTCGAGGAGGTCGACGCGGATGCCCGGGGCGGGCTGGTCGTCGTGGGTGGCCAGGACGACGGCACCGTAGCGCTCGAATCCCGGGCCGGTCTCGGTGGGTGCACCCGCCGTCTTCCGGAACGCGGGGAGGTTGATGTAGCGGCCGAGGTCGAGCATGAGGCCGGGGGCCGCCAGTCGTGCCCGTACGGCGGTGAACGCGGCCGGCAGCGCGGCGCGGACCGGATCGCCCGCGGGCAGCCGGTGGGCGAGCCAGGCCGTGAGGGCCACCGTGCTGACCAGGGTCGACACGGTGAACCCGGTGTCGTCGCCGACGGGCCGCACCCGGTCGCCGTTCACCGCCCAGCGCAGGTCCCGGGTGAGCTGCGGGGCGCCGGCCGGGTCCAGCAGCGCGGGCAGGGCTTCCCGTACGGGCCACACCGCGTGCTTGAGGGCGCGGACGGCGTCGCCGAGCAGTTCCTCGGGCACGGCGGGCCGCCTGCCGACCCGGGCGTTCCACACGGCGGCGCCCGCGGCCACGTCCGGGCCCTCGGTCCACAGCCGGACCGGGTCGGTGGGCAGCAGGGCGGCCAGGACCGCGGCGCGCACGGCGCCGTCGAGGGTGCGCAGTTCGTCCTTGGCGACCGCCGCGGGAGCGGCCTTCACCCCGATGGCGTTGCGGGCCGCGGTGGTGAGGAAGGTCCGCTCGTAGGCGTCGACCCGCGGCAGCCCGGCGATGACGAGCCGGGCCATCGTCTCGGTGGTGCCCGTCAGCCGGGCGAACTCCTCGGCAGCCGCGGGGAACCACGGCGCGGGACCGCGCGCGCCGAGCTCGGCCAGGAACTCCCCGAGCCGGACCGGGTGTTCGCCCCGGTCGAGCGGGTCGCAGGACAGCATGTGGTAGGGCTCCGGCGCGGCGAACCGGCCCGCGGGGTCGTGGAAGAGGCCGGTGAAGTCGCAACCGTCGTCGCCCGGGGACCCGTGTGAGGTCACCGCGAGGAAGGCGCCGTCCGCCAGAGGCAGCAGGCCGTTCCAGGAGCCCTCCCGCTCGTCGTTCGAGGCGGTGCGCAGCCGGTGGGCGTCCAGGCGCAGGGTCACCGTGCGCCAGCGGCCGGACTCCGTGGACCCGCCCATGCCCAAGCGGTCGAATCCGGCCAGCAGGAGCCGCAGCGCCTCGCGGTGCTCATCGGTGGTGGTGCCGGCGGCGGCCCGGTAGGCGACCGCCGACATCCGGGCGATCACGGTGGACAACTCCGGCCTACCGACGGGCAGTTCCGGTCCACCGAGATGCAGCCTGCCGTCGGCCCGGCCCGGTCCCGTGTCGGTGGCCTCACCGGCCCGGGTCAGCATGCGCAGGGCGCGGAAGACGGTGTCGGCCCGGTCGTCGCGGTGCCACCAGTGGCCGCTCGACGCATCGAAACCGCTCATCGCGTCGCGCAGCAGCAGGTCCGCGGGCCCGGCCGGGCCCTCGTCCGACGGGCCGCCCTCCAGGGCCCGGGTCAGCCGGGTCGCCGCCGCGTCCAGGACGCCCTGCTGGGCCGCCGCGTAGCGCACGACCGAGGCGATGCCCTTCAGCAGGGCGGGGTGGGTGACGGACAGCAGGGCCCGGATCGCCCGGGGCAGCGCCTCGGTGTCCTGGTCGGTGGCGGCCGCCAGCAGGGCGACGGCGGTGTCGCGGTCGATGCGGCGCAGCCCCGCCGAACCCTCCGGGTCGCGCGGGGTCAGGCACTCCCAGTACTGCACCGGCGGCAGCAGGAGGGTGCCCGCGCCGAAGGGGCCCGCCGTACGGTCGGTCTTCGCCCAGGCGGTGACGACGCCCTCCGCGTCCACCAGGTCGAGCTGCCAGCCGTTGCGCACGACCGCGGTGGGCCGCTCGGCGCCGGGGAACAGCACCAGCGTGTACGGCAGGCCGGCCGCGGCCGGGAGCGTGAGGGTGTGCCCGGCGAGGTCCTCGACCCGCACGGAGCCGTCCGGGAGCGTCAGCCTGCGCAGGCCGACGAGTCCGTGCACGGGTGCGCTGGCGGGGGCGGCACCGGTCGTGGGGGAGGGCCGCAGCCGGCCGCCCGCGAGACTGCTGCCCGCGGGGGCGTCCCGCAGGGCGTCGGCGAAGAAGGCGGGCCGGCTCATCCGGCCGCGGTCGCCGGTGACCGGGTCGTACTCGTACCAGCCGTGCGCCGCGCGGTCCTCGCCGTCCGCGTGCCACACCCAGTAGGAGGAGCCGTCGAAGAGCAGCGGGCTCTCCTCGGGCACGGTGGTGTCGCCCGCGTGCACGACGCCCCGGCCGGTGGTCCGGCCGCCGCCGGGCAGCGGCAGGGTGATCGGGAAGTTGCCCCGGTACCAGTCCATTTCGGTGCCGCGGGTGGAGCGCGGGCCCTCCAGCGCCTCGACGCGGTCGGCCCGGCCGTGCCAGTAGCCGCGCAGACCGCCGCTGCTGCTGTTCCAGTAGACGAGGAGTTCGCCGTCGACGTGGTGGAAGCCCGGGTCGCCGTGGCGCCCGCCCGCGGGGATGCGCAGGTCGTGGGTGAGCAGGGTGCCCTCGGCGCCGATCACCCGGGCCTGGGCCGTGCCGGCGACCACGAGGTGCGGCCAGGCGTCGGCGACGATCAGATCCTCCACCTGGGACTTCGGTACGAGGTCGGCCACCGCCTCCTCCCAGGCGGGCCAGCCGAGTTCGTCGAAGATCCCGGCCCGCAGGGTGCGTATCAGTACGGGGGCCAGGTCGGTGGCGACGGCCTCGCGCACCTCGTCCTCGGCGAGCGCCAACGCCTCGGCGGGCAGCCACTTCAGCCGGTCCAGCGCGGTGGGCAACTGGGGCAGACCGGCCACGGTGAAGCGTTCGACGGTCGCCGTGACCCAGCGGGCCAGCAGCGGGCGGCCGCCGGGGGACGCGGCGAGCCGACGGATGGCCCGCAGCGCGTCGTCGTGGTTGCCGAACTGTTCGGCACCCTTCAGGAAGGCGTCGTGGAACCGGGCGTCGGCGCCCAGGAACAGCAGGTCCCGGTGCCCCTCGCCCTGGGCCCAGGCGGTCAGCGGCAGGGCGTCGCCCTGCCCCGGGGCGGCCACCGGGACGTCCAGGGACAGCAGCAGGTCGATCAGGTCGATGTCGTGCGTGACCCGCAACGCGCCGCCGGACGCACGCAGTTCGGTCCGCAGGCGGTCCGCGATCCGTTCCACCAGCTCGTACAGTTCGGGCGTCCGGGTCGAGCCGCGCCAGGAGCGCGCCCGCTCGCGGAAGACCAGGAAACGTCCCAGCCAGCCCGCCGCTCCGTCCTGCGGCCGCTCCTCCTGGGGCAGCGAGGCGTCCCCCAGGCCCGCAAGGGCGCCGGAGTCCTCCAGCACCTTGAGCCACAGCTCGGGCATCCCGTCGTCGTGGCTCGCCGGGACCGTGTCCAGCAAGGTGCCGCGCACCCGCCGGTCCCGGGAGGCCAGCGCCACCAGCGCGGTCCGGTGGCCCTTCCACCAGCCGGCCGCGGCACGCAGGGTGGCCGGCAGACCGAGGAGCTCGCAGAGGTACTCCTGCTCGGCGAGGTCGGCGTCCCGGCCGGCGGCGCGGGCCAGCTTGCGCAGGTCGCCCGCCATCTGCGCGGACGGCGGGAGGCCGCCCGCCGTGCGGCGCAGACACAGCCGGGTGAAGCGCCGCAGCGCCTCCTCGGCCGGTACCCGGGCGGACAGCTCCCTGCCGTAGGCGGACAGCACCTTCACCGGCAGCGCGCCCGCCAGGGCGAATTCGAGGAACACCGCGTCCAGCCGGTCCTCCTCGATGACCAGCCCGTGCTCCGCCTCGGCCTTGCGGGCCCGGGTGAACAACTGGGCCGCGTAGGTGGTGCTCTCCTCGGTGAGGAAGACCCGGGCCGCCTGCTCGTAGAAGGTCGGCAGGAAGTGCGGGACGGAGGCCGCCAACCGCGCGCCGAGTTCCGTGTAGGCGTCCATGGCGGCCTTGGGCCGGGACTTCACCTGCCGCGCCACCCGCTCCAGGTCCGGTACGACGCCGAGCGCGTGGTGCCCGTCCGCGGGGTGGTGCACTAGCACCCACTCCGGGAAGCCCAGCGACTGGCGCAGCCCCAGCCCCACCACGGCCGGTTCCGCGTCCTGCTCCAGGCCGAGGAAACCGGCGGCGAGGTCCTCCGCCGCGCCCAGCTCACCGGCCACCAGCCGCACCACCACCCGGTCGTCGAGCCCCGGGTGGCGGTAGCTGCGCGCCGTCAGCGGAACCGCCCGCTCGCCCGCGTCCCGCGTGTCCGGCGGCAGCACCGCGCCCGCCGCGAGCATGTCCTCGTACGACACCTGCGTCCCCCCGCTCATGCGTCCTTGCCCTTCTCGACGTCCCGCCCGGCGTACAGCGCCGCAGCCATCCGCATCCCCTCCGACCAGGCCACCGGCCCCACCTCGTGCACGTGCACGGCACGGCCGTCCGGACCGCGCCAGGTGAGCCCACCGGTCTCCACCGAGTCCTCCCAGTACGGCTCCCCGATCCACACGGAGGCTTCGACGGTGCGTCCGCCGTCGCGCACCCGGGCCGTGGCGTAGCCGCCCGAGACGCGGTAGCCGAGGGAACTGGCGCGCGCGGCGAGGGCGAAGCGCGAGCGGAAGGAGCCGCCGGCGAACTCGCGTATCTCGGTGGTCTTGGGGTCGAGGTCACCGGGCCGCTGCCAGGTCGCCCGGTGGATCTGCTCGACGCGCTGGACGACGCCCAGCTCCGCGGCGAACTCCCGGAGGTCGTCGAGGTCGGGCAGCAGGACCGGGTGCGGCAGGGTCACCGTGCGCGGGGAGAGGCGGACGGTCTCGCCGTCCAGGTTCACCAGCCGCAGTTCGCCGTCCTCGGTGGTGCCCCGCAGCAGGCCGACCTCGTCGGGGTCGTCGCCGACCACGGCCAGGTCGCGCAGGGCCGCCTGCCAGGCCTCGTCCGGCCACACCCGGGCCAGCAGGCCGGTCGGCACGGGCAGCGACGACACCATCCAGGAGTCCACCTGCGCGACACACCCCGCGGCGTGTCGATCCAGCCATTCCGCGAACCGCCGCAGCCGGTCCACCTCGGGGTGGTCCTTGAGGGCGCGCGGCAGGGACTTCAGCTGCCGCCCCGCCGCCCGACCCGAAGTGGCACGTGCTGCCACCCGTCCATCCATCAGGGCGACTTCGTACCCGTCACCCGCCGACAGCCAACCCACGATCCCCGCCTCACGCGTCAAGACAGCAAGAAGAACGCACAGTTCAACCGGGAAGTGCCGGCATCACTGCGACGACAAGCGGAACGTTAGCGGCGATCACTGACAATCGACCCGGGAAGCCGCGGGCGGACTGCGGGAAGGGGGCGGCGAGCGCGGTGCGGGGAGCACTCCGGTACGCACGTCACTGCTGGTCGCCGGGGTCGACGGGCCCCGCGCCGGGGGGCTGGTTCCGGCCACTGGTCCGGTGCGCGGTCCCGGGGCGGGGGGCGCCCACCGAGGGGCGACGGCGTACGGCGGCTCGGGCCGCGGTGTCCGCCACCGTTGCGGGGATGCCGGTCACCGGTCCCGCACCGCTGTAGCCGAAGGGGTCGGCGTCCCGGTGACCAGGGGCGGACCGCGCGGTGCGGCGGAGGACCGGCGGCCGGGCGGGCGGGGCGCTGTCCGCACGGCCGCGGGCGGGTCATCGGGGTGCCGGGTGCGCCCCGGTCGTGACCGCGCGGCGCGCGGCACCGCCCCGGTCGCCCGCGCCTACTTCTGGTCCTCCGCGCCCGCGGTGCCTGAGCCGGTCGGCGAGGTCGGACGGGGCGCGGAGGAGGCGCCGGCGGCGACGGGAGCGGGGCCCTTGCGGCCGAAGAGCCCGATGAGGGCGGTGAGCGCCGAGAGGGCGCCGAGCGTGGCCCACCCGGCACCGTAGCCCGCGGTGGGGACGATCTTGCCGAAGGCGATGGGGAGGGCGAAGCCGCCGATCGCGGCGAAGGTGAGCATGAGTCCGATCGCGGTGCCGATGTGCTCGGCGTCCACGCGTGAGATCTCGGCGGGGACGCACAGCCACGCGGGGAAGCTGAAGAGGAAGACGAACCCGATCAGGGCCGAGAGGAACCACAACAGGGGGGCCGATCGAACGGGGACCAGGAAGAGGGCGGCGCTCATGGCGAGGAACGGCACGACCATGATCAAGCGGTAGTTCTTCAGCCGGTCCGCCACGTATCCGCCGAGCAGACTGCCCGGGATGCCCGCGAGGGCGAACACCGCGCCGAGCAGGCCTCCTTGGCCGCTGGTGAACCCGAGTTCGTCGATGGCGTACTCGCCGATCAGCTGGGACGCGGTGATGTAGGCGCCGTACACCCCGACCATGGCTGCGCCGTAGATCCACAGTTGCCGGTCCCACAACGCCTTGGCGAGGCCCGCTCTGGTGATCTCGGCGCCGGCGAGTCCCGCTACGTCCACAGGGGTGGCGAACCACGCGGCGACGGCTGCCGCCACGACGAGGTTGACGGCCCCGCAGAGGATCAGCATGGTGCGCCAGCCGACGGCATCGGTGAGGGCGACGCACCCGTAGAGGCCCAGTGCGGCCCCGATGCTGAACGCGGCGCCGCCGGTGATGCCCAGCGCGAAGTTGATCTCGTGGTTGCGGAACCAGACGCTGACCGCGCTCACGGACACCGAGAGGAAGATCGATCCGCCGATTCCGGCCAGTACGCGGTACACGGCGAGGTCGGTGTACTCGACGGCGACTCCGGAGAGCACGCCGCCGACGCCCTCCAGGACGATCCCCAGGACGAGCGTGCGTTTGAGGCCGAGCCGGGTCGCGAGGAGGCCGGCGGGAACGTGGACGACGCCGTACCCGATGAGGAACAGGGCGATCAGGAAGGCCAACTGCGAGAAGGACGCCCCCAGGTCCTCGCTGAGCGGGGTGAACGCCGAGGCGATGTTGAACCAGTTGAGCGTCAGGCCCACGTAGCCGGCCACCAGGAGGGCGAGCATGCGCCATCGGGCGGTGTAGACGTCTTCGGACATGGCGGGAGATCCCTTCGATGAGGTGGACCCCGGGAGCGGGGCGAGTGGGGGACCGACCGTCGACCGGTGGGGGGAGCGCGTGTTCGTGGTGCGTGCACGGGAGGGCGGTTTCCTGCACCGGCGTCGCGGGGCGGCGGCGCCGTTCGGCGCTTCGCGGCTGCTGACGCCGGGGACCGTGATCCGGCTGAGCCGGCCGCCCCCTCCGAATCCTGCTGAATCCCGGCGAATCCCGGTGAATGCGGCTGAATCCGGAGGGGAACGTGCGGGAGAGGGCGAGGGTTGTTCGGCGCGCCTCTCCCGCTGCCCGGCCGGGGGGCGACCGCCGGGCTATCGCTTCCTGACCGCGATCGCCTCGAACTCGACGATGAGCTCCGGCTGCACCAGCCCCGCGACGAACACGAAGGTCGAGGGCGGGCGGGTCGGCAGCCACCGGTCGCGGACCGACCGGATCTCTTCCAGCGCCTCCGGCCTGGCGATGAAGCCGGTGATCTTGACGATGCGGTCCATCGAACTGCCCGCCGCCTCCAGGGTGCGGGCCAGGTTGCGGAACGCCTGCTCGGTCTGTGCGAGCGGATCGTCCACCCCGACGACGTCGCCCTGCTCGTCCCAGCCGATCTGGCCGGAGGTGAAGACGAGTTCGTCCACGGTGCCCGCCCAGTGCCACGCCGTGCCCGACAGGACACCGGGCACCTCGGTGACGAGGCCGAAGTCGGCGGCCACGTCAGTCCTCTTCGACGAGCGCGATCGCCCGGACCGGCCCGGCGGTGCCGTTGGCGATCTTCAGAGGCATGGCGATCACCTGGAAGCCGTGCGGGGGCAACTGGTCGAGATTGGCCATCTTCTCCATGTGGACGTACTCCTTCTCCAGCCCCAACAGGTGACAGGGCCAGAGGAACTTGGGGTCGTGACCGTGCTCGTGGTAGTCCGCCGCCCACGCGGCGTACGGCCGGTCGTAGCTCCATGCGTCGGTGCCCACGGTGGTGACGCCCTGGTCGAGCATCCACTCCAGGGCCTCGCGGCTCATGCCGCCGCCCCTGGTCATGTACGTGTCCGTACCGAAGTACTTGTCGTTCCCGGTCATCGACAGCACGATGTCGCCGGGCTTGAGCGTGTAGTCGATGTCGCGGAACTTCTGCCGGAGCGTGTCGAGGGACACCTCCTCGCCGTCCGCGCAGTCCTGGATGTCGATCACCACCCCGTCGCCGATGCACCGCTCCAGCGGCCATTCCTCGATGGTCTTGGGCCGGGAGCCGTCCGCCATCACCGGACCGAAGTGCCAGGGGGCGTCCATGTGCGTCCCCGTGTGGTCGGTGATCTCCAGGTTGCAGATGGCGTACGCCTCACCGGGGGTGGGCCAGTCCTGCGGGTCGATGTCGTAGTTGTCCTTGTTCCACTTCGCCCCCTCGGAGTGGGGGACGAGGGTGACGCCCTTGCCGTCGAGGGTCGGATCGGTGTCGACGGTCATCGAGAGGTCGACGATTCTTCTGGCCATGGGACGGCCTCGCTTTCCGCTTGTATCCACTTAATGGATATGGAGTCAACTCTGCGGACGTTGTGTCCGAGAAGGTAGGGGTGGTGGCGGAGCCCCGTCAATGGGTGTGCGGCTCCTCTTGCGGCTCCTCCCGGTGGGAGGGGGCGCCCCGCCCCGGGCCGGTGGGCGCGCCCCGTCGCGTGCCCACCGGGTCAGGCGTCGGGCACCTGGCCGCCCGACGGGGGCCGGACGCGGCCCGGAAGGGGCAGGTCAGGGCCCGGGAGGGGCAGGTCAGGGGCTGGAGGTGACAGCCCCTGGACCGGAGCGGCGGGGTCCCGGCCCGGAGGGGCGGGGTCCCGGCCCGGAGGGGCGGGGTCCCGGACCGGAGAGGCGGGGGCAGGGCCCGGAGCCCGCCGCCCGTCCCGTCGCGCCGCGGAGCCCCGGACGAACGCCTCGACCCGGGTGCGCAGTTCCCCCGTGGGGGCGAAGCACGCACGTCGCAGCGCGGCGGCGTCGACGGCGGGCCCGGACGGCGACGGAGCGAGCACGCCTTCGGCGATCCGTTTGTTGGCGGCGGTCGCCCCCGGTGCCAGCCGGGCCGCGCGCCGGGCCAGGTCCAGTGCCGCCGCGACGTGCCCGTGCTCGTCGGTGAGTTCCGCCAGGACTCCGGCCCGCCAGGCGCGCCGGGCGTCCACGCGCCGCCCCAGCAGGAGCATCTCGCGGGTCAACGAGCCGCCCCAGACCGAAGCGAACCGCTGGACGCCCGCGTCGGAGTAGACCAGACCGAGGTCGCCGGCCGGTACGCCGAACACGGCGCTGCGGGTGGCGACGCGCGCGTCGCAGCAGCAGGCCAGTTCCAGACCGCCGCCCAGCGCCGGGCCGGTGATGGCGGCGATGACCGGGAACCCGGAGTTCCTGATGGCCCCGAACACGGCGTGCGCGGGATGGGCGATCAGTTCCTCGGCGCGCCGGGCGAACCCGGGTCCGGCGACGCTGTGCAGGTCGTAGCCCGCGCAGAACGCCGGGCCGGTGCCGGTGAGCACCGCGGCCCGGGCGTCGATGCCTTCGAACGCCCGGGCCAGCTCGTCGAGCGTCCGGGCGTCGAGGGCGTTCCGGCGGCCCGGCCGGTCGATGCTGACGACGGTGATGCCCGGTTCCGCCTCCTCGACGCGGACCCGGGGGCGTGCGCCCGGGTCACCGGCCATTCCCGCCCGCCCGCTCTTCGGCCAGCCGCAGGAAGGGTTCCAGGGCCCCGGGGTCGGCCAGGGCCGCCCGGTCCACCACCCGACCGGGATCGGCGCCCATCAGCAGCCGTTTCACCGGAACCTCCAGGGGCTTGCCCGTGCGGGTCCGGGGGACCGCATCGATCCGGTGCACCGCGTCGGGAACGTGCCGGGGGGAACAGTCCGCGCGCAGTTGGGCCGCGATCGCCCGGCACAGGTCCTCGTCGAGTTCGTGCCCCGGGGCCAGGACCACGAACAGCTCCAGCCGTGAGGTGCCGTCCGGATCGGCGAGGTCGACGGCGAGTGCGTCGACCACCGGGTCGAGGGTCAGGACGGACCGGTACAACTCGCTGGTGCCCATGCGGATCCCGCCCCGGTTGATCGTCGCGTCCGAGCGTCCGTGGACGACCACCCCGCCGTGCGGCCCGACCTCCAGCCAGTCGCCGTGGCGCCATACGGGCGGGTCGACGGCGTAGTGGGCGAAGTAGGCGTCGTGGTAGCGCGTGCCGTCGACGTCGCCCCAGAACTTCACCGGCATCGACGGCATCGGCGCGGTCAGCACCAGTTCGCCCCGCTCGCCGATCACCGGGCGGGCGTCCTCGTCCCAGGCGGCGACGGGCGCGCCGAGCGACCTGCGTTGCAACTCGCCCCGCACCACCGGCAGCGTCGGCACCCCGCCGAGGAACGAGGTGCACACGTCGGTGCCGCCGCTGCTGGAGAACAGCCAGAGATCCGGGCCCAGTTCCTCGTACACCCAGTCGAAGACCTCCGGGGTGAGCGGGGAACCCGTCGAACCGACCGCGCGCAGCCGTGCCAGTCCTCCGTGCGCACGCGGGCGTACGCCCTCGGCCCGGGAGGCGGCCAGGAAGCCGGCGCTGGTGCCGAAACACGTGGTCCGCGTGGCCTCCACCACGTCCCACATCGCGGCCGTGTCGGGATGGCGCGGGCTTCCGTCGTAGAGCACGATCGCGGCGTCGGTGAGCAGTCCCCCGACGAGGAAGTTCCACATCATCCACCCCGTGCTGGTGAACCACAGGACACGGTCGTCGGGGCGGGCGTCGACGTGCAGGTGCAGCTTCTTCAGGTGTTCCAGCACGATGCCGCCGTGCCCGTGGACGATCGGTTTGGGCACGCCCGTGGTGCCCGAGGAGTAGAGGATCCACAGGGGGTGGTCGAAGGGCACCCGGGCGAAGGAGAGCGGTGCCCGTTCGCGGCAGAAGTCGTCCCAGGTGACGGCGGGGCCGAGACCGGCGAGCGGGCCGCCCGGGCGCAGGTGCTCGACGAGGACGACCCGGTCCAGCGTGGGCAGCCCGTCGACCATCCGGCGCACCGTGTCCAGGCGGTCGACCTCGCGTCCGCCGTAGCGGTACCCGTCCACCGCGATCAGTACGGTGGGGTCGATCTGCCGGAAGCGGTCCAGGGCGCTCGCGGCGCCCGTCTCCGGGGCGACGACGGACCAGATCGCCCCGAGGCTCGTCGTCGCCAGCAGGGCGACGACCGCCTCGATCGTGTTGGGCAGGTAGGCGGCCACGCGGTCGCCGCGGCCCACTCCGGCCGCGACGAGTCCGGCCCGGGCCCGCGCCACGCGGTCGTGCAGTTCCGCCCAGGTGACGTCCACGGGGGGTCGGGACTCCGAGGCGCAGACGATCGCCACCCGCTCGGGGTCGCGCCCGGCGAGGATGTGCTCCGCGTAGTTCAGGGCGACCCCGGGGAACCAGCGGGCACCGGGCATGGTGCGACCGTCGAGCACGGTCGTGGGGTCGCCGTCGGCGCGCACCTCGAAGTGGTCCCAGATCGCCTTCCAGAACCCCTCGATGTCCTCGACCGACCAACGCCAGAGGGTGTCGTAGTCGGGACAGTGGACGCCGCGCTCCGCGGCCAGCCAGTCCTGGAAGCGGGTGAGTGCGCTGGCGGCGATCCACGGTGCGGAGGGCGTCCACAGCACCGCACGCGGCTGATCGGGCGGGTTCAGCATGCGAGGGCCCTCATCAGGTGTTCGGTGTACCGCATGAGCTGGTGGTCCTTTCCGGGAGGGGCGATCAGCTGGAGTGCCAGGTGGTGGTGGCCCGGTCCCAGCGGCACGGAGACGGCCGGGAGTCCGTGGGCGCCGGCGGCCCGGGTGAAGCGCGAGGCGTCGACCACCGCCGCGGGCCCGGTGACGGGCGGCGCCGCCATCGGCGTGGTGGGCAGCACGATGACGTCGACGTCGGTGAAGGCGCGCCGGGCGTGACGGGTCTCCAGCGACAGGGCCGATCGGGCCCGCGCGTACGCGTCCGCCGCCATGCGGCTGCCGTGGTCGAGCGCCGCCCGCACGCCCGGCTCGTCCGGCTCGATCCGGCCGGCCCAGCGGAGCGCCAGTTCGCGGGTGAGGACGGGGCCCAAGCCGCGCGGTCGCAGCGCGAACCCGACCTCGGCCACCGGGTGACCGGTGCCGGCGAGGCGGTCGACGACGCTCCGGAACGCCGCGGCGATCGCGGGGGCGAGCGGCCCGTGCTCCGTCAGGTCCGACGGCACCCCGATGCGCGGCGGGGCACCGCTGCGGTCGACGTCCGGTGCGTCCGGCACGCCCAGGGCCTCGGCGGCGGTGCGGCAGTCGCGGAGCGAGGTGGCGAAGACTCCGACGCTGTCCATCGAGGGGGCCAGCGGAGCACAGCCGTCCATCGGCACCGCGCCGTGCGACAGCTTCGCGCCGAAGGTGCCGCACCACGCGGCGGGCACCCGTACCGAACCGGCGGTGTCGCCGCCGAGCGCCAGCGGGACGATCCCGGCGGCCACCGCGGCGGCCGACCCGCCGGAGGAGCCGCCGGGCAGGGCGCCGGGGACCGCGGGGTTCGGGCACGGCGGCCGGCCGGGGGCCTGTCCGGTCATGCTCCAGCCGAGTTGGTCCATCGCGGTCTTGCCGATGACGACGGCGCCGGCCGCCCGCAGCCGCCGGACGACCGTCGCGTCCGCGGCGGCGCGGTGGATCGGCGTGCGCAGCCCCGCAGTGGTGGGCATCCCCGCGACGTCGAAGCTGTCCTTCACCGCGACCGGCACACCGGCCAGCGGCCCCAGCGCCTCGCCGCGTGCCCTTCGGCGGTCGATCTCGCGGGCGGCTTCCAGGGCCTGCCGGTCCACCGCCCAGAAGATGCCGTCCGCCGCGACGGCCGCCGCGAGCGCCCGGCGGCACACCTGCTCGGCGGACCAGGTGCCGGCGCGCACCGCCGCCGCGACTGCCGTGGCGTCCCGGGGTCCTTGACCCGGGTCGGTGCTCCGCGCCGTCACGGGGTGCTCCCGGGGAACCCCACGGGACCGGTCTCGGGGCGCCCCGCCCGACGGTTTCGGCGGGGGTGGAGCGGGCAGGGCCGGACGGGACGTCCCACCGTCCGGCCCCGCCCGGGCAGCGGCTTCACCGGGAGGTCCCGGCGGACGCCGCCAGGGCGTCGCGCGCCTTCAGGAACGGTTCGAGGGGCAGTCGGGTGAGGCCGGCGCCGACCTGGCCGCGGCCCGCTTCCCGGTGCGCGAAGCCGTTGTTGACGACCGGGGTGATCCCGGTCCGGCAGACCAGGTCGACGTCGATGCCGACGGGCGTACCCCGGAAGCCGTCGAAGGGGATCAGGAACCGCCCGCTGCTGCCGCGGCAGATCCGCCGCATCTCTTCGACCAGCGCGACGGCCTGCTCGTGGGAGCCCCCGATGAACGAGCTGATCGCCGGGGCCGCGGTCAGGGCGAACGCGCCGAGTCCGACCGTCTCGGTGATGAAGGAGTCGCCCATCGCCGGGCAGGCGTCCTCGACGGTGAAGCCGGGGAACACCTTCGGTTCGCCCACGGGCGCGGGCGCGGTGAACCAGCCGTCCGCCCCGCTCACCCGCACGCCCAGCCGGCGGCCGTTCGCGCACATCGCGGTGACCAACCCGCGGGTGTCCTCGGCCGCGTGCGCGGCGTCCCCGAGCACCTTGGCCGCCGCCATCGAGAAGGCCAGGAAGGCGTGCGGATTGCCCGAGAGGAACTCCAGGACCGCGACGGCCGTGTCCGGGTCGGGGGAGACCCGGACGACCCCCGGTGCCAGACGGGCCACGAGGGCGGCGGTGCCGGCGACATTGCGGTTGTGGCACTCGTCCCCGCGGCGCAGGCCCTCCGCCTGGAGGGCGGTGACGTCGATCCCGCCCCCGTCCTTCAGCGTCGCGTCGAGCACGGGGACGAGCACGTCCCGCATCCACCGCAGCCGGTCCAGGACGCGTTCGTTCGTCGAGCCGAACCGCAGCGCCTCGCCGAGGCCCTCGTTGAGCGGGGCGAAGGCGGTCCGGCCGTCCGCGCCCGTCACGACGACGACGGCGGTGCCGGGGGAGACGACGCCCGCCATCGCGCCCACCGCGCCGACCGAGTGGCACGGCACCAGGGACACGCCGCCGGAGTCGAACAGTTCGCCCGCCGTGCGCAGGTCCGCGGCCTGGCCTTCGAGCACGAGGGCCCCGAGCACGGCACCGCGCATCGGTCCGGGCGGTGCGTCCCCGTCCAGCGGGGGACCCGCGTGCAGGAACGTGCGGACGCCGACGGCGTCCGTCACCTCACCCGCCCACCGGACCCCCGTGGCCACGGCCGTGCCCCCGGTGAGCGCGCTCCATCCGTCGCTGTTCGTCATGCGCGCGGCGGCGTCCACAGGACGGGGTCGCTGGCCGGTGTCATCTTCGCGAGGATCAGTTCGTCGAAGGCGTTGGCCGTTCCCCACTGGTCCTGCTCCTCGGGCGTGGTGCCCCAGACCTTGGGCGTCCAGCCGTGCTCCTCGTCGATCTGGATCAGTTCGGTGGTGTACTCCATGACGAAGCCGCTCGACGGCTCCTGGAAGTACGAGTACGTGTTGTCCCCGGCGCCGTGCCGCCCGGGACCCCACAGCGGCTGGACGCCGGCGCGCATGATCCGGCCCGTTCCGCGCATGAACTCGTCGATGCCGTTGAGCTCGAAGGACACGTGGTTCAGGCTCGTGTGCTTCGACTTGGCGAAGGCGATGATGTGGTGCCAGCTCCCCGTGCGCATGAAGCAGAAGAAGTCCTGGAGCCAGTCGGAGATCTTGAACCCCAGCACCTCGCCGTACCAGGCGACCGTCCGGTTCACGTCGGTGGTGTTGAACACCACGTGACTGATGAACTTCGGCCGCGACTCACCGCGTTCGACCGGCCGGTGGGCGCGCTGCTCGACCTCGGTCGCCAGTTCCAGGGCGCGGCCGTCGCAGTCGAAGAAGGCGCAGGAGTAGCCGCCCCCCAGCTCCGGCCGGTCGCCGGGCTCGCGGATGATCTGCGCGCCGCTGCGGGCGACCCGCTCGAACAGGGCGTCCACCCCGGCCCGGTCGCGGACGTCGAACGTGGTCAGCTCGATCCCGGCGACGTCGTTCTGACGCAGTTTGACGATGTAGTTGCTGGGACACCCGGACCCGAACCAGCTCCGGCCCCGTTCCTCCTCGACCAGGTCGAGCTGCCAGAGGTCCCGGTAGAAGCCCCGTGCCACGGGCAGGTCCGCCACGGCGATCGCGACGGACCGCACGCTCGTGATCGGATGCGGCCCCGAGGGCGAGGCGTGGGCGGAGGGGGAGATGGACATGCGACTCTCGCTTTCTGGCCGAGGGCTCGGCCGTCGTCGCCCGGCAGGGCGGTGGCCACGCTCACCACGCAGTGGCGATGTACTTCGACTCCATGAATTCGAGCATTCCTTCGAAACCGCCCTCGCGACCGAGGCCGCTCTCCTTGACCCCACCGAACGGTGCCGCGGGATCGGAGAGGAGTCCCCGGTTGACGGCGACCATGCCGGCCTCCAGCCGGTCGGCGATCCGCAGCCCCCGGCGCAGGTCCGCGGTGTAGACGTACGCCGCGAGGCCGAGACGGGTGTCGTTGGCGGCGCGCACGACCTCGTCGTCGGTGTCGAAGGCGATGAGGCTGGCGACCGGGCCGAAGACCTCCTCGCGCACGACGTCCGCCCCGGGCGGGACGTCGACGAGGACGGTCGGCGCGTAGAAGGCGCCTTCCCCCGGTGGCCGTGCGCCGCCCGTGAGGATCCGGGCCCCGGCGGCCACCGCGGACTCCACCAGGGCGGCGACCTTGTTCACGGCCCGCTCGTTGATCAGGGGCCCGCATTCGCTCGCCGGGTCGGTTCCCGGGCCGACCTTCAGCGCCGCGAACCGGTCCGCGAGGCGGCGGGAGACCGTCCCGATGAGGGAGCGGTGGACGTAGATGCGGTTGGCGGCGGTGCACGCCTGGCCGCCGTTGCGCATCTTCGCGATCATCAGGCCCTCGATCACCTCGTCCGCGTCGGCGTCGTCGAGCACGATGAAGGGGGCGTTCCCGCCCAGTTCCATGCTGGACTTGAGCACCGTGTCGGCCGCTTCGTGCAGCAGGACGCGTCCCACCTCGGTGGAGCCGGTGAACGACAGGGCCCGCACCCGCGGGTCGTGCAGCATCGCGCTCACCACCTCGCCGGAGCGGCGGGTGGTGACCACGTTGATCACCCCGTCGGGGACCCCGGCCTCCGTGCACAGCCGGGCGATCAGATAGGCGGTCAGCGGGGTCTCGGTGGCCGGCTTGAGGACGACCGGGCAGCCGGCGGCCAGCGCCGGCGCGATCTTCCGGGTGGCCATGGCGGCGGGGAAGTTCCACGGGGTGACCAGCACGGCGACGCCGATGGGCTCGTAGGTCACCACGATCCGGTTGGCGCCGCCGGGCGAGACGCCGAGCTGGCCGACGGCCCGGACCGCCTCCTCGGCGTACCAGCGGAAGAACTCCGCGGCGTAGGTGACCTCGCCCCGGGCGTCGGCGAGGGTCTTGCCGTTCTCCGCCGAGATGAGCCGGGCGATCTCGTCGGTGCGCTCGGTCATCAGTTCCCAGCAGCGCCGCAGGACCTCGGCCCGGTGCCGGGGGCTGGTCGCACGCCAGGAGTCGAACGCCTCGGCGGCGGCCCGGACCGCGGCCAGGCCGTCCTCGGCGCTGCCGTCCGGCACGCGGCCGAGCAGCTTCCCCGAGGACGGGTCGCGGACGTCGATGGTGTCGCGCGGGCGGCCGGGCGGCGCCGCGCCGATGATGAGATCGGAGAACAGCGGTTCGGTGGACGTCGTCATCGAAGGTCCTTCGCTCTGCGGGCGGGGAGACGGCATCAGGCCGGGTTGCGGCCGAGGAAGAACTCGTGGTCCGGGGAGTCGGTGACGTCCAGACCGCCGGCCACGGCGGCGGCGCGCAGCTGCGCCATCTGGCCGTCGTTGATGCGGGACAGCGGTGCGCGCATGGGGCCGCCGTTGAACCCGTTGAGCCATCCCTGGTACTTCCACAGGTAGCGGTGGACCATCGCGGTGCCCGCCACGGCCTGGCCGACCACCGCGGAGTCGGCTTCCCGCACCGGGTGGATCCGCCAGTAGATCTCCATCGCCTCGTCGAACTTGCCCGCGCGCAGCAGGTCGAAGTAGCGCGCCACCCAGGGGCCGTACGCCTCGTAGTTCGAGGTGCCCATCCACTGCATCCCGTACATCGAGTGCCAGGCCGGGGAGTTGGACTCGATCGGGTCCATGACGATCACCTGGTCGCGGTACTTGTGGAAGATCTCCGCGATGCCGCCGACGCCGGGGCCGCCGACCTCGCTCTTCACCGCGACGACGTTCGGGATCTCGTCGATCATCCGGCCGATCAGCTGCGGCGAGAAGTGGCTCGGGTGCAGCCGGCGGAAGTTCCACAGGTGCATCGCGAAGACGATGACCCCGAGGTTGGTGCTGTCGGCGACGGCCTTGGTGTAGTCGAAGACCTCCTGCTCGCTCTGCGGGTAGAAGGTGAGCGGGTAGGAGAGGAGGACGTACGTCGCCCCGCGCTTCTCCGACTCCTGGACCAGGCGGATGTTGTCCTGGAGGGTCGGCAGCGCGGCGTGGACGACGGTCTGGAGACCGTCCCCGGCCTCGTCGACGGCGATCTCGGTGACGCGGATCAGCTCGTCGAAGGTGGTGCCGCACTCCGCGACGATCAGCGCGGCGGACATCCCGAGTTCCTTCTCCAGGGCGATGTCGTGGCGGACGGCGCGTTCGTTGATCTCGTTCAGATCACTGGTGAACGTCGGCATCAGGCATCCGCAGATGCCCTTCATGTTCTCCCAGGCCCAGGCGCGGGCTTCCAGACGCGAGTAGCTCATGGACGGATCTCCGTTCGACGGGGTGGACGTCGATCACGACGGACCGACGCGGGTCGGGACGCGGCGGGCAGCGGGCCTCGGCGCGTCAGAATGCGGACCGAACGTCAGATATCCAGATAGTGGATGACGTGACCGCTTAGTGGATAGTGGCGGAGGCTAGCAACCCCGTCCGGGTCGGTCAATGGGTCGCGCACGCCCTTCTCGAAGGTGACGGTGAGCGGGGCGAGTCGGACGTTTTTCGATGCTTCCGGGGGCATTGACACCCGGTTTTCCCGGTTGTAGCTTCACCGCACCCACTTAGTGGACACCATGTCCACTGTGCGGATATTGCCTGCTCGGAGACAGGAGTCTGCGGATGAACAAGGCAGAAAAGACCGAAACCCGGGTGAGCCGGCAGTCGTACTGGGGCGACGACGCGTTCCACCTGGAGATGGAACGGATCTTCCGGCGGTGTTGGCTCTTCGTCGCCCACGAGAGCGAGATCGCCCGCCCCGGCGACTACGTCACCAGGAACCTGGGCGGTGAGGACGTCATCGTGACCCGCGACGAGAGCGGGGAGATCCGGGCGTTCCTCAACTCGTGCACCCACCGGGGCACCCAGCTGTGCCGGGCCGACCTCGGCAACTCCTCGCACTTCCGGTGCAGTTACCACGGCTGGACCTTCGCCAACTCCGGTGACCTCAAGGGCGTCCCGGAACGCAAACAGGTCTTCGACGCGTCCTTCGACAAGTCCGCGTTCGGCCTGGTGCGCGTCCCCCACGTGGACACCTTCCACGGCCTGGTCTTCGCGAGCTGGAACCCGGACGCCCCGCCCCTGGCCGAAGAGCTGGGCCCCGCCGCCTGGTACCTGCGCGGGGTCCTCGACAAGGGCGGGGACCTGGTCGCGGCCGGCCCGCCCGCCCGCGCCCGCGTCCGCACCAACTGGAAGCTCGGATCGGAGAACTTCGCCGGCGACGGCTACCACCTGGCGACCACCCACCAGAGCCCGATCGAACTGGGCACCTACCTCAACACCGACGCGTTCCCCCAGCTCGAAGGGGTGTCGATGGCCGACATGCGCGGACGGTGCATCGTCGCCGGCAACGGCCACACCTTCCGCGTGCAGCACTACGACCTGCCCGGGACGGAGCCGGTCTTCCTCGGCTACCCGCCCGAGAAGTGGCAGACGATGGCCGAGGGCCTGGACGCCGGACAGGTCGACCTGATGTCACGGCTCTCGGTGCTCCACGGGAACGTCTTCCCCAACCTGTCGCTCATCGACGCCGCCGCCCTCACCTCGGGCGACGACACCCCGGCCGTGTCCTACGTGCAGTTCCGCGTGTGGCGGCCCCTCGACAGCATGCACTGCGAGCTGATGCTCTGGGCGCTCGTGCCGCAGTGGTACGACGAACAGCAGCGCACCCATTCCCTGCGGGCGAACCTGCGCATGGTCGGCCTGGCGGGCATCTTCGACACGGACGACCTCCAGAACTGGACGAGCGTCGCGGACATGAGCCGGGGCGCCGTGTCACAGACCGAGGACTTCGTCTACGAGGGCGGTCTCGGGGCACCGAAGGACACCGAGAAGTCCTGGCCCGGCGACGTCTACGACATCGACCACTCCGAGACCAACCAGCGCGAGCTGTACCGCCGCTGGGCGGAGCTGATGGACGACACCTCGTTCGCCTCCACCGGGGCGGGACGGAGGACAGCCCGATGAACGCACCCGCCCGGCACCTCCCGCCCGGCCGGACGCCCGACCCCGGGACCTCGGACGCGCTGCGCCACTTCTTCGACGTCGAGGCCCGACTGCTGGACGCGTACGCCTACCCCCAGTGGCTGCCGCTGCTGGAGGAGGAGTTCGTCTACCGCGTCCCCGTCACGGTCACCCGCGACGACCCCGCCCTGCCGCCGAACGTCCCCGGGGCCTACCTGGTCGACGAGTCGCGGGAGTCACTGGCGTCCCTGTGGGCCCGCCGCTTCGAACCGGAGCACATCGACTTCGCCTGGGGCGAGGTCCCGCTCCACCGCATCCGGCGGTTCGTCACCAACGTGGTGGCGGAACCCGGCGAGCGGGACGGCGAGTTCCTCGTCACCAGCAACGTGCTGATCAGCGTCACGCACCAGTCGCACCCCGCCGTCCTCGCCCCCGCGGGCCGCTGTGACGTGGTGCGCCGGCGCCCCGACGGTTGGGGGCTGGTGAGCCGCACCGTCGCCCTGGACGAGAGCGTCGTCCGGCTGCCGCACCTGCGGATGGTGATCTGAATGACCCCGCAGGTCCCCGGGGCCGGCGGCCTCCCGGGCGACGCGGAGGACGTCGTCGAGACGGAGTTCACCGTGGTCAACGAGTTCACGGCCGTACGCATCAGCAAGGTGCGGACCCGCAACGGCCACCGGGTCGAGATCCGGTCGCTGCGACTGGGCTTCCACGTCCGGCTCGACCCGCTCGCCCTCGAAAGCCTCAGCTGGCAGTCACCCGACGTGTTCTCCCGGTTCCTCGACCAGCCCTTCGGGCCCGCGGCCGGCCCCGCCCCCCGGTGACCCGCCCCCGGCACGCCCGCCCGCCCGCCCCGGCACGCCGCCCCGACCGCTCCCACCACCCCGACCGCTCCCACCACCGCTACCGAGAAGGACACCCAGGATGCTCCTCCTGACTGACGACGAGGTCCGGAACTGTCTGCGGATGGACCGGCTCGTCGACGCACTGCGCGACGGCTACCGCATCGAAGCCGCAGGCTCCGTACAACTCCCCGACCGCGTCAACCTCGCCGCCGGGCCCGGCTTCTTCCGCCTCATGCCGGCCGTCGTCGGCGGCGCCGGGCTCATGGGCTTCAAGGTCTTCAACCAAGTCGGCGCCGGCGGCGTCCAGTACCTGATCGGCCTGTACGACGAGCGCTCGGGCGAACTGCTGGCCCAACTCGACGGAGCCTTCCTGACCGCGGCCCGGACCGGCGCGGCGACCGGCGTGGCAGCGGGCCTGCTCGGCCCGCGCGGCCCGGTCGAGGTCGGACTGATCGGCTCCGGACTGGAGGCGGAGACCAACCTCGCGGGCACCTGCGCGGCCCTCGACGTCACCGCCGTGTCGGTGTTCAGCCCGAACGCCGAACGCCGGAAGCGGTTCGCCGAACGGATGGCCGAGCAGTTGGGGATCCCCGTCGTCCCGGTGGACCGTGCCGAACGGGCCGCCGCGGCCCCGGTGGTGGTCGTGGCGACCAACACCGGCATGGGCACCGGGCGGGTGGCCCTGCGCGGACAGTGGCTCGGCCCCGGCGCGACCGTGCTGTCGATCGGCTCCACCATGCCGGAGCTGCGGGAACTCGACGTCGACGTGATCGACCGCGCCGGCCTCGTCGTCAGCGACGCACCCGCGCAGGCGCGCGGGGAGTCCGGTGATCTGATCGCCGCCGACGAAGCCGGGGTCCTGGACGGCAAGCTGAGGTCGCTCGCCGAACTCACCGCGGACGGGGCGCACCGGGCGGACCCGGCGGACATCGCGGTCTACAAGTCCGTCGGCACCGCGCTGCAGGACCTCGTCGCGGCCCGCCTGGTGTACGAGCACGCCCGCACCGCCGGCACCGGCCTCGAAGTCGACCTGCTGCGGGTCAAGAAGCCGGCCGGCTCATGAGCGCCCCCGCCGCCGGCCGGCGCGCGGCCCTGGTCACCGGAGCCGCCAGCGGGATCGGCGCCGCGACCGCCCGAGCCCTCGGCCGGGCCGGGTACGCCGTCGCCGCCTGCGACCTGTCCGGCCCCGGCGCGCACCGGACCGCCGACGACATCCGCTCCACCGGCGGGACGGCCATGGCCTACCGCACGGACGTCACGGACGGGTCCGCGGTCGCCGAGGCGGTGCGCGCCGCCGAACACGACCTGGGGCCGCTGGACGTCGTCGTGCACGCGGCCGGCATCTTCGACCAGAACCAGCCCTTCACCGAACTACCCGACGAAACATGGGAGTTGGTGCTCCGTGTGAACGTCCGGGGCACGGCCAACGTGCTGCGGGCCGCGCTGCCCGCACTGACCGGTCGGGGCCGCGGCAGCATCATCACCGTGGCCTCGTCGGCGGGACTCGTTCCCCGGGGCGGCGGAGCCGCCTACATCGCCTCCAAGCACGCGGTGGTGGGCCTGACCCTGAAGGTGGCCGCCGAGGTCGCGGCCCAGGGCGTCCGTGTCAACGCGGTCGCCCCCGGCTGGATCCCGACCCGGCTCTTCGAGACCAGCGCGACCGCCCTGCGCGCCGGGTCGGCCCGGCCCGGCGCCGTCCCGGACGAACCGGCCCCCGTCGGCGGCACGATCCCGATGCGGCGCCCCGGCACGGCCGACGAGGTCGCGGACGGGATCGTCTTCCTCGCCGACGAGCGCTCCCGCTACATCACCGGCGCCGTCCTGCCGATCGACGGCGGCTACCTCGTCGCCTGACGAGGCCGTGCCCCCTCCCGAAACCGCCGGCGTCCCGGCACCATCCACGATCCAGAGGTACTGCCATGAAAGTCACCGCCCATCTCACCAAGTGCCGTGGGTACGGCAGTTGCATGCTCGAAGCCCCGACCGTGTTCGATCTGGACGAGGACGACAACCGGGTCGTCGTGCTCGACGAGGAACCGCCGGAGGAACTGCGCGCCAGGACCGAACGCGCGGTGCGGTCCTGCCCGGCCCGTGCGCTCCAGGTGACCGGCTGATGGCCCGTACCGAGCACGTGACGATCGTCGGTGCCTCCCTGGGCGGGATGTCGCTCGCCCAGGAACTGCGCCGGCTCGGCTACGACGGACGGGTCACCCTGATCGGGGCGGAGCGCACCCGCGCCCACTACGACCGCACTCAACTGTCCAAGGACCTGCTGACCGGCCGCGCCGAACCCGAGTCCCTCTACCTGGCGACCGAGGACGAGATCGCCGAACTCGCGCTCGACCTGCGCACGGGCCGTCGTGCCACCGGGCTGCGCACGGGCGAGGGGGGCGCGACCGTCACCGTCGACGACGGATCGTCCCTGGCCGCGGACGTCGTCGTGATCGCCACGGGTTCCGCCGCCCGCCGGCCCCGCTTCCCGTCCGACCTGCGGGGGGTCCACTGCCTGCGCAGCCTCGGGGACGGCCTCGCGCTGCGCGCCGCGCTGGCCGACGCGAAGGACGTGGTGGTCCTGGGGGCGGGCTTCATCGGCTGCGAGGTCGCCGCCGCCGCACGGGAACTCGGCCGCAAGGTGACGGTGGTCGACGTCCAGCCCGTGCCGATGCACGCCGTGCTGGGACCCGTGGTCGGCGACCACTTCACCCGGCTGCACCGGGCCCGGGGCACCGTCTTCGCACTCGGGACCGGCGTCGACGGGCTGGTCGGGGACGACCAGGTCCGGGGGGTGCGGCTGACCGACGGCCGGGTCCTGGACGCGGACCTGGTGGTCGTCGGGTTCGGCGGTGTCCCCGAGACGGGGTGGCTGGAGGGGGCGGGCGTCGCGGTGGACCACGGCGTGCTGTGCGACGACGCCGGCCGGACCGACGTTCCCGGTGTGTTCGCCCTCGGGGACGCGGCCCGCTGGTACTCCCCCCGCCACGGCGGCCCCGTACGGTCCGAACACTGGAACCACGTCGGCCTCCAGGCCACCGTGGTCGCCGAGAACATCGTCGCCGGCGCGGTGAGCAACGAGTCCGCCGCGGCGGCCCGGCTCGACGAGCTGCCCTCCTTCTGGACCGACCAGTTCGGCACCCGGATGCAGCTGGTGGGGGCGCCCGCCCCGGACGACCGGGTCCACGTCCTCGCCGGCGAACCGGGGGAGTCCGGTCTGGTCGCCGTGTACACCAGGGACGGACGGGTCACCGCCGCCGTGGCCGTGGACGCGCCGCGCGCCCTGGTCCGTCATCGCGCACAGGTGGCCGCGAACGCCCCGTGGCCGCCCGCTCCCTGACCGACGACGAACACCGCGGCCGACCGCAGACGCCCGGAGGGTGACGTGCCCTCCGGGCGCACGGGCGTCGCGGTGCTCGCCCGCCCCGCTACCGGGATGCGATCTTGCCCCGCCACCCGAGCAGTTGGGACAGCGAGGCGGCCAGACCGAGCACGACGTCACGAACCTCCGCGGGCGCGGGCCCGCCCGTGCGCGCGGTGATGAGGGACGCCGACCCCACGACGACCCCTGCGGCGTTGCGCACCGGAGCGGCGGTCGCCGTCGTCGCCGCGGCGATGTCCGGGTCGGTGGTCACCGCTCCGGCGCTCCGCACCTCTTCGAGCACCCCGAGCAGTTCGGCCGCGTCGGCGATGGCCGTCTCGTCCTCGACGGACGTGAAGTGGTCCACGTAGGCGGCGCAGAAGTCGTCCGGCGCGAAGGCCAGGAGGACCAGTCCGCGCGCACCGATGTGCAGCGGGTACGGGCGGTAGGTGTTCGCGTACGAGAGGCCGGGAATCGGAACCCGCGGCTCGACGCTCGCGATCGCGATGGAGGCGTACGCTTCCCGTTCGGCGATCTGGACGAAGCCGCCCACGCGGTCGGCCGCGGTCCGCATCAGGGGCTCACCCGTGTGGAAGAGGGGATGTTCGTTCAGGTACGACGACCCGATCGCGAACAGTCGCCGACCCACGTAGTGCAAGCCGGTCGCCTCGTCGCGGTGCACGAATCCGTGCTCACGGAGGTACACGAGGGTGCGGTGCGCGGTCGCCCACTTCGAGGAGGTGCGTTCGGCGAGCTCCGAGGCCCGCATCGGCTTCTCGGCGAGGTACTCCAGCATCTGCATGGCCCGGTGCATGCTCTGCATCGAGCTGGACGTGGAACCGCGAGCCGAGTCCCCACTTTCGAACATCGCCAGAATCTACCACGGGCGCCCGCCCCGCTGATCATCGGAGCCGGGCCGGAACTCCCGGTGGAGGCTGAGGCGCAAGTGCACACGGGCGATCGACTTGCCGTGCCGACGGGGCTACCGACGGGGAGTCCACAACGGCACCCGGAAGGCGACAGCGAAAAGGGCGGGAGTCAGTGAGACTGACTCCCGCCCTTTTTCGTCGGCATTCGCGCTGGTCAGCGGTAAACGATGCTGACCGACTGGCGAGTGCCCCCGGCAGGATTCGAACCTGCGCACACGGCTCCGGAGGCCGTTGCTCTATCCCCTGAGCTACGGGGGCGGTGTCGCGTGCCGTTGTGGCGGCGACGGGTAGAACCCTACCAGCTCAGGCCGGGTGGTCCTGAACGGGTTTCGGTGCCCCGGCGGCGGTCGCGCAGGGCCCGTGGACGGGATCGTGTACCCCGGTGGGGTGGAAGTGGGGAAAAGCCGGACGCGACCGTCGTCGCCGACCTACTCTCGACGTGTGCCAGGCGCCTCGGGCCGGGTGCTTGTTGTGGACGACAACAAGGTCATCCGGCAGCTGATCAGGGTCAATCTCGAACTGGAGGGGTTCGAGGTCGTGACCGCGGCTGATGGTGCCGAATGCCTGGACATCGTGCACGAGGTGCGCCCCGACGTGATCACCCTGGACGTGGTGATGCCCCGTCTCGACGGCTTGCGGACCGCGGGCAGGTTGCGGGCGGACCCCCGTACCGCGCAGCTCCCGATCATGATCGTCAGCGCCTGCACCCCGCACGAGGTGGAGAGCGGCCTCGACGTGGGGGTCGACGCCTTCCTCTCCAAACCGTTCGAGCCCGGCGAGCTCGTCGGCATCGTCCGGAGCCTGCTCGGCCGGGACCACGGAACCGGGCCGGAGCGGGACGCCGAACCCGAGGAGCCCGAACCCGCCCCCGTCGGCGGAGAACACGAGTAACGACCCGGCGCGGCACGTCCCCGGTCACCCTGCGCCACGCCCGCCACGACCGTGCCGTCCCACACCCCGAAACCCCTGAGCGTGCGTGCGCCCACCTCCCCTACCCTGGTCGCGTGACCCCCGTCGAGCTGTCCCGAACCGTGCTGCACGCCGTGCGGTGCGCCGTGGACGCCGGGGAACTGGCCGTCGACGGGGAAGCGCTGCCCGGGCGGGTCGTGGTCGAACCGTCCCGGCCCGGCGGCAGCGGCGACTACGCCACGAACGTCGCCCTCCAACTCGCCCGCCCGGCCGGCCGCCCCGCGCCCCAGGTCGCCGAGGTCATCCGCCGCCGCCTGCTGGACGAACACGGCGTCGCCCGGGTCGAGATCACCGGGCCGGGGTTCCTGAACCTCACCCTCGACCGCACCGCGCACGGCGACGGTGACCGCGACCTCGTCGCCCGCGTCCTGGCCGAGGGCGAGCGCTACGGACACGTCGAGCCGGGGAGCGGCACCCCCGACACCCCCCGCACGCCGGGTGCCCCTGGTGCTCATACCGGGCCGGCCGTCGAGCTCGCCGTCCCGGACGAGCTCCGGGCCCGCATCGTCGCCGAGACCGTGGAACGGCTCCTCGCCAGCCAGGGCGTCCGAACGGTCCGCGCGACCACGGGCACCGTGCTGCGCCCCGTGCCCGCGCGCGGGGTCCGGGAGCCCGCGGCCGGGGACCTGCCCGCCGTCGCCGCCCTGCGCTGGGCGTTGCTGCACCCCGCCCCGCACGATGCGCCGAGGGACCCCGCCGACCACCTGCCGCGCCGCGAGGGCAACCCGCTGTTCCGGGTCCAGTACGCCCACGCCCGTACCCACGCCCTGCGGCGCAACGCCCGTGACCTGGGGTTCTCCGCCGAACCGGGGGAGTGGGCCGGCGCGGACGCTCCTGCCGCGCGGGCGCTGAGCGAGTCGCTGGCGTCCTACCCCCGCGTCCTCACCGCCGCCGCCGGACACCGTTCGCCCGACCGCCTCGCGCGGCACCTCGTGGACCTGGCCGACGGCTTCCTGCGGTTCCAGGCCGAGTGCCCGGTGCTGCCCGTCGGGGACGAAAAACCCTCGGCCGCCCACCGGGCCCGGCTCGCGCTCGCCGAAGCCGCCGGGACGGTGCTCGCCGGTGGCCTCACCCTGCTCGGCATCGACGCACCCGAACACCTCTGAGATCTGAGAGAAGCCACGCAGACATGAGCCGTTCCGCCCACCCCGCCGGGCCCCGCCACGCCGACGTCCTCCCCGAGGGCCACTACGCCGCCCCGCCCACCGACCTGAACGCCGTCGACGGCAAGGTGTGGGCCCGTACCGTCGAGCGGGACGCGGACGGGGTGCTGACCGTCGGCGGGCTCCCGGTCACCCGGCTGGCCGAGGAGTTCGGGACCCCCGCCTACGTGCTGGACGAGAGCGACTTCCGGGCCCGCGCACGGGCCTGGCGGGACGCCTTCGGCGCCGACGCCGACGTGTTCTACGCGGGCAAGGCGTTCCTGTCCCGGGCCGTCGTGCGCTGGCTCCACGAGGAGGGGCTGAACCTCGACGTGTGTTCGGGCGGCGAGCTCGCCACCGCCCTGTCCGCGGGGATGCCCGCCGAGCGCATCGCCTTCCACGGCAACAACAAGTCGGTCGAGGAGATCGAGCGGGCGATCACCGCCGGGGTGGGCCGGATCGTCCTCGACTCCTTCGCGGAGATCGTGCGGGTCGCCCACACCGCCGACCGGCTCGGGGTGCGCCAGCGGGTGCAGATCCGGGTCACCGTCGGGGTCGAGGCCCACACCCACGAGTTCATCGCCACCGCCCACGAGGACCAGAAGTTCGGCATCGCACTGGCCGGCGGTCAGGCCGCCGAGGCCGTGCGACGGGTGCTCAAGCTCGACGGGCTCGAACTCGTCGGCATCCACTCGCACATCGGATCGCAGATCTTCGACATGGCCGGCTTCGAGGTCGCGGCCCGCCGGGTCGTCCAACTGCTCGCCGCCGTGCGCGACGAGCACGGCGTCGAACTCCCCGAGATCGACCTCGGCGGCGGGCTCGGCATCGCGTACACCGCCGCCGACGACCCCCGCGAGCCGCACGAGATCGCCGGGGCGCTGCGCGAGATCGTCGGCCGCGAGTGCGAGGCGGCCGCGCTGCGCACGCCCAGGATCTCCGTCGAGCCGGGCCGTGCGATCGCCGGCCCCACGGCGTTCACCCTGTACGAGGTCGGCACGATCAAGCCGCTCGACGGGCTGCGCACCTACGTCTCCGTGGACGGCGGCATGTCGGACAACATCCGCACCGCGCTATACGACGCCGAGTACAGCGTGTCGCTGGTGTCCCGGACGTCCGACGCCGAACCGATGCTGTCGCGGGTCGTCGGCAAGCACTGCGAGAGCGGCGACATCGTGGTGCGGGACGCGTTCCTGCCCGCCGACCTCGCGCCCGGCGACCTCATCGCCGTGCCGGCCACCGGCGCCTACTGCCGGTCCATGGCCAGCAACTACAACCACGTGCTCCGCCCGCCGGTCGTCGCCGTCGCGGACGGCGCGGCGCGGGTGATCGTCCGCCGGGAGACGGAGGAGGACCTGCTGCGGCTCGACGTCGGCTGACGGGCCGCGCCCGGAGTCCGGTGGTGCGTGACGTCGGTCACCACCGGCGGGGTGCGGTGCCCCGGACGCCGAAAGATCTGCGTCCGGGGTGCCGCGTCCCGTGAAATTGATGTCTCATGATACGGACAACGGGCAGAAACTCCCGTCCGGTGAGTGAGACTGGACCAACCGTAGAAGTACGAGAAGCGAGGTCGGATGATGCGTACGCGTCCGCTGAAGGTGGCGCTGCTGGGCTGTGGGGTAGTCGGCTCAGAGGTGGCGCGCATCATGACGACGCACGCCGACGACCTCGCGGCCCGGATCGGCGCTCCCGTGGAGCTCGCCGGGGTCGCCGTCCGTCGGCCCTCGAAGGTCCGCGCCGGGATCGATCCCGCGCTGGTCACCACCGATGCCACCGCCCTCGTCAAACGCGGTGACATCGACGTCGCCATCGAGGTCATCGGCGGCATCGAGCCCGCCCGCTCGCTGATCCTCACCGCCTTCGAGCACGGTGCGTCCGTGGTCTCCGCGAACAAGGCGCTGCTCGCCCAGGACGGCGCCGCCCTGCACGCCGCCGCCGAGCAGCACGGCCGCGACCTCTACTACGAGGCCGCCGTCGCCGGGGCGATCCCGCTGATCCGGCCGCTGCGCGAGTCGCTCGCCGGCGACAAGGTCAACCGGGTGCTCGGCATCGTCAACGGCACCACCAACTTCATCCTCGACAAGATGGACTCCACCGGCGCCGGCTACCAGGAGGCCCTCGACGAGGCCACCGCGCTCGGCTACGCGGAGGCCGACCCGACCGCCGACGTCGAGGGCTTCGACGCCGCGGCCAAGGCCGCCATCCTCGCCGGGATCGCCTTCCACACCCGGGTCCGCCTCGACGACGTGTACCGCGAGGGCATGACCGAGGTGACCGCCGCCGACTTCGCCTCCGCCACCCAGATGGGCTGCACCATCAAGCTGCTCGCCATCTGCGAGCGCGCCGCCGACGGAGGTTCCGTCACCGCACGGGTGCACCCCGCGATGATTCCGCTCAGCCATCCGCTGGCCTCCGTGCGCGGCGCGTACAACGCGGTCTTCGTGGAGTCCGAAGCCGCCGGCCAGCTGATGTTCTACGGTCCCGGTGCGGGTGGCGCGCCCACCGCTTCGGCCGTGCTCGGCGACCTCGTCGCCGTCTGCCGCAACAAGCTCGGCGAGGCCACCGGCCCCGGCGAGTCCGCGTACACGCGCCTTCCCGTCAGCCCGATGGGAGACGTCGTCACGCGGTACCACATCAGCCTCGACGTGGCCGACAAGCCGGGCGTCCTCGCCCAGGTCGCGACGGTCTTCGCCGAGCACGGCGTGTCCATCGACACCGTCCGTCAGCACGGACGGCCCGACGGGGACGGGGACGCCTCCCTCGTCGTCGTCACCCATCGCGCGCCCGACGCCGCCCTCAGCGGCACCGTCGAGGTGCTGCGTCGACTCGACACCGTGCGGGGTGTCGCCAGCATCATGCGGGTTGAAGGAGAGTAACCAGCAATGACCCACCAGTGGCGCGGAATCATCGAGGAGTACCGGGACCGTCTCCCGGTCACCGAGAACACGCCGATCGTGACGCTCCGTGAGGGCGGCACGCCGCTCGTCCCGGCGCAGCTGCTCTCCGAGCGCACGGGCTGTTCCGTGCACCTCAAGGTCGAGGGCGCCAACCCGACCGGGTCCTTCAAGGACCGTGGCATGACCATGGCGATCACACGGGCCAAGGAGGAGGGTGCGCAGGCCGTCATCTGCGCCTCCACCGGCAACACCTCCGCCTCCGCGGCGGCCTACGCCGTGCGCGCCGGCATGGTCAGCGCGGTGCTCGTGCCGCGCGGCAAGATCGCCCTCGGCAAGATGGGGCAGGCCCTGGTGCACGGGGCGAAGATCCTCCAGGTCGACGGGAACTTCGACGACTGCCTCACGCTGGCGCGGGCGCTGTCCGACAACTACCCGGTGGCCCTGGTCAATTCGGTCAACCCGGTACGCATCGAGGGTCAGAAGACCGCGGCCTTCGAGATCGTCGACGCCCTCGGCGACGCCCCCGACATCCATGTGCTGCCGGTCGGCAACGCGGGGAACATCACCGCGTACTGGAAGGGGTACGGGGAGTACGCGGCCGACGGTCCGTCGACCCGGACGCCCCGCATGTGGGGGTTCCAAGCGTCCGGCTCCGCGCCCATCGTGCGCGGCGAGATCGTCAAGGACCCCTCGACCATCGCCACCGCCATCCGGATCGGCAACCCGGCCTCCTGGCAGCTCGCGCTCGACGCGCAGCGGGAGTCCGGCGGGTTCATCGACGAGGTGACGGACCGTGAGATCCTGCGCGCCTACAAGCTGTTGGCCTCGCGCGAGGGCGTGTTCGTGGAGCCCGCCTCCGCCGCTTCGGTCGCCGGCCTGCTGAAGGCCGCCGAGCAGGGCAAGGTCGACCCGGGACAGACCATCGTCTGCACGGTGACCGGGAACGGCCTCAAGGACCCGGACTGGGCCGTCGCCGGCGCCCCGCAGCCGGTGACCGTCCCCGTCGACGCGGAAACCGCGGCCCAGCGCCTCGGCCTGGTCTGAGCGGGCCCCGACACCACGGCCGCAGTCCCGCAGCCACGGCTGCGGTCGGCGGTGGGCGCCCCGTCCCGTACCGGGGGGGCGTCCACCGGCGCGGCCGTGGCGTCGGGCCCGCGGAACGGCCGTGACGTCGACACCGGCGGGTGGTGCGCGGCGGGTTCCCGCCGGTTTTCCGTACCCCCGCGACGCCCGGGTGCACCCGCCGTGTCCCCGTGCCCCGGCCGGGGGAGAGCGCGAAGTGCACCGATCGTCGGGTTACACCGGTTCGGGGATGCATGGGGGGCTTGCGACACGCATCGTGCGCCTCCCGTGCGCCCTATGTCGCGACGGAACCTTCCTTCGATAGGCTGTACCGAACCCGTCCGCCGCATATGCCGCGGCGCCGCCCCACGCGGCCAGAGGGTGTTCTGCACGTTGTTGAGAATCCAGCAGTTCAAGGAGAGTCGTCGAGCGATGGCCGGTCCCGCCTTCCGCGCCGCCGCCGTCCGGGTGCGCGTCCCCGCCACCAGCGCCAATCTCGGTCCGGGCTTCGACGCCCTGGGCCTCTCGCTGGGGCTCTACGACGACGTCGTCGTCCGGGTGGCCGATTCCGGGCTGCACGTGGACATCGCCGGCGAGGGCGGCGAGACCCTCCCCCGCGACGAGAGCCATCTGCTCGTGCGCGCGATGCGCACCGCGTTCGACCTGCTCGGGGGGCAGCCGCGCGGCCTGGAAGTCGTCTGCGCCAACCGCATCCCGCACGGTCGGGGCCTCGGTTCCTCCTCCGCCGCGATCTGCGCCGGGATCGTCGCCGCCCGGGCCGTGACCATAGGCGGCGACAGCAAGCTCGACGACGACGCCCTGCTGGAACTCGCCACCGAGATCGAGGGCCACCCCGACAACGTCGCCGCCTGCCTGCTCGGCGGTTTCACGCTGTCCTGGATGGACGGCGGCGCGGCCCGTGCGATCAGGATGGACGCGGCCGATTCCATCGTTCCGGTGGTTTTCGTCCCCGGGAAGCCCGTCCTCACCGAAACCGCCCGCGGACTGCTGCCGCGCACCGTCCCGCACGTGGACGCCGCCGCCAACGCGGGCCGGGCCGCACTCCTCGTCGAGGCCCTGACCAGGCGCCCCGAGCTGCTGCTGCCCGCCACCGAGGACCGTCTGCACCAGGAGTACCGCGCCCCGGCGATGCCGGAGAGCGCCGCCCTGGTCGAGCGGCTGCGCGCGGACGGCATCCCCGCGGTGATCTCCGGCGCCGGCCCCACGGTCCTGGCGCTGGCCGACGGCGAGGTCGCCGACAAGGTCGCCCGACTGGCCGGCGAGGGGTGGGCCGCGAACCGGCTCGCGCTGGACGAAGCGGGAGCGAGCGTGCTGCCGCTTGCGCACTGACACCGGCTTGCCGGATGTGGAGAGGGGGAATGTTTGTTGGGTCCGGTAGTGTTAATCTCAAGTCTGCACCCGACCCCACCATGACGAGGTGCTTCGTGTCCCCGTCCGGGACAACCATTCTTCCGGGAGCCCCCCAAGCCGTTACGTGCACTGCGCGCAACGGTCTGCGTTAAACGCTCCGGAACCGGCTCGACCCAGCCGCGCGGCACTGCAATTCCGTGGCACGGCTCAGGGGAGCGCCACTCATCAGCAATCTCCTCCGCCGCTTTGGGCGGACCACCGCCCCGGCGCGGTCCACACCACAAGGACCAACGCCGGACAGCACAACCGGTCGCCGAGCCAGACAGGCCGACGCCCGCTCCAGGGAAGGACCCTTCGTGAGCGACACCACCGATCTGATGGGCGTGAGCGCCGACAGCACGGTCGACACCGCTGCCGCGCCCGCCACGGACGCCTCCGCCACGTCCGCAACCGGTGCTTCTGCGCGGCGCCGTCGCGGCACCGGCCTTGAGGGCATGGTGCTGGCCGAACTCCAGCAGGTCGCCTCCGGCCTCGGCATCAGGGGCACCGCGCGGATGCGCAAGAGCCAGCTGATCGAGGTCATCAAGGAGGCCCAGGCCGGTGCCGGCGCGCCGGCGAAGGGCGCTGACGCCCCCGCCGAGACCAAGCCGAAGCGCCGCGCCACCTCCAAGGCCCGCACCGGTGAGGACACCGCCGCCGACGCCCGGGCCGACAAGTCCGAGGCGCAGCCCGACCGTACGGCCGCCGAGCCCACCGCCGCGTCCGCGAAGACCACCGCCGAGGCGCCCGTCCGCAAGGCCGTCGCCCAGCAGCAGATCGAGATCCCCGGTCAGCCGGCCAGTGACGACACCCCCGTCGTCGAGCGCCGCCGGCGCCGCGCCACCGCCGAGGCGCAGAGCCCCGAGACCGTCACCGCCGAGGCCAAGGCCGAGCCGTCCGCCGACAAGGGCGGCGACAGCGGTGCGGACGGAGCCGAGGGCCGCGGGGGCCGCCGGGACCGTCGGGGTCGTGACCGCGACCGTGACCGCCGCGGCAAGGGCGACGACCAGGGCCAGCAGCAGAGCGGCAACCAGCAGCGTCAGCAGCAGGGCGGCCGTCAGGAACGCCAGGACCGGCAGGAGCGCCAGGAGCGCCAGGACCGGGTCAACAACGGCCCGCAGGACGACTTCGACGACGAGGCCGGTGGCCGTCGCGGCCGTCGCGGCCGCTACCGCGACCGTCGCGGTCGTCGGGGCCGTGACGAGATCGGCGGCGTCGAGCCGCAGATCAACGAGGACGACGTCCTGATCCCCGTCGCGGGCATCCTGGACATCCTCGACAACTACGCCTTCATCCGGACCTCCGGGTACCTGCCCGGCCCCAACGACGTGTACGTGTCGCTGGCCCAGGTCCGCAAGAACGGCCTGCGCAAGGGCGACCACATCACCGGTGCGGTCCGTCAGCCGAAGGACGGCGAGCGCCGCGAGAAGTTCAACGCGCTGGTCCGACTGGACTCCGTCAACGGCATGGCGCCCGAACTCGGCCGCGGCCGGCCGGAGTTCAACAAGCTGACGCCGCTCTACCCGCAGGACCGGCTCCGCCTGGAGACCGACCCGGGCGTGCTGACCACGCGGATCATCGACCTCGTGTCGCCGATCGGCAAGGGCCAGCGCGGTCTGATCGTGGCCCCGCCGAAGACCGGCAAGACCATGATCATGCAGGCGGTCGCCAACGCGATCACGCACAACAACCCCGAGTGCCACCTGATGGTCGTCCTCGTCGACGAGCGTCCCGAGGAAGTCACCGACATGCAGCGGTCGGTGAAGGGCGAGGTCATCTCCTCGACCTTCGACCGTCCCGCGGAGGACCACACCACCGTCGCCGAACTCGCCATCGAGCGCGCCAAGCGCCTGGTCGAGCTGGGTCACGACGTGGTCGTGCTGCTCGACTCCATCACCCGCCTGGGCCGCGCCTACAACCTGGCGGCGCCGGCCTCCGGCCGCATCCTCTCCGGTGGTGTCGACTCGACCGCGCTCTACCCGCCGAAGCGGTTCTTCGGCGCGGCGCGCAACATCGAGGACGGCGGCTCGCTGACCATCCTGGCCACCGCGCTGGTCGACACCGGCTCGCGGATGGACGAGGTGATCTTCGAGGAGTTCAAGGGCACCGGCAACATGGAGCTCAAGCTCGACCGGAAGCTCGCCGACAAGCGCATCTTCCCCGCGGTGGACGTGGACGCGTCCGGCACCCGCAAGGAGGAGATCCTGCTCAGCGGTGAGGAGTTGGGTGTCGTCTGGAAGCTGCGTCGGGTGCTGCACGCGCTGGACCAGCAGCAGGCGATCGAACTGCTCCTGGACAAGATGAAGCAGACGAAGTCCAACGCGGAGTTCCTGCTCCAGATCCAGAAGACCACGCCGTCTTCGGGCAACGACTGACCGTCGTGTTCGAAGGGCCCCGGCACCGCCCCGCGCGGTTCCGGGGCCCTTCGCGTTCCCACGCGACGCGCCGTGCCCGCCCGGTACGCCCCGGTGGACCTCCCCTGTCCGGCACAGGTGCGCTGCACGACCGCGCAGTTCCCCGCGCCCCTATCGGGGCACTCTTCCCCCACCGCCGCGGGGCGGCGCCCCATAGGGGCGCGAGGAACGGCGCGAGCAACCACCCCCCACCCGCACAGGACAACGAACCGCCGCCGAAGAAAGGGGGCGCGGGGAACTGCGCAACACCACCCCGCCCCCGCACGGGACACCGCACCGCAAGGTGAACGCACCCACAGGCACCGTGCGATGCGAAACCCACCCAGCCGGCTGGGTAGGATCGGCGGGCTGTTGCTGTGGGGACCGACGAGCGGGAGCTGGCGTGGGGACGGGACAGGCCGAGGTCCGGCGCCGAAGCCGGGTGGGACGGCTACTGCCAGCCGTAGCGACCGCACTCGCGCTACTGGGCTGCGGAGTCTTCGCGGTCACCTCCCACGCGGGCCCGCCCGAACCCCCGGAGCTGACCGCCGAGGTCGTACAGCCCCCGCCCGGCACGGTCACCGCCCCCCCGACGCCCACCCCCTCGCCGGAG
Source organism: Streptomyces sp. NPDC005955 (assembly GCF_042871255.1). Lineage (NCBI taxonomy): Bacteria > Bacillati > Actinomycetota > Actinomycetes > Kitasatosporales > Streptomycetaceae > Streptomyces > Streptomyces sp. NPDC005955. Next base: position 103,642 of record NZ_JBIAIF010000017.1, on the reverse strand, counting down.
GCCACCCCCGCACCGCGCGCCACGGGCGCCACCAACAGCACCGCCTCCTGGATGGTGCAGCTGGTGTACGCGCCCCCGGGGCGGCCCGCCGGCAAGCACTTCGTCTGCGGCGGCACCCTCGTCGCACCGAACAAGGTCCTCACCGCGGCGCACTGCCTGGACGACCCCCGCACCGGCGAGCGACGCGACTGGGACCGCTTCGGCGAGGTCGCCGTCGGCACCCACCACAGCGTCACGGTCGCCAACGACGCCCGGCGGGTGGACGTGGTCCGCACCTGGACCCATCCGGATTACGACCCGCGGGAGTTCGCGCACGACGTGGCGCTGCTGACCCTCGCCCGCCCGGTCGCCCAGACGACGCTGGAGCTGGCCGGACCGGACGACGCGACCCTGTACGCGCCGGGGCGCAAGGCCATCGCCTACGGCTGGGGCCTGACCCCCTCGCGCGAGGACACGGCCACCATCTCGCCGCTGCTCCAGAAGGTCACCCTGCCGCTCAACGCCGACCCGGTGTGCCGGGTCAACCTCGGCCCGGGGTACCGCACGGACGGCGGCATGCTCTGTGCGGGTCGGCTCGGCACGGGGGACGACGTCACCGGGGGGAGCGTCTGCCCCGGCGACTCGGGCGGCCCCCTGGTCGCCGGCAACAAGGTCGTCGGGGTGGTGTCCCGGGGCATGAGCCGCGGCGGCAAGCAGGTCTGCAACCTCGTCGGCACCTACGAGGTGTTCAGCAAGGTCTCCGCGTACCAGCCGCTGATCCGGCCCCGCGTCGACGACACCGACCTCGACCGGGACGGGAGCGCCGACGTCTTCGTGCGGACGCGCGCCGGCGGTGCGGCGCACGTCCTGCCGTCGAAGGGCCGCGGCTTCGCCGCCCGCACCGACCTGCCGGGGGAGTGGAGCGCGTACGACGTGGCGCTCCAGACGGACCTGAACCGCGACGGCCGCCAGGACTTCGTGCTGCGGCGGGCCGCGGACGGGGCCGTGCACTGGCGGTACCGGACGTCCGCGAACGGGCCCTGGCGGGACACCCCGATCGCCCGCGGCTGGGCTGACCGCAAGTTCCTCGTCGTCCCCGGTGACGTCACCGGGGACCGGCTGCCCGACCTGCTGTCCGTCACCGCGGACGGCACGCTGTACGTGCACCCGGGCAACGGCGACGGTTCGCTGGGGGGCCCGGTGCGCGCGGGCGAGGGCTACCGGGGCTACAACTCGCTCCGCGGCCGCGGGGACTTCACCGGGGACGGCAGGACCGACCTGTTCGCCCGCACCCGGGACGGCAAGCTGCACCTCCTCGCGGGCACCGGTCGGATCGCCGAACCGTTCGCGGCGCGACGGCACGTCCGCGACTGGCACGGGTACAACGGCCTGCTGGCCCCCGGGGACGTGACGGGCGACGGCCGGCCGGACTTCCTGGCCCGCTCCCGCGCCGGGAACCTGTTCCTCTACCCGGGCACCGGCAAGACCTCGCGGGGCGTCTTCGCGACCCCGATCCGGATCGGCGGCGGCTTCCAGCGGTACGACCTCCTCAGCTGAGTCGCACCGGGCCCGGTCACCCTCCGTGTCCGGCGCGGCCGGGGCCCGGTGTTCGGCCGACTGGTGGACGCCCGGCTGCGGGCCGACCCTGGAGGTGAGGACCCCAGAGCCCGAGATCCGAGGTGCCGATGCCCCAGGAGCGCACGGACGACCAGCCCCCCGGGCCCGGCGGGAGCAGCCCCCGGCGCCGCGGCGGGCGCAGGCGTGCGCTGCGGATCACCGCCTGGACGGCGGCCGGCCTGATCGTCCTCGGCGGCTCCGGCCTCGGGTACCTGTACGTCAAGCTCAACGGCAACATCCGGGGCATCGACATCAACGCCGTGCTCGGGACCGACCGGCCCCGTGACCGTGCCGACGGCTCCATGGACGTGCTGGTCCTCGGCTCCGACGCGCGCTCCGGCGCCAACGCCGCCTACGGCCACGAGGACGGGGCCGCCCGCTCGGACACCGCGATGATCGTCCACGTGCACCGGGGGCACCGCTCGGCGAGCGTCGTCTCCATCCCCCGGGACACCCTGGTGGACCGTCCGGCCTGCGCCGACGGCCGGGGCGGCACGGTTCCCGCGGCCCGCTCGCAGATGTTCAACGCCGCCTACGAGGTCGGCGGCCCGTCCTGCACGGTCAAGACCGTCGAAGCGATGTCCGGCATCCGGATGGACCACTACGTGGAGGTGGACTTCACCGGCTTCAAGAAGCTGGTCGACACCCTGGGCGGGGTACGGATCACCACCACCCGGGCGATCGACGACCCGAAGAGCCGACTGCGCCTGCCGGCCGGCACCCACACCCTCGACGGCGAGCAGGCCCTCGGCCTGGTCCGCACCCGGCACGGCGTGGGCGACGGCAGCGACCTGGGACGCATCCAGCTCCAGCAGGCGTTCCTGCGGTCCCTGATCGCCCGGATCGACGGCATCGGACTCTTCTCGAACCCGACGAAGCTGTTCGACGTGGCCGACGCCGCCACCGGCGCCCTGACCACCGACTCCGAGCTCGACTCGGTCACCAAGCTCGCCGGGTTCGCGGGCGGGCTGAAGAACATCGGCGCCGACGACGTCGACATGATCACCCTGCCGGTCGCCTACGACCCGGCCGACCCCAACCGGGTGCTGCCGCTGGCCCGCCAGGGAGCCCTGGTCTGGTCCGCCCTCAAGGCCGACCGGCCCGTGCCGGCCGCCGCGACGGTCGGTTCGGCCGCGGGACGGGGCGATGCCGGACGGGTGATCACCGCCCCGTGAGCGAACGCGTACGGTCCCCCATCCGGTACCAACCGCCATCGGATCGATCACACCACGGTCCCTTCCGGTCGCATGCCGTCACGATCGGGGGCCTTCGGGGGCATGGGCGGTCCCGTCCGGAATATCCGGTCCACCGTCCCGGTTTTGGGGGATGCGGCCAGTGCTGGCAGACTGGTACGTCGGCCCCGGTTCACGCCCGCGCAGCAGGCGCAGGCGACCCGGCGCCCTCCCGATCCTAGGAGACACCGTGAAGCGCGACATCCACCCCGAGTACGTCGAGACGCAGGTCAGCTGCACCTGTGGCGCGTCGTTCACCACCCGTAGCACGATCCAGGCCGGTTCCATCCGCGCCGAGGTCTGCTCCGAGTGCCACCCGTTCTACACGGGCAAGCAGAAGATCCTCGACACCGGTGGCCGCGTGGCCCGCTTCGAGGCCCGCTTCGGCAAGGGTGCTGCCAAGAAGTAGCGAGCCCACTGCGCCGGTTCCCGGCCGCCCACGGGCGGGTCGGGACCGGCGTTTTTTCCTGGCACGGTCCGACGCACGGCCCGACCGCCGTCCGCTCCGCCCCGCACCCCGGCCGCGGAGCACCCACCGGGCCCCGCCGGGAAGCCCGCCCCCGCCCGGCAGCCGACCCCGGCCGCACCCAGCATCACGCAGATCAGGAGCCCGGAGATGTTCGAGGCCGTCGCGGAACTCGTCGACGAGCACACCCACCTGGAGCATCAGCTCGCCGATCCCGGGGTGCACGCCAACCAGGCGAACGCGCGCAAGCTCAACAAGCGCTACGCCGAGCTCACACCGATCGTCACCGCGTACCGGTCCTTCAAGCGCGTCGGCGAGGACATCGCCACCGCCCGCGAGCTGGCCGCCGACGACCCCGACTTCCTGGCCGAGGTCAAGGAGCTGGAGCGCGAGCGCGAGGCCCTGACCGAGAAGCTCCGGCTGCTGCTCGTCCCGCGCGACCCCAGCGACGACAAGGACGTCATCCTGGAGATCAAGGCCGGCGCCGGGGGCGACGAGTCGGCCCTGTTCGCCGGGGACCTGCTGCGCATGTACCTGCGCTACGCCGAGCGGGTCGGCTGGAAGACCGAGATCATCGACGCCACCGAGTCCGAACTCGGCGGTTACAAGGACGTCCAGGTCGCCGTCAAGACGAAGGGCGGCCAGGGGGCCACCCAGCCCGGCCAGGGCGTGTGGGCCCGCCTCAAGTACGAGGGCGGTGTGCACCGCGTGCAGCGGGTGCCCGCGACCGAGTCCCAGGGCCGCATCCACACCTCCGCCGCCGGCGTGCTCGTCACCCCGGAGGCCGAGGAGGTCGACGTCGAGATCAACCCCAACGACCTGCGGATCGACGTCTACCGCTCCTCGGGGCCCGGCGGCCAGTCCGTCAACACCACCGACTCGGCCGTCCGCATCACCCACCTGCCGACCGGTGTCGTCGCCTCCTGCCAGAACGAGAAGAGCCAGCTCCAGAACAAGGAGCAGGCCCTGCGCATCCTGCGCTCGCGGCTGCTCGCCGCCGCCCAGGAGGAGGCCGAGCGGGAGGCCGCCGACGTCCGCCGCAGCCAGGTGCGCACCGTCGACCGCTCGGAGAAGATCCGCACCTACAACTTCCCCGAGAACCGCATTTCCGACCACCGTGTCGGTTTCAAGGCGTACAACTTGGACCAGGTGCTCGACGGGGAGCTCGACGCGGTCATCCAGGCGTGCGTCGACGCGGACTCCGCGGCCAAGCTCGCCGCCGCCTGACCCCCGGGCGCCGACCGAGCCCCGGCGCCCACCGACAGCTCAGCTCCGGAGGACTAGCGTGCAGCCACCCATTGGGGGTCGACCCCCAGGCCCCCGCAGTCTGCTGCTCGCTGAAGTGGCCCAGGCCACCCAGCGCCTGGCGGACGCGGGCGTGCCCTCGCCGCGCAACGACGCCGAGGAACTGGCCGCCTTCGTGCATGGCGTCAAGCGGGGCGAGCTGCACACCGTCCCCGACTCCGACGTCGACGCCCGCTACTGGGAGGCCATCAACCGCCGGGTGGCCCGCGAACCCCTCCAGCACATCACCGGACGCGCCTATTTCCGGTACCTGGAGCTCCAGGTCGGACCCGGGGTGTTCGTGCCCCGGCCGGAGACCGAATCGGTCGTCGGCTGGGCCATAGACGCGGTGCGCGCCATGGACGTCGTCGAACCCCTGATCGTCGACCTGTGCTCCGGCTCCGGGGCCATCGCCCTCGCCATGGCCCAGGAGGTGCCCCGCTCCCGGGTGCACGCCGTCGAGCTCTCCGAGGACGCCCTCGTCTACACCCTCAAGAACACCGAGGGCTCCCGCGTCAGCGTCCACCAGGGCGACGCCCTGGCCGCCCTGCCCGAGCTGAACGGACAGGTCGACCTCGTCATCTCCAACCCCCCGTACATCCCCCTCACCGAGTGGGAGCACGTGGCGCTGGAGGCCCGCGAGTACGACCCCCAGATGGCGCTGTTCTCCGGCGACGACGGCCTCGACACCATCCGCGGCCTCGAACGCACCGCCCACCGACTGCTGCGCCCCGGCGGCATCGTCGTCGTGGAGCACGCCGACACCCAGGGCGGGCAGGTGCCGTGGATCTTCAGCGAGGAAGCCGGCTGGGCCGACGCCGCCGACCACCCCGACCTCAACAACCGGCCCCGATTCGCGACCGCGCGCAAGGCACGCCCGTGACGTCCCGGCCCCCGAACCACACCCAGAACGCGCACGAGGAGGCCCGCTAGATGGCACGGCGATACGACACCAACGACGCGACCGACCGCATCACCGGTCTGCGTGAGGCCGGGTCCGCCGTCCGCCGGGGCGAGCTGGTCGTGCTGCCCACCGACACGGTCTACGGCATCGGCGCCGACGCCTTCAGCTCCGAGGCGGTCGCCGACCTGCTCGACGCCAAGGGCCGCGGGCGCAGCATGCCCACCCCCGTGCTCATCGGCTCCCCGAACACCCTGCACGGGCTCGTCACCAACTTCTCCGAGCTGGCCTGGGAACTCGTGGACGCGTTCTGGCCCGGTGCCCTCACCCTGGTCGCGCGGCACCAGCCGTCCCTCCAGTGGGACCTCGGTGACACCCGGGGCACCGTCGCCGTCCGGATGCCGCTGCACCCGGTCGCCATCGAACTGCTCACCGAGGTCGGCCCGATGGCCGTGTCCTCCGCGAACCTCACCGGGCACCCCGCCCCCGAGAACTGCGACGCCGCCCAGCAGATGCTCGGCGACGCCGTCTCCGTCTACCTCGACGGCGGCCCGACGCCCGGCATCGTGCCCTCGTCCATCGTGGACGTGACCGGCGAGGTGCCCGTCCTGCTCCGCGCCGGCGCCCTCGACGCGGACGAGCTGCGCAAGGTGGTACCCGACCTTGAGGTGGCCAATTGACGGCCCCTGAGGGGCGTGGCATAGGCACGGGGGTCACCGGCACCGGGGACACGTTCCGCATCCTCCACGTCAGCACCGGCAACGTGTGCCGCTCGCCCATCACCGAGCGGCTGACCCGGCACGCCTTGGTGGGGCGGCTCGGTGACCCGCTCGGCGGCGGCGTCGTCGTGGAGAGCGCGGGCACCTGGGGCCACGAGGGCGCGCCCATGGAGACCAACGCCGAGACGGTCCTCGCCGACTTCGGCGCCGACCCCACCGGCTTCACCGGACGCGAACTCCTCGACGACCACGTCATCCGCGCGGACCTCGTGCTGACCGCCACCCGCGACCACCGGGCGCAGGTCATCTCGATGGGCCACTCCGCGGGGCTGCGCACCTTCACCCTGAAGGAGTTCACCCGGCTGGTGCGCGCCATCGACCCGGCGACCCTGCCCGACCCCCGGGACGAGGGGGTCGTCGAACGGGCCCGCGCCCTGGTGCGGGCCGCCGCCGCGCTGCGCGGCTGGCTGCTGGCACCGTCCGTCGACGCCGACGAGGTGTTCGACCCGTACGGGGCGCCGCTGCCGTTCTTCCGTTCCATCGGCGACGAGATCCACGAGGCGCTGGACCCGGTGGTCACCGCGCTGACGGGCGTCACCGCCCGGCGCTGAACCGGCCGCCGGCCCCGGACCGGGCGGCGGCAGTGAGGGAGAGCCGGGCGGGTGGCCCACGCCCGTCCGGAGGCCGCCCCCACGGTCGTACGGGCCCCGCAGTGATCATCGCCGGCCCGTCCCCGCTCGGCCGCGGCCCGAGGACCGCACAGGGTCTACTGGCGGCGGCGGGGACCACGGTGGACTACCGGTACGGAAGGCCGCGCACTGCGGCTGGAAGCGGCCGCGACGACCCTCCGGGGGAGGGTCGGACCGGAATCGGCGCGGAGCGCGGTACTGTTCGCGGCGCCGCACCGTGGCAAGATCGTCGGAACGTCCGTCCGGGACGAGGTGCGAACACTCGTCCGTGCACGGCCGGCCTTCCCGCAGTACCCCGACCCGCGGGGGTGACGCATTTCCGCCGGGGCACACGCGCGCGGAGCGGTACGGCGGGCGACGATGACGGGGACCATAGGTTCTCCGTGCAACCATGCTCGCTACCCGGAAGTCCCCATACCCATGCACCCGAGGCTAGGCTGTGGGGCTGAGCTGGCCGAAGACACCTGTGGGGAAGCCTGTGCGTGAATACCTGCTGACGCTCTGTGTCACGGCTGCGGTGACCTATCTGCTGACGGGCCCGGTGCGGAAGTTCGCCATCGTGGCCGGGGCGATGCCGGAGATCCGCGCCCGTGACGTGCACCGGGAGCCCACGCCCCGGCTCGGCGGTATCGCGATGTTCTTCGGGCTCTGCGCGGGCCTCCTCGTCGCCAACCACCTCACCAACCTCAGTGAGGTCTTCGACGGTTCCAGCGAGCCGCGCGCCCTGCTGTCCGGCGCCGCCCTGATCTGGCTGGTCGGTGTCCTGGACGACAAGTTCGAGCTCGACGCGCTGATCAAGCTGGGCGCCCAGATGATCGCCGCGGGCGTCATGGTCATGCAGGGTCTGGCGATCCTCTGGCTGCCCATCCCCGGTGTCGGCATGGTCGCGCTCACCCAGTGGCAGTCCACGCTGCTCACCGTGGCGCTGGTCGTGATCACGATCAACGCGGTCAACTTCGCCGACGGGCTGGACGGGCTCGCCGCGGGCATGGTGTGCATCGCGACCCTGGCCTTCTTCCTCTACGCGTACCGCCTCTGGTTCGGCTACGGACTGGAGGCCGCGGCCCCGGCCACCCTGTTCGCGGCGCTGCTGCTCGGCATGTGCCTCGGCTTCCTGCCGCACAACATGCACCCCGCGCGGATCTTCATGGGCGACTCGGGCTCCATGCTGATCGGTCTGGTGCTCGCGGCGGGCGCCATCTCCATCACCGGTCAGGTCGACCCGGACAGCCTGTTCGGCCCCGGACAGGCCGGCGGTCTGCGGGAAGCGGTGCACGCCACGGTGCCCGTCTACATCCCGCTCATCCTGCCGCTCACCATCATCGCGCTGCCCGCCGCCGACCTCGTCCTGGCGATCGTGCGGCGCACCTGGCGCGGCCAGTCGCCGTTCGCCGCCGACCGCGGACACCTGCACCACCGGCTCCTCGACAGCGGTCACTCGCACAGCCGCTCGGTGCTGATCATGTACTTCTGGGCCGCGCTGATCTCTTTCGGCACGCTCGCCTACTCGGTCAACGCCGCGTCCATGTGGATCGTCCTCGGCGTCGCCGTGCTCAGCGCGGTGGGCCTGGTGCTGCTCCTGCTGCCCCGCTTCACCCCGCGTGCGCCGCGCTGGGCGGAGGCGTTCGTACCGCCCCGCTACCGGCGCCGCAAGCTCCCCCTCGGCGCCGCTGAACAACTCGCCGGCGCCGAGGGGGAGTCGGAGCCCGCCGCGGTGACGGTCTCCGGATACCCGGGCACGAGCCGTACCGAAGTCCCCGTGGGGGCCGGTGTGGGCGTCGCCGCGGGCACATCGCACGGGGTGCGGGCGGCGGGGGATAACGGTTCCGGCACATTCGCGGGAACGGAGGGTGTCCCGACGGTGAAGGACGGGGGCGCCACCCGCGCCGCGGGCGACACCGAAGGCGTCAACGGGGCCGCAGCGACGGGGGGTTCGTCCGCACCCGTCCGGGCCGGGGGCGTCAACGGAGCGACGGCATCCGGCCTCCGGCACCGCTTCCGCGACCGCCGCCGGGCCGACACTTCGCGCTGAAACGGCGCCCGTCGCGGGCGTCACGGGCCGGTGGAGCGGTTCCTCCAGCGGTCACCGCAGTCCGCACCGGGCCGTCGCATGCGCGAAAAGTGCTCGATCGCTGACGCTTTGTGGCCATCTTGCCGCGCCGTACCGGCCAGTCAAACGCCCTCAATACCAGTCAAAGGGCCTTCTGTCATGCACATATGGGCTGGTTCACTCTCATGTGTGACTGCTGGCACACTTCACAGGTAAAGACCTCATCAAATAGTTTGTGATACCGTTCACGAGAACCCGGGGTAGCGCCGGAGGACCGTAGTGCGACGGCCTTCTGGACCGACTTTCTGTCTCGATTTCCGGGTTTACGCTCGTCCATGACGACACCTGCCCCCATCCAGTAAGCGGAGTTGCCGCCATGCCGTCCCAAGACGCACGCACCGTCATCCATGCCGTCGTACCCACCGCAGTCGTGGGAGCCGTAGCCGCGGGCATCAGTGCCGCGGTCGCCGGCGGCAAGGGAGCGCTCGGAGCGGCCGTGGCGACCGTCGTCGTGATCCTCTTCATGGGAATCGGACTCGTGGTGCTCCTGCGCATCGCGAGGTCGCTCCCGCAGCTGTTCCAGGGCATGGGCCTGATGCTCTACACGACCCAGATCCTGTTGATGTTCGTCTTCATCACCGCGTTCAAGGACACGGATCTCTTCCACCCGAAGACGTTCGCGGCCACGCTCGTCGTGGCCACACTCGCCTGGATCGGGGCTCAGGCCCGCGCCCACATGAAGGCCAAGATTCTCTACGTGGAACCCGAGGATTCGAAGGGTGAGAAGCCCGCGAAGACCGGTTCCTCGTCGTGAGGGGTAGGGCCGGTATAAGGGCGGGACGGACTTACTGCTATCGTCCGGTGCCAACTGCGGCATCGCGGGCGCGGGCATCCAAGTTGACGCCTGCTCTAGCGCGAGGCTTGATGCCCGACCGCCGCCCCCACACCCGTAACACCAGTCCAGTGCCGTACTGCGGCTGCGTGCCGCGCCGACACAACGAGGTTGCCGTACCTATGCGCCACGAAGGAGCCCGCGGTGAGTGCTGACCCGACGCAGGTGCTCGCCTTCGAGACCGATTGCCACATCTTCGACGGTTGTGGCTTCCCGGCTCCCGGCCTGCACTCGTTCCTGTTCAAGCCCATCTGGGGTGACGCGGACAGCAACCTGTACTTCAACAAGCCGATGCTGCTTGCGATCCTCGGGTCGATCATCATCATCGGCTTCTTCTGGGCTGCCTTCGCCAAGCCCAAGGTCGTTCCGGGCAAGCTTCAGATGGTGGCCGAGACCGGCTATGACTTCGTCCGCCGGGGCATCGTCTACGAGACGCTCGGCAAGCGCGAGGGCGAGAAGTACGTCCCGCTGATCGTGTCGCTGTTCTTCTTCGTCTGGATGATGAACCTCTGGGCGATCATCCCACTGGCCCAGTTCCCGGTGACGTCGATCATTGCCTACCCGGCGGCCCTCGCCGGCATCGTCTTCGTCCTGTGGGTCTCCCTCACCTTCAAGCGACACGGCTTCGTGGGAGCCCTCAAGAACTTCAGTGGGTACGACAAGTCGCTGGGTCCGGTACTGCCGCTGGCCATGGCCATTGAGTTGTTCTCGAACCTGCTGGTGCGTCCGTTCACCCACGCCGTTCGACTCTTCGCCAACATGTTCGCCGGTCACACGCTATTGGTGCTCTTCACCATCGCGAGCTGGTACATGCTCAACGGTCTGGGCATCGTCTACGCCGGCGTCTCCTTTGTGATGGTCCTGGCCATGCTCGTCTTCGAGCTGTTCGTCCAGGCCCTTCAGGCTTACGTGTTCGTGCTTCTGACGTGCACCTTCATCCAGGGTGCGCTCGCTGAGCACCACTGAGCCCCCCTCCGCTCCACATTCGTCCGGTGGCCAACCCCCACCGGTCCGGTAAAGAAAAGGAAGAACTGGCATGTCCCAGACCCTTGCCGCTGTCACCGGCTCGCTCGGCTCCATCGGTTACGGCCTCGCCGCCATCGGCCCCGGCGTGGGCGTCGGCATCATCTTCGGTAACGGCACCCAGGCCCTCGCCCGCCAGCCCGAGGCCGCCGGTCTGATCCGCGCCAACCAGATCCTCGGCTTCGCCTTCTGTGAGGCGCTCGCCCTCATCGGCATGGTCATGCCGTTCGTCTTCGGCAAGTAATCGGCTCGTCACGACCAGCCACTAGACGAAAGGCACTGATATGAGCCAGCTGCTCATTCTGGCGGCCACCGAGGAGCAGAACCCCCTCGTTCCGCCGATCCCTGAGCTCGTCATCGGCCTGATCGCCTTCGTCATCGTCTTCGCCGTCCTCGCCAAGAAGCTCCTCCCGAACATCAACAAGGTTCTGGAGGAGCGCCGCGAGGCCATCGAGGGCGGCATGGAGAAGGCCGAGGCCGCCAAGACCGAAGCCCAGAGCGTGCTGGAGCAGTACAAGGCCCAGCTCGCCGAGGCCCGGCACGAGGCCGCGCGCCTGCGTCAGGACGCGCAGGAGCAGGGCGCCACGCTCATCGCCGAGATGCGCGCGGAAGGCCAGCGGCAGCGTGAGGAAATCATCGCCGCCGGTCACACGCAGATCGAGGCCGACCGCAAGGCCGCCGCTCAGGCGCTGCGCCGGGACGTCGGTCAGCTCGCCACCGAACTGGCCGGGAAGCTCGTCGGCGAGTCCCTTGAGGACCACGCCCGACAGAGCCGCACCATCGACCGGTTCCTCGACGAGCTCGACGTGAAGGCCGAGGCCGCCCGGTGACTGCGCTGCACGGAGCCAGCCGTGAGGCCGTGGCCACGGCGCGTGAGCGGCTCGACGCACTGACGGACAGCACGTCCGTCGACGCGTCGCGGCTCGCTGACGACCTGGCCTCGGTCACCGCGCTGCTCGACCGCGAGGTGTCCCTGCGCCGGGTCATCACCGACCCGGCGCAGTCCGGGGACGCCAAGGCCGGCCTGGTCGGTCGCCTCCTGGACGGGCAGGTCTCCGGCGAGACGGTCGACCTGGTCTCCGGACTGGTGCGCTCCCGCTGGTCGCGCTCGCGCGACCTGGTGGACGCGCTGGAGGAACTGGCGGACGTCGCCGACCTCACGGCCGCCCAGCGTGCCGGCACGCTCGACGACGTGGAGGACGAGCTGTTCCGGTTCGGCCGGATCACTTCCTCGGACACCGGGCTGCGTGCCGCGCTCACCGACCGGACCGCGACGGCAGCCGCCAAGGAGGAGCTGTTGAGCACCCTGCTCAGCAGCCGCGCCCAGGCGCAGACCACCCGACTGGTCACGCGACTGGTCACCCGGCCCCGGGGACGTAGCCTGGAAGCGGGACTCGAGTCCCTGTCCAAGCTCGCCGCGGAGCGCCGTGACCGCATGGTCGCGATCGTCACCTCGGCCGTACCGCTGAGCGATCAGCAGAAGCAGCGCCTGGGTGCGTCCCTGGCGAAGCTGTACGGGCGTGCGATGCACCTGAACCTGGACGTGGACCCCGCGGTCCTCGGCGGAATCCGGGTGCAGGTCGGTGACGAGATCATCAACGGCGGCATCGCGGACCGCATCGACGAAGCCAGCCGCCGCATGGCCGGCTGAGCAACAGAACAACGTACGTCCGACGGCCCTGGTTGGGCCGTACAGAAGGATTCCTGGGGGTCGCCCCCAGACCCCCAAAGAACTTCGGGCCCAACAAGGAGAGCAGGGAACCCAGATGGCGGAGCTCACGATCCGGCCGGAGGAGATCCGGGACGCGCTGGAGAACTTTGTCCAGTCGTACCAGCCGGACGCGGCCTCGCGCGAGGAGGTCGGTACGGTCACCCTTGCCGGCGACGGCATCGCGAAGGTCGAGGGACTGCCCTCGGCCATGGCCAACGAACTGCTGAAGTTCGAGGACGGCACCCTGGGCCTCGCGCTCAACCTCGAAGAGCGCGAGATCGGTGCCATCGTCCTCGGCGAGTTCAGCGGCATCGAGGAGGGCCAGCCGGTGCAGCGCACCGGTGAGGTGCTCTCCGTCGCCGTGGGCGAGGGTTACCTCGGCCGCGTCGTCGACCCGCTCGGCAACCCGATCGACGGCCTCGGCGACATCGAGACCAGCGGTCGTCGTGCCCTTGAGCTGCAGGCCCCCACGGTCATGCAGCGCAAGTCCGTGCACGAGCCGATGGAGACGGGCTACAAGGCCGTCGACGCGATGACCCCGATCGGCCGCGGCCAGCGTCAGCTGATCATCGGTGACCGCCAGACCGGCAAGACCGCCCTGGCCGTCGACACCATCATCAACCAGCGCGACAACTGGCGCTCCGGCGACGTGAACAAGCAGGTGCGCTGCATCTACGTCGCCATCGGCCAGAAGGGCTCCACCATCGCGTCCGTGCGACGCGCCCTGGACGAGGCCAACGCGCTGGAGTACACGACCATCGTCGCCGCCCCGGCGTCCGACCCGGCCGGCTTCAAGTACCTGGCGCCGTACACCGGTTCGGCCATCGGCCAGCAGTGGATGTACGAGGGCAAGCACGTCCTCATCATCTTCGACGACCTCTCGAAGCAGGCCGACGCCTACCGCGCCGTGTCCCTGCTGCTGCGTCGTCCGCCGGGCCGTGAGGCGTACCCCGGTGACGTCTTCTACCTGCACTCCCGTCTGCTGGAGCGCTGTGCCAAGCTCTCCGACGACATGGGCAAGGGCTCGATGACGGGCCTCCCGATCGTGGAGACCAAGGCCAACGACGTCTCGGCGTTCATCCCGACCAACGTCATCTCCATCACCGACGGCCAGTGCTTCCTGGAGTCCGACCTGTTCAACGCCGGCCAGCGTCCGGCCCTGAACGTCGGCATCTCGGTCTCCCGCGTCGGTGGCTCCGCCCAGCACAAGGCGATGCGCCAGGTTTCCGGCCGACTCCGCGTCGACCTGGCCCAGTTCCGTGAGCTGGAGGCGTTCGCCGCCTTCGGTTCCGACCTGGACGCCGCGTCGAAGGCGCAGCTGGAGCGCGGTCAGCGCATGGTCGAGCTGCTGAAGCAGCCGCAGTACCAGCCGATGGCCACCGAGGACCAGGTCGTCTCCGTGTGGGCCGGTACCACGGGCCGCATGGACGACGTCCCCGTCGTCGACATCCGCCGCTTCGAGACGGAGCTCCTGGACTACCTGCACCGCGAGGAGCAGGGTCTGATGACCTCCATCAAGGAGGGCGCGAAGATGTCGGACGACACCATCACCGCCATCTCCGACGCGGTCGCGGCGTTCAAGAAGCAGTTCGAGACCTCGGACGGCAAGCTGCTCGGCGAGGACGCGCCTGCCGTCAACGTCTCCAAGTGACGTAGGAAGGGACCTGACTCATGGGAGCCCAGCTCCGGGTCTACAAGCGTCGCATCCGATCCGTCACCGCGACCAAGAAGATCACCAAGGCGATGGAGATGATCGCCGCCTCGCGTGTCGTCAAGGCGCAGCGCAAGGTGGTGGCCTCCGCGCCGTACGCGACCGAGCTGACACGCGCGGTCACGGCGGTGGGAACGGGTTCGAACACCAAGCACCCGCTGACCACGGAGGCGGAGACGGCTCGCCGCTCCGCGGTGCTGCTCCTCACGAGCGACCGCGGACTGGCCGGCGCCTTCAACTCCAACGCGATCAAGGCGGCGGAGCAGTTGACCGCCCGCCTCGAAGCGGAGGGCAAGGAGGTCGTCACGTACATCGTCGGCCGCCGCGGTGTGGCCCACTACAACTTCCGTGAGCGCGAGGTCGCGGAGCAGTGGACCGGCTTCACCGACGAGCCCACGTACGCGGACGCCAAGACGGTCGCCGGACCGCTGATCAGCGCGATCGAGCAGGACACGGCCGATGGCGGGGTCGACGAGCTGCACGTCGTCTACACGGAGTTCGTGTCGATGATGACGCAGAACGCGGTCGGCAGCCGGCTGCTTCCGCTGAGCCTGGACGAGGTCGCCGACCAGGCGCCCACCAAGGGCGAGATCCTCCCGCTGTACGACTTCGAGCCGTCGGCGGAGGACGTCCTCGACGCCCTGCTGCCGCGGTACGTCGAGAGCCGGATCTACAACGCGATGCTCCAGTCGGCCGCTTCGAAGCACGCCGCCACGCGGCGCGCGATGAAGTCGGCCACCGACAACGCGGGTGAGCTGATCAATACGCTCTCCCGACTTGCCAACGCGGCCCGCCAGGCCGAAATCACCCAGGAAATCAGCGAGATCGTCGGCGGCACCGCAGCCCTGGCCGACGCGAACGCGGGGAGTGACAGGTAATGACGACGACAGTTGAGACGGCCGTTGCCACGGGCCGCGTCGCCCGGGTCATCGGCCCGGTCGTCGACGTGGAATTCCCCGTCGACGCCATGCCCGAGATCTACAACGCCCTGCACGTCGAGGTCGCCGACCCGGCCAACGAGGGCGAGAAGAAGACGCTGACGCTCGAGGTCGCCCAGCACCTCGGCGACGGTGTCGTCCGTGCGATCTCCATGCAGCCCACCGACGGTCTGGTCCGCCAGGCCCCGGTGACGAACACCGGCAAGGGCATCACGGTGCCGGTCGGCGACTTCACCAAGGGCAAGGTGTTCAACACCCTCGGCGAGGTGCTGAACCACCCCGAGGAGAACGCCAACGTCGGTGAGCGCTGGCCGATCCACCGCACCGCCCCGGCCTTCGACCAGCTCGAGTCGAAGACCGAGATGTTCGAGACCGGTCTGAAGGTCGTCGACCTCCTCACCCCGTACGTCAAGGGTGGAAAGATCGGTCTGTTCGGTGGTGCCGGTGTCGGCAAGACCGTGCTGATCCAGGAAATGATCATGCGTGTCGCCAACCTCCACGAGGGCGTCTCCGTCTTCGCGGGCGTCGGCGAGCGCACCCGTGAGGGCAACGACCTCATCGACGAGATGGAGGAGTCCGGCGTCCTCGACAAGACGGCGCTGGTCTTCGGCCAGATGGACGAGCCCCCGGGCACCCGACTGCGCGTGGCCCTCGCGGGTCTGACCATGGCGGAGTACTTCCGCGATGTGAAGAAGCAGGACGTGTTGTTCTTCATCGACAACATCTTCCGCTTCACCCAGGCCGGTTCCGAGGTGTCGACCCTGCTCGGCCGGATGCCCTCCGCGGTGGGTTACCAGCCGAACCTGGCCGACGAGATGGGTCTCCTCCAGGAGCGCATCACCTCGACCCGTGGTCACTCGATCACCTCGATGCAGGCGATCTACGTCCCCGCGGACGACCTGACCGACCCGGCCCCGGCCACCACCTTCGCCCACCTCGACGCGACGACGGTGCTCTCCCGTCCGATCTCGGAGAAGGGCATCTACCCGGCCGTGGACCCGCTGGACTCCACGTCCCGCATCCTGGACCCGCGGTACATCGCGAAGGAGCACTACGACGCGGCCATGCGCGTCAAGACGATCCTTCAGAAGTACAAGGACCTCCAGGACATCATCGCGATCCTCGGTATCGACGAGCTGGGCGAGGAGGACAAGCTCGTCGTCCACCGTGCCCGTCGCGTCGAGCGGTTCCTGTCCCAGAACACCCACGCCGCCAAGCAGTTCACCGGTGTGGACGGTTCGGACGTGCCGCTGGACGAGTCCATCACCGCGTTCAACGCGATCTGCGACGGTGACTACGACCACTTCCCGGAGCAGGCGTTCTTCATGTGCGGTGGCCTTGAGGACCTGCGCAAGAACGCCAAGGAGCTGGGCGTCTCCTGAGCCCCGTGCTCATGGGTGAGGGGGCCCTGCCCGGCCCCCTCGCCCACGCCTCTACACTTTTGACCCAACACCCGGCACACCCGCCGGGTGGTGACCCGAGGAGCACCCTTGGCTGCTGAGCTGCACGTCGAGCTGGTCGCCGCGGACCGGAATGTCTGGTCCGGCGAGGCCACCCTGGTCGTCGCGCGCACCACCTCCGGCGACATCGGCGTCATGCCCGGTCACCAGCCGCTGCTCGGTGTGCTGGAGTCGGGCCCGGTGACGATCCGTACGAGTGACGGCGAGACCGTCATCGCCGCCGTCCACGGCGGGTTCGTTTCGTTCGCCGACAACAAGCTGTCGCTGCTGGCCGAGATCGTCGAGCTGTCGGACGAGATCGACGTCCAGCGCGCGGAGCGGGCGTTGGAGCGCGCGAAGAGCGAGGCGGACGCCGCCGCCGAGCGACGCGCCGATGTCCGCCTGCGTGCGGTGGCGGTGCGCTGACCTGGCGCACTGTGTGACATGACTCAGCCGCGGCCCGGTCCGGAGACTCTCCGGACCGGGCCGCGGCTGAGGCGATGCTGGATCCGTTCCGCTGTTCCGTTACTGATGAGGCGAGGAGGTCGGTGCCGATGATCCTCGCTCTTCTCGTAGGCGGTATCGCGGTAGTCGCACTGGTTGTGGTCGGGCTCTTCGCCTTCGGACTGCGCCGCAGGCTGATCCAGAGGTCGGGGGGAACCTTCGACTGCAGCCTCCGCTGGGACACCCCCGAGCCCGCCGGCGTAGGGCCGGCCGACACCTCGGGCAAGGGGTGGGGGTACGGCATCGCCCGGTACAGCGGTGACCGGATCGAGTGGTTCCGGGTCTTCTCCTACGCGCACCGCCCGCGGCGGGTGCTGGAGCGTTCCGCCATCGAGGTGATCGGCCGCCGGGACCCCGAGGGCGAGGAGGAGTTGGCGCTCCTCTCCGACGCGGTGGTCCTCGCCTGTTCGCACCGGGGCGTGCGGTTGGAGTTGGCGATGAGCGAGGACGCCCTCACCGGTTTCCTGGCGTGGCTGGAGGCCGCGCCGCCCGGACAGCGGGTGAACGTCGCCTAGCCGCCCTGCGGGCTGACACGCATCACGTCGACCGGGCCGGGTCGCCCGCTCCGGTCGCGGGCGCTCGCCGTCAGGCGAGGCCGGCATGACACTGCGGTGGATCAACCGCAGTTGCTCCCGGGCACCGGGGACCTGCGGCAGGTCCCGTCCGGTGAAGGCCCGCACCAGGGCCCGGTCGGTGACCGCGCAGATCATGTGGTTGACCCCGGCCGGGGCGATCTCCGTCGCGATCTTCGCCACGCACTCCTCGGGCGTGCCGGACACCGAGAGCCGCTCCGCCACCTCCGGCGAGGTCAACTCGATGCCCCGGGCCAGATCCCCGGCGCGGATCGCGTCGATCGCCGGCGCCAGTTCGGCGGGGTCCACCCCGTTGCGCCGCACCTGCTCCTCGGGCATGGCGGAGGCGTAGATCCCCACCATGCTGCGGGACGCTTCCCGGGCTGCGGCGGAGTCCTCGGCGACGGCGAAGACCACCCGGGCCCCGATGTCCAGCGCGGTGACGTCCTTGCCCGCGCGCTCGGCGCCGATCCGCAGGTGGCGCATCAGGTACGCGTAGGAGTCCCGGGTGTCACCGAGCGCGTGATGGCAGCCGTCGGAGAGCTCGGCCGCCGCGGAGACTCTCGGCCCAGCCGGATCCTGCTGGCGCAGCGCCCGACGGCTCGCAAGTGCACGTTTTCGGCCTGCGCCGTGCGGTCGGCGCGGGACGACGGAAGGCCCGGTACGCGCTGGGCGTACCGGGCTCGGAAGCCGGGGAGGCGGGGGGCGATCCTGACCCTCCGGCTTCGACCGTGTGGCCGGTGTGGGACCGGCCGGTGCGATCCGGAGGTGCCGGTGTGGGACCGGCACCCCCGGGCGCGGGTTACTTCAGACCAGCGTCGAGCGCGGTGATGAGTTCACCGTTGCTGGTGTCGCCGTCAGCCGACCAGAAGAAGGCGCCGCCGAGCTTCTGGCCCTTGGCCCAGGCCATCTTGGTCTTGATGGTGGCCGGGGTGTCGTAGCTCCACCAGTTGCTGCCGCACTTGGCGTACGCGGTGCCGGCGACCGTACCGGTCGACGGGCAGGAGTTCTTGAGGACCTTGTAGTCCTCGATGCCCTGCTCGTACGTGCCCTGGGCGGGCCCGGTGGCGGTGCCGCCCGGCGCGTCCTGGGTGACGCCCGTCCAGCCGCGGCCGTAGAAGCCGATGCCGAGGAGCAGCTTCTTGTCGGGCACGCCCTGCGCCTTGAGCTTGGCGATGGCGTCGGCCGAGGTGAAGCCCTGCTGCGGGATGCCGTTGTACGTGCTCAGCGGCGAGTGCGGAGCCGTCGGGCCCTTCGCGGCCCACGCGCCGAAGAAGTCGTACGTCATCACGTTGTACCAGTCGAAGCTGGCGGAGGCACCGGCGTAGTCAGCCTTGTCGATCTTGCCGCCGTTGGAGGCGTCGGCGGTGATCGCGGCGGTGACCAGGTTGTTGGCACCGAACTTGGCACGGGTCGCCGCTGCGATCTTCTTCAGCGCGTCCGGACCACTGTTGTCGCAGGTGAGACCACAGGCGTTCGGGTACTCCCAGTCCAGGTCGATGCCGTCGAAGACATCGGCCCAGCGCGGGTCCTCGACCATGTCGTAGCACGACTGGGCGAAGGCGGCCGGGTTCTGCGCGGCCTGGGTGAAGCCGCCGGACCAGGTCCAGCCGCCGATGGAGAAGAGCACCTTGATGTGCGGGTACTTCGCCTTCAGCTTGCGCAGCTGGTTGAAGTTGCCGCGCAGGGGCTGGTCCCAGGTGTCGGCGACACCGTCGACGGACTGCTCGGCGGTGTACGCCTTGTCGTAGTCCGCGTAGGAGTCACCGATGGTGCAGCGACCGTTCTGGACGTTGCCGAAGGCGTAGTTGATGTGCGTGATCTTCGCCGCGGTCCCGGAGGTGTCCAGGTTCTTCACGTGGTAGTTGCGCCCGTAGACGCCCCACTGGGTGAAGTAGCCCATCTTGATCTGGCCGCCGCCGCCGTTGCCGCCGTCGCCGGGGGTGCGGACGGCGGTCGCGGCACTGGCCGGACCGGTCTGGTTGCCGGTGTCGCGGGCCTGGATGCTGTACGAGTAGTCCGTACCCGCGGCCAGCGTGGTGTCGGTGTAGCTGGTGTCGCCGGAGGCGGCCGGGTTGACCGTCGCGACGACCGCGCCGTCCCGCAGGACGTCGTAGTTCTTGATGCCCTTGTCGTCCGTCGCCGGACCCCACGACAGCTTCACCGAGGTGGCGGTGAGGCCGGAGGTGGTGGGCTTGCCGGGAGCCGTGGGGGGCTCGTCGCCCGGGACGACGCCTCCGTCACAGGAGCCGCCGTTCAGGGAACAGTTGCTGGGGGAGCCGCTGCCGGAGCCGTTGAACCCGAAGGTGACGGACTTACCGGGCTCGACGGTCCCGTTCCAGCCCAGGTTCTTGGCGGTCCAACGGTTGCCGTTGTTGGTGACCGTGGCGTCCCAGGACGAAGTGGCCTTGGTACCGGTGGGGAAGTCCCATTCCACGGTCCAGTTGCTGAGCGTGGTGGTACCGGTGTTCTTGACCGTCCAGCTGCCGCCGAAACCGCTGCCCCAGTCCTGGGTCTTGGTGAAGGTGGCAGTGGCACTGGTGGCCGCAGCAGCCGGCGTTGCCAGGGCGACCAGTGCGGAAAGGGGCAGTGCCAGGGTCGCGAGCCCTGCCACAGCTTTGGTTCTGAAGCGCATGCTGCGCCTCCTCGGGTGAGTCCGGTAGTGGGGATGGTGGAACCCAACCTGCGCCGCCCGTGAGTACGCGCCGTAGTGATCTCATGACCATGACACGCTCACCGCAGTGCCGCGAGAATAGAAAGGTCTGGACCATCGGTCAAGAGGTCTGGACCAACGAAGCGAGGGCATCGCAGGTCAGAGCCTTGGGAACCCCATGGGATCACCAACTGACGCATGCTCACCATCCGTCACAGTGGACGTCGGTGCCCCCGAGTCACTTCCAACTCCCGGCTTTCACCACCCACTGTGACACTCCGGGGGGCGCGGCACGGCGCACTTCCCGGTATCGTCCCGGTCGCCCGCGCTCCGGCGCACGTCTTCGCAGGTCCGGGCCGTTGGTGGCGCTCGTCACACCGGGGTCGCGGTGGTGTGCGGGGCGCCGCGGAGGGGTAGGGGTCGGCCGGGGCAGGCGCAACGCCTACCCGCACAGCCCCAGTTCACGGGCGAGCACGGCGGCCTGGACGCGACTGCGCAGCTCCAACTTCCCCAACATCCGGCTGACGTGCGTCTTCACGGTGGCCTCCGCCATCTCCAGCCGCGCCGCGATCTCGGCGTTGGACAGCCCCTCCCCGATGCACTGGAACACCTCGCGCTCCCGTCGCGTCAAGGTGTTCAGCACCGCCTGGTCCGCCGACGAACTCCGGCCGGAGCGGGCCGGGTTCGCGAACTCGGCGATCAGCCGTCGGGTCACCGCGGGGGCGATCAGACCCTCGCCCCGCCCCACCGCCCGCACCGCCGCGATCAGGTCCCCGGCCTCGGTGTTCTTCAGCAGGAAGCCACAGGCCCCGGCCCGCAGCGCACCGAACACGTACTCGTCGAGGTCGAAGGTGGTCAGCACCAGGACGTCCGCCAGGCACTCGGCCACCACCTGGCGGGTCGCCGACACCCCGTCCAGGACCGGCATCTGCACGTCCATCAACACCAGGTCGGGCCGGAGTTCCCGGGCCAGGTCCACGGCCCGTTGCCCGTTCTCCGCCTCGCCCACGACCTCGATGTCCTCGGCGCTGCCGAGGATGAGCACGAGACCGGCCCGCACGGCTGACTGGTCTTCGGCGACGAGCACACGGATCACGGGGTCACTCCTTGGCCTGGGACGGGCCTGAGGTGCCCGGTGCGGCGGACGTGCTGGATGCGGCGAACGGGCGTGCCGGGCCTGACGGGCGTGCCGGGCCTGACGGGCGTGCGGGGCTTGACGGGCCTGACCTGCCCAAGGGGGCGGCTGTGCCGGGCGGGCCGGCCGTGTCGACGGGGAGGATGGCGCGAACGCGCCAGATCTTGCCGTCCCCGGGCCCGTCGTCCGGTTCGGGACCCGCTCCGAAGAAGCCGTGCAGCAGCGCGGTCCGCTCCCGCATCCCCACCAGACCGGCCCCCGAACCGGGTGCCCGGGGCCCGTCCCGTTCGCCGTGCGGGCTGGTGACCGTGACCGTCAGGGAGTCCGCGTCCCGGGTCAGTCCCACGTGCACCCGGCCGGGCGAGGCGTGCTTGAGGGCGTTGGTCAGGGACTCCTGGACGATCCGGTACGCGGCCAACTCCACCGGCGCGGGCAGCCGCTGGTCGTCCACGGGGCGGGCGTCCGTCAACAGCACGTCCAGACCATTGGCACGGGCACCCGTCACCAGGGCGTCCAGTCCGTCGAGCGTGGGCGCCGCCGCGGGCTCCAGATCGCCGGCGGAGTCCCGCAGCAGACCGATCAACCGACGCATCTCGGCCAGTCCGGCGACGCTGTTCTCCCGGATGACGCCCAGCGCGGTCCGGGTGGTCCGCTCGTCGTCCAGGGAGAGCGCGGCCGTCGAGTGGATGGCGATGGCCGACAGGTGGTTGGCCACCAGGTCGTGGAGCTCGCGAGCCATCCGGGCGCGTTCGGCGCTCACGGCCTGGACCCGGTCCATCTCGGCCAGCAGCGCCGTCTGTTCCGCGCGCAGCCGTTCGGCCTCCGCGGTCTCGCGGTGGTTGCGGACCAGGACGCCGGTGGTGGCCGGGGCGATGGAGATCAGGGCCGTCACCACGCCGATCAGGATCGCCTCGGGCGTCCGGAACCAGGCGAGGAAGCCGATCGTCGCGGCCACCGAGATCAGTCCGCACGTCACCGGGATGCGCCGGGCGTTGGCGGGCGTGCCGTAGACGACGGCGGCATAGACCAGGTCGGTGAACATCACCAGGGTCGCCAGGTTGCCCGTGGTGAACTGGTCGGCGGTGACCGCCGCGGTGCCGACGGACAGGGCGAGCTGCGGCCGGGTCCGCCGCATGGTCTCCATCGCCGCGGCCACCACCATCGGCACCAGGGACCACCCCTCGCCGAGCGGCCGGTCGAACTGGAGGCGCAGCCCGAGCGCCCACATCAGGAGCCCGCCGAGCAGCCCGCCGAGGGCGACCACGGCGTCCAGCCGCATCGAGTCCGGCGGCAGCGCCGACGGAAGCCGACGGCTGCGCGGAATCCGGTGGGCGGACGCATGGGACGGGCTCGACATGCCCCCATCCAACACGCACCGGCTCCCGGGGACATCACCGCGCGGGCGGAACGCCTCGCTGGTCACTACACACAAGGATGCAGTCCGAGGTCGGTCCCGGCGACGACGAGCCGGGGCGGTCCGGGCGGGAGCATGGAGGCAGTACCGGCGGGGGAACGGCCGGGGGCAACGGAGGATGCGGACTGTGATCGTCACCCTGATCGTCATCTGTGAGGTCGGCTTCTGGGTCCTGCTGGCCGCCGGACTCTGCCTGCGGTACCTGGCCCGGATGCCCCGGCTCGGCGCCGCGGTGCTGCTGTGCGAGCCGCTGCTCGAAGTGGTGCTGCTGGTGGTCACCGCCGTCGACCTGAAGAACGGCGCCGCACCCGACTGGAAGCACGGACTGGCCGCCGTCTACATCGGCTTCACCGCGGGGTACGGGCACTACACCATCAGCCGGATCGACGCGCGCTTCCAGCACCGCTTCGCGGGTGGCCCGCCGCCGGTGCTGCCCCCGAAGTCCGGGCGGGCCCGGGCCCGCCACGAGCGTCGGCTGTGGCTGCGCACGGTCGTCGCGGCGGGGGTCGCCTACGCCCTGCTCCAGGGCGCGATCTGGTACGTCGGGGACGGCGGCGGGGACACCTCCTCGCTCGCCGGCTGGCAGGGCGCCGCGCTGAAGGCCGTCCTGATCCACGGCCTCGTCGCCCTCGCCTACACCCTCTGGCCGGGCAAGGAGCCCGTCGACGCGGGCTCCCGCGAGCCCTGACCGTCGTCGCGCCGGGGAGCCCTCAGCGTTCGCCGCCCGGGACCCACAGCACGTCGCCGTCCGGGTTGGCGACCCGGGCGAGGATGAACAGCAGGTCGGAGAGGCGGTTGAGGTAGGTGGCGGTCAACGGGTTCATGGTCTCGCCGTGCGCCTCCAGTGCCGCCCAGGTGGACCGCTCGGCCCGCCGGACCACGGTGCACGCCTGGTGCAGCAGGGCCGCGCCGGGCGTGCCCCCGGGCAGGATGAAGCTCCGGAGCTTGGTCAGCCGTTCGTTGAACCGGTCGCAGTCCTCCTCCAGCCGGTCCACGTAGAACTGCTCCACCCGCAGCGGCGGGTACGCGGGCTCCGCGACCACCGGGGTCGACAGGTCGGCCCCGACGTCGAAGAGGTCGTTCTGCACCCGGGTGAGGACGGTGACGACCTCCTCGTCGAGGTCCCCGAGGGCGATGGCGGTCCCGAGCACCGCATTGGCCTCGTTGGCGTCGGCGTAGGCGGCGATCCGCAGATCCGTCTTGGCCGTGCGGCTCATGTCCCCGAGGTTGGTGGTGCCCTGGTCCCCGGTCCTGGTGTAGATGCGCGTCAGATTGACCATGGGGCTCAGCGTAGTGAGGTGCGCTCCTCCCGGAAGACCCGCGTGCCCGCGGTCACGGCCGCCGCCGCGAGTCCCAGCGCGATCAGCGCCCCGACCAGCACGTCCCCGGTCGCGTACTGCCCGGCGTAGGCGTCCCGCACCGCCTCCACCAGGTAGCGCAGCGGCACCAGGTGCGACAGGGCGTCCAGCCAGCCCGGGGCGAGGGACATGGGGAGCATCAGCCCCGACAGCAGCATCACGGGCAGCGTCACCGCGTTCACCGTCGGCCCGAACTGGTGGGCCCCGGTCAGCCGCATCGCCAGCGCGTACGACAGCGAGCCCAGGGCCACCGTCAGCAGCGCCACGAAGGCGAAGCCGATGAGCAGGCCGACCACCGGCGCGCGCAGCCCCATCAGCAGTGCGGCGCCGACCAGCAGCACCGACTGGCAGGTGAGCAGCGCGGCGTCGAGCAGGACCCGGCCGAGCAGCAGCGCCAGCCGACTGACCGGGGTGACCCGCATCCGGTCGATCACCCCCTGGCCCTTCTCGACGATGACCGAGAACCCGGCGAACGACGCGCCGAACAGTGCGAGCTGGAGCAGCAGCCCCGGGGCGAGGACCTGCCAGGAGTCACGGCCCCCGTCGAGCGGCAGACCGGTGAGCAGGGGGCCGAAGAGGACGAGGTACAGCAGCGGCATCACCATGCCGAACAGCATCTGGAAGCGGGAGCGCAGCACCTTGCGGGCGTAGCGGCCGAAGACGAGCGCGGTGTCGGAGAGCAGGGCGGGCACGGGGGTCTCCTGCGGGATCGCGGGACGGGACGGGGCGGGGCGGGCGGGTCACACGGCGACGGGCGCGGTGTCCCGGGGGAGCGGATCGCGGCCGGTGACGGCCAGGAACGCGTCCTGGAGGGAGGCGTCGATCGATCCGGCGTGCGCCAGCTTGAGCGCGGTCGGGGTGCCGTCCGCGACCACCACGCCCCGGTCGACGATGACGAGCCGGTCGGCGAGCGCGTCGGCCTCGTCGAGGTAGTGGGTGGTCAGGACGATCGTGGTGCCGTGCACTGCGCGCAGGGTGCGGACCAGGTCCCACAGCACGGCGCGTCCGGCCGGGTCGAGTCCGGTGGTCGGCTCGTCCAGGAAGAGCACCTCGGGACGGTGGGTGAGGCCCATCGCGAGGTCGAGACGGCGCCGCTGGCCGCCGGAGAGGGCGGCCGTGGGCCGGTCGAGCAGTGCGTCGAGGCCCAGTTCGGTGGCGAGCACCTCGGCCCGCGCCACCGCTTCGGCCCTGCCGAGCCGGTACAGCCGGCCCTGGGTGACGAGTTCCTCGCGGACGCTCAGGGTGGGGTCGAGGCCACCGGACTGGGCGACGTAGCCGGTGCGGGCGCGCACGCCAGCCGGGTCGGTGGCGAGGTCGTGGCCGGCGACGGTCGCGGTGCCGCCGGTGGGGCGCAACAGGGTCGTCAGCATGCGCAGGGTGGTGGTCTTCCCGGCGCCGTTGGGGCCGAGGAGACCGAGGATCTCGCCGCGTCCGACGGTGAGGTCGACGCCCCGGACGGCCTCCACGGGGCCGCGCGGGGTGCGGAAGGTCCGGGCGAGGCCGGACGTCGTGATGACTGCCATGACCCCAGAAAAACAGAGGCAGTGAAATTTTGCAATGACTCCAAGATTTAAGGGACGGCAAAAAGCGAACGATGTCCAGGGGTGGATAGGCTCGGACCATGGACGACGCACGGACACGCGACGACGGGGGCACATCCGTGGGGGACGTGGGCGGCGCGGGCGGTGCGGGCGGTGCGGACGACGGCAACGGCGCGGGCTGCGGCAGCGACGGGGGCACCGCACCGGAGGCGGCGGGCGCGCCCGAGGGGCTGCGGGAGCGCAAGAAGCGGCGCACCCGGCAACACATCTCCGACGTCGCCACCGGACTGTTCCTGGACCGCGGCTTCGACGCCGTCACCATCGCCGAGATCGCCCAGGCCGCCGACGTCTCCGTGAACACGGTCTACAACTACTTCCCGGCCAAGGAGGACCTCTTCCTCGACCGGGCCCCGGACCTCGCCGACCGGCTCGCCGGCTGGGTGCGCGGGCGGCTCCCCGGGGAGTCCGCAGCCCGGGCCGTGCTGCGCCACCTGCGCTCCGAGGTGGAGGCGGTGTCGCCCCGGGTCGGTCTGACCGAGGGGTACGACCGCTTCCTCGTGGTGGTGGAGGACGCCGCCGGGCTGCGCGCCCGACTGTGGCTGCTCGACCAGGAGATGTTCACCCGACTGGAGCGCGCCCTGCGCGAGGAGACCGGTGCCGCGCCCCGCGACCGGCTGCCCTCCCTGATGGCCGGACAGATCGACTGGGTGCACCGGACGGTCATGGGCGTCATCCGCTGCGGCCTGATCGAGGGCGGCAGCCCCGAAGCCGTGTCGCGCGAGGCCCTGGACGCCCTGGACGACATGGAGGAACTGCTCGGCGAACGGGTCCTCAACTACGCCGTGCGCACCACGGGATGAGCCCGCCCGGCCGGGGGCGGCACGCGGTACGGGGCGAGGGGGGTGTGATGTCGGTCATTCGGGGCGTGACACGCATCTCTTCCCTGTCATCAGGGCCCGCAGTGCCGCTAGGGTCCGCCGAAGGGGTGCGGGGAACTCAACGTCAACAGCGGGTGAGGGGTGCAACGTGGCACGCAAGCTGGCCGTCATCGGAGCCGGTCTGATGGGCTCCGGAATCGCGCAGGTGTCCGCCCAGGCGGGCTGGGACGTCGTCCTGCGCGATGTCACCGACGAGGCGTTGACCCGCGGCACCGACGCCGTCCGTGCGTCCTACGACAGGTTCGTGGCCAAGGGCAAGCTCGACGCCGTGGACGCGGAGGCCGCCCTCGCCCGGATCACCACCACCACCGACCTGGACGCGGTGGCCGACGCCGATCTCGTGGTGGAGGCCGTCTTCGAGAAGCTGGAGGTGAAGCACGAGATCTTCCGCGCCCTCGACAAGATCGTCGGTGATGACACGGTCCTCGCCTCCAACACCTCCGCCATCCCGATCACGAAGATCGCCGCGGCCACCGAACGACCCGAACGCGTCGTCGGCACCCACTTCTTCTCGCCGGTCCCGATGATGCAGCTGTGCGAACTCGTCCGCGGGTACAAGACCAGCGACGCGACCCTCGCCACCGCACGGGAGTTCGCCGAATCGGTCGGCAAGACCTGCATCGTCGTCAACCGCGACGTCGCCGGCTTCGTCACCACCCGGCTCATCTCGGCCCTCGTGGTCGAGGCCGCGAAGCTCTACGAGTCGGGAGTGGCGAGCGCCGAGGACATCGACCTCGCCTGCAAGCTGGGTTTCGGCCACGCCATGGGCCCGCTCGCGACCGCCGACCTCACCGGCGTCGACATCCTGTTGCACGCCACCGGGAACATCTACACCGAGTCCCAGGACGAGAAGTTCTCCCCACCCGAGTTGATGCGCCGAATGGTGGACGCCGGTGACATCGGGCGCAAGAGCGGGCAGGGCTTCTACAAGCACTGAGCGGCCCGCCGCCACTCATGGAGCGGGCGGCCGGGACACGCGGTCCGGGGGTCGGGCGACCCTCCGGTCGGCGGAACCGATCTGACGCACCCTCACCCCGGGGATCACTCCTCGGGGTGAATTCGATATCGGTTCGCTTACAACCAGCAACTACGGTCGCCCACCGGCAGTCAGTTGCAGTGACATGGCCGGACAGCAGTACGGACCACCCGGGCGGGCCCGCACCACCGACCACTGACCGCGGTCACCCATCCGGGTCACGGCCCGGGTCACCTTTCGCCGACACGGAGCACGGGGAGCGCATATGCACATCAGGGGCGACCACGCCGAGCTGGTCGTCGGGGGCCGCCTCGACGTCCGCAGCGCGGCGGACGCCCGTACGGCCTTGCACTCGGCGGTCGACGACGGCGCCGGTGACCTGGTGCTCGACCTGTCCGAACTCGACTCCTGGGACGCCACCGGACTCGGCGTCATCATGGGCGCGCACCGCCGCGCGGGACGGTGCGGCCGGCGGCTCGTGCTGCGCGACGTGCCGCCGCAGATGCAGCGCCTCCTGGTCGCGACCCGGCTGCACCGCATCCTCGCCATCGAGGGCGGCATCGGCGTCGAGTCGCTGCCGCGCGTGTGACCACGGCGATTCTCATCGGACTGTGACGTCCAGGGCCCCCCGAGACGCGCCCGTTCGGGGATACTGGCGCGAGATCCAGTGCCCTGGCACCCGCCCGCACGGCAACCCGCGGGGAGGGGAGCCGCGTCGGTGACGGCAGCGCGGACCAGCGGGTGGGGCGCGGTACACAACGCTCTTGGGGGGCTTTGACCATGGACCCGACCAATCGGGAACCGGAGCAGCACGACCCGGACGCCCCTGGGAACCGGGAAGCGTACGAGGACGTGTCCGACCGTCACGATCAGGCCACTTCCGGTGCCCGCGGTCAGCAGCGCCCGGAACCGGTCGACGGCGGACCGACGACGAACCGGTTCCTGCCCGCCGTCCGGGAGGACCGGTCGCCCGTGCCCGTCGCCGGCCGGGCCGCACCGCCCCGGCCCCGACCGCCCCGCGACCCGCTCACCCCGGACCTCGGCGGCCCGCACCCCGCTCGCCGCCCCGCCCGACTGGTCGCCGGCGACCTGTCCCTGCTCGTCAACCCCGTCGACGGCAGCGAGATCGCGACCTGCCCGCCGGGCGAGCGCCCCGGCCCGCCCGAACGGCACACCGCCGAGGCCCGCGAGGAGGTGCGCCGCGCCGCCACCCCGCCCGTGCCGGCGGGTCCCGCGCTGGCCCGACCGCCCCTGCTGGAACGCCAGGAGGAACGCGAACACCTGGTCCGACTGATCGCCCGGGGCGGTTCGGTGCGGCTCGTCGGAGCCACCGGCTCCGGCCGGACCGCGCTGCTCGACGCCGTCGCCGAGGACTGCGCCGACCTCGCGCCGGACGGGGTCATCCGCCTCACCGGCTTCCGCCGCACTGTCACCGACCTCTTCCACGACCTGTACGCCGCGGTGTTCGACAGCGCGGGGCACCGCCCCGACCGGGCCACCCTCGTCGAACGGGTCCGGGAGATCGGCGCCGTCGTCATCGTGGACGACCTGTCCTTCGGCGGCACCCCGCTCGACGAACTCCTCGACGCCACGCCCGAGTGCGCGTTCCTGCTCGCCGTGGACCCGGACACCCCCGCGCCCACCGCCGACGCACCCGTCGAGGACGTGACGCTGGACGGCCTCAGCCGGGCCGCGAGCACCGAGCTCCTGGAACGGGCCACCGGGCGCGTCCTCACCGAGGAGGAGAGCAACTGGGCCGGGGACCTGTGGTTCGAGTCGGAGGGGCTGCCCCTGCGGTTCGTGCAGGCCGGCGCCCTGCTGCGCCAGCGCGACGCCCGGCGCCTGCGCCTCACCGCCGACGACCGGGCCGACGCCGGTGCCGACGCCGACACCGCGGGCGGTACCGAGGACGGGCAGCCCGACGGCGCGCGGGACCTCCCGCTGCCGTCGCCCGCCGAAGCCGCCGCGCCCGCCGCGCTGCTGGCCGCGGACCTCAGTGAGTCGGCCCGGGCGGCGCTGCGGTTCGCCGTCGCCCTGGACGGCGAGGTCCCGCACCAGGCGCACCTGCCCGCCCTCGTCGGGGACACCCATGCCGATGCGGCCCTCGCCGAGCTCGCCGCCGCCGCACTGGTCACCCCGGTCGGGGCCCGGCACCGACTGGCCGCCGGCGTGCGCACCCAGTTGCTGGCCGCCGGCTACCCCGACGCCCCGGAACTCATCGACACCGCCGACGGCACCGCCACCACCGGTGACCCGCACGCCCTCATCGTGGCCCGCCACTACGCCTGGTGGGCCGGCCACCCCTCGGTGACGCCCCGAAGGGTCGCCGCCGAAGCCGACGCCGTGTTGACCGCGCTCACCGCCGTCGCGTCCCCCGCCACCGCGAGTGCCCCCCTGGACCCGGCGGACGAGGAGGGCGGCCCCAGCGCACCGGTCGGACTCGCCCGGGCCGCCGCGCCCGTCCTCGCCGCCGGCGGCGACTGGAACGCCTGGGAGGCCGTGCTCCGGCTCGGCGTGGAAGCCGCCCGGCACACCGGAGAGGTCGCCGACGAGGCGTACTTCCACCACGAGTTGGGCGTCCTCGCCCTGTGCGCCGGGCAGTTGGGACGGGCCCGGGCCGAACTGGAGGCGTCCGTCGCGCTGCGCGGCGCGGTCGCCGACCGCCGCGGCGCCGTCGCGGGACGCCGGGCGCTCGCCCTGGTCACGGACCGCTCCGGGCAGACGCCCGCCGCCGCATGGGGCGGCGCCCCCGGGGCGAAGGCGGCCGCGGCGCGGTACGAACAGCCCGCCGTGCCGTCCGCCGCTGCCACCCGGGCCATACCCCTGGCC
Source organism: Streptomyces sp. NPDC005955 (assembly GCF_042871255.1). Taxonomy (NCBI): domain Bacteria; kingdom Bacillati; phylum Actinomycetota; class Actinomycetes; order Kitasatosporales; family Streptomycetaceae; genus Streptomyces; species Streptomyces sp. NPDC005955. Next base: position 73,071 of record NZ_JBIAIF010000017.1, on the reverse strand, counting down.
CCGGCCGCCACCGCCGCCACCGCCTTCACTCCCGTCACGGGTGCCGCGGACGGCTCGACGACGCTGGTCAGTTCGGTGCGACCGCCCGTCGCCGGGTTCTCCGCACGGGTCCGCAGGGCGCGCCGGGTGGTGCTCCACGGCACGCGGCGCAACCTCGCCGCCGCGGGGGCCGGTGCGCTGCTCGCGGCGGTGCTCGGCACGGTGGTGACGCTCGGCATGATCTCGGAGGACGCCCCCGTCCCCGCCGACCAGGTCAGGACGAACCCCTCCGCCAGCCAGGGCGTCGACGACGGGCGCGGCTCCGACGACGACGGTAAGGAGACGGCGGACGCCGACACCTCGGGGGACACGGGGGACACCCAGAACGTGGCGGACGAGACCGACCAGCGCACCGGCTCCACCAGCCGTCCCGTGGTTCCCGGCGCCACCTCGGCCACCCCCTCCGCCCCGAGCACCCCGCAGTCCCCGAGGCCGAGTTCCAGCGGGCGGCCCACGAGTTCGGCGCCCGGCGGCGGTCCGACCGAGCCGAGCAGCCCCGCCACCTCCACCGGGACGGGTTCGTCCCCCAGCGGTGAGACCACGCCCCCGCCGACGACCCGGCCGCCCTCGCCCAGCGCGCCGCCGACCACACCGACCGGTCAGCCGCCCACCACCGTCCCGCCGACCACGGGCCGGCCGAGCACCCCTCCCTCACCGCCCGCGGCGAGTTCCACCACCACCGACCGGTCCAGCGGTCCGACCGGTCCCGTCCGGGTGTCCCCGCCCGCCGAGGCGGTCGACGGCGCCGACGCCCCGGACCCGGTGCAGTGAACGACGCCGGCCGCGGGCGGGGTCGATGACCCGCCCGCGGCCGGGAGGCTGGTGCGCGGATTGCCGGGGGACCGGCTAGAACAGGCGGAGTTTGTCGTCCTCGATGCCGCGCAGCGCGTCGTAGTCCAGGACCGTGCACCCGATGCCCCGGTCGGTCGCGAGGACCCGGGCCTGCGGCTTGATCTCCTGCGCCGCGAACACCCCGCGCACCGGCGCGAGATGGGGGTCGCGGTTGAGCAGTTCCAGGTACCGGGTCAGCTGCTCGACCCCGTCGATCTCGCCGCGCCGCTTGATCTCCACCGCGACGGTGCCGCCCGTCGAGTCCCGGCACAGGATGTCCACCGGGCCGATCGCCGTGGGGTACTCCCGGCGGATCAGCGTGTAGCCCTCGCCGAGGGTCTCGATGCGGTCGGCGAGCAGCTCCTGGAGGTGCGCTTCCACCCCGTCCTTGATGAGTCCCGGGTCCACGCCGAGTTCGTGGGAGGAGTCGTGGAGGACCTCCTCCATGGTGATGATGAGCTTCTCCCCGCCCTTGTTCACGACGGTCCACACCCCACTGTCGTCCCCCGTGCCCTCCTTCAGGGTGCAGGGCGGCGACATCCAGTTGAGGGGCTTGTAGGCCCGGTCGTCGGCGTGGATGGACACACTGCCGTCCGCCTTGATCAAGATCAGGCGGGGGGCCGACGGAAGATGGGCGGTGAGCCGGCCCGCGTAGTCCACGGAGCAGCGGGCGATGACGAGACGCATGGTCGACCACGCTACTGGACGCCCGGCGCTCCACGCGATTCGCCCTGGAAGGACCCCGTACGCGAGTGGCCGGTTGTGGCCGCGTTCTCCTGGTGCGGTCTGGACACGGTGCTTACCGTGGAAGCGGGAGGTCGCGGAGCGTGCACGCTGCGTAGGCGGACTCCTGCCCTGTCCGTGAACCCCCGGGACCGGGGGTGCGAGAGGAGAACCCATGTCGCTCGACGTCTCACCGGCGCTCCTGGAGCAGGCCGAGCGAGGCGAGGTCGACGAAGCCGCCTTCGTCGACTGCGTCCGGACCTCCCTGCCCTTCGCATGGGAGATGATCAGCTCCCTGGTGGCCCAGCTGAAGGTGGACGGCGGCGAGTTCGCCGACAACCAGACGCCCCCGCCGGACGAGCAAGCGCGCGGCCAACTGCTGCGCGCGCTCGCCAGTGACGCGATTCGCGGCACGCTGGAGCGGCACTTCGGAGTGAGGCTCGCGTTCCAGAACTGCCACCGTGTCGCGGTGTTCCCGCTGGACCCGGGGGTGGACGCGACGCTGGCCCGCTTCACCTCGATCCGCAACCAGCTCCTCAACCAGTCGCCGGAGCTGCGTGACTGCTGACGGCCGCCCAGCGGCCCGCCGTCGTGGACCCGGCACCCGCCGCGACAGGTCCACGACGGCGGGCCGTGCGCACCACGGTCCGTGGGGCGAGCCCGCGGCCGTCGGTTCGCGCTGCCCTCACCGCAGTTGCGGCAGCACCTCGGAGCCCAGCCGGCGGATGTTCTCCTCGGTGGCCGCCAACTCGCCCGACCCCTCCGTCAGGAGGGCGAACCGGGTCAGTCCCGTGCGCTCCGCGGTGGCCGCGAGCGTGTCGGCGCAGTGCTGCGGGGTGCCCACGGGATGGAGGGAGCACAGCAGGTCCGTGTAGGCGACCGGATCGCGCATGGAGCGGGCCCGGCCGTCGACCGTGACGTGCGCCGTGAGGCCCTGGCGCAGCCAGCCCGGCATCGCCTTGCGCAGCGACTCGGACGCCTCGGCACCACGGTCGGCGATCTGGACGACCCCCGCCGAGACGTGCGCCGCGTCCAGCACCTCTTCGACGCCGAGCCCGGACGCCCGGGCGTGCGACCGCCACAGGGCCAGCATCTGCCCCTTCTCCTCGTCGGAGGCGTGCATGCCGAGCAGCATCGGCAGCCCCCGTTCCGCGGCGAGGCGCACCGAGCCCGGCGACGTACAGGCGACGACGACTTCCGGCCCCTTCGTGCCGCAGGGCCCCTGCGCCGGCTGCGGTACGACGTCCACCGGACGGAACCGGAACCGGTCCGTCTGCGCGCCGACCCGGGACTCCGTCAACCAGCGCATCAGCAGATCGAGGGATTCCGGGAAGCCCGTCTCGAACGCCGGCAACCCGGCGCCGAAGACCTCCAGGTCGACCCACGGCCCGCCCCGTCCGACCCCCAGCGAGAAGCGCCCGCCGGAGGTGATGTGCAGCAGCGACGCCTGTTCGCCGAGGGCCACCGGATGGACCGTCGGCAGCACGCTGACGGCCGTTCCCACCCGGAGCGTCCGGGTGCGGCCCAGCAGCAGCGCCGCCAGGGTGATGGCCGAGGGGCACGTGCCGTACGGCACGAAGTGGTGCTCGGCCAGCCACACCGCGTCCAACCCCGACTCCTCGGCGACCTCCGCCGTCCGCACCGCCCGGTGCAGCGCCTCCCCCTGGCTCTGCCCAGGGAACTGGGCCGCCAGGACGAAACTTCCCACGCGCATGTCTCTCCTCCTTGGCACCGGTCCCGGTGCTCCCCCTCGTTCCCCCTAGGCAACAACGCACCACCCGTGCCGAAGGCACGGCCGCCCGGAGGATTGACGGATTGTCGGGGTATTACGGGGCGATTGCGGGAACCCGGACGTGCACCCGCCGTTCGGCGTGGCGCGTAGGCTGGACGGGACCTGTCGCTGTTCCCCTGAGATCGTGAGGTGCGCCCGTGTCGCCGCGTCGTAATCGCCCCAAGGGCGGCAAGGACTTCGCAGGAGCCGGGTCCGGCGACGACCACGACCGGTACGGCGGTTTCGAGTCCGTCCACACCTGGCGTGGTGAGGAGTGGTCCGTACGCCATGTGGCGGGCGCGAGCACGGTGGGCAAGACGTACCGGTGCCCCGGCTGCGACCAGGTGATCGCCTCCGGGGTGCCGCACGTGGTCGCCTGGCCGCAGCACGCGGGCGTGGACGACCGACGGCACTGGCACAAGGCCTGCTGGTCCGCCCGCGACCGTCGGGAGAGCCGTGTGCAACGGGGGCGCGGCGCCCCGCGGCACTGACGCCGGGCCCGTCCTTCGTGGTCCGTGCCGCCCGGGTATCGTCACCTCCGGTGGACGTCACCACACCACGGTGGACGTCACGGCGGAACAGGGGTGGTACCGCATGTCCTTCTCCCTCCAGCGCCAGGCGCGGGTCCTGACGGTCGCGTTCACGGCCACGGCCGCACAACTGGGCGCCGTCGCCCTCGTCTTCGCCGTCTTCGTGGCGAGCACCGCCACCGAGTCGCCCTTCCTGCCGGTCCTGACGCTCTACGCCCTCGTGTACGCCCCGCTCGTCGTCCTGGCCCTCGCCCTGCTGGGCACGGCGCTCTACGCCCTGCCGGTGCTCGTCCTCGCGGACCGGGCCGTCGCCGCTCGGGGCGGGTCCGTCGGGCGCTGGCGGGCCGGCTTCGCCGTGGCGTTCGGCGCGATGTACGCCCTGGTGCTCACCTTCGAGGCGCCGGCGGACTACCCCTGGGCGTGCGGAGCGCTCGTCCTCGCCAGCGTGCTGCCGCTGCTCGCGATCGCCCGGTCGGACCGTCGTCGCGCCGGTGGCCGGGAACCGAGCACCGCGGGCTGGGCCACCCGGTTCTGGGGGTTCGCCCTGGTGGCCGTGCTGACCCCGGCCCTCAGCAGCGCAGCCCTCACGACGTTCGCCTAGCCGGACCGGCACTCCGGCCACCGGCTTCTGGCACCATGAACCGCACTGCGCAAGGCAACGGTCAACGACCGGCAAAGCCCCTCTGAAACCCCAGGTCAAAAAGGGTGCTCCCCGCGCGAGCGGGGGTGGACCGGCGCACCGCGGCGACCTCACCGGCTGGCGAGCGTGCTCCCCGCGCGAGCGGGGGTGGACCGGACTTCAGAGACCTGGTCGAGGCCCACGGGAAGTGCTCCCCGCGCGAGCGGGGGTGAACCGCCGACCTTTGACGGCATCGTCTGGGGCGCCAAGTGCTCCCCGCGCGAGCGGGGGTGGACCGACGATGTCTCCCGCGCTGAAGGCGGTGCAGCGGTGCTCCCCGCGCGAGCCGGGGTGGATCGCCCCCACGCACTGCGCCCCCGGCGCCCTCCGAAGGGAGAGGCGCCGGGGGCGCAGTGCGTGCGGGTGTCCGGGTCAGACGTCCCGGCGGTCGAGCAGGGCGAAGGCGCCCACGACCGCGGCGACCGTCAGGACGATCAGGAAGACCAGCTGCGGGGTGCCGGTGCTGTCCCCGTCGAGCATGAAGATCTTCGCGAGGGCGTTGGGCGCGGCGTAGTCCGCCATCGTCTCGCCGAAGTCACGGGTGCTCGGGGAGATCATCAGGAAGGCGGGCATGATCGAGGGGACCAGCACCGCACCGAGCATCGTGGTGATCGCGCCCGCCGAGTGCCGCAGCATCGCACCGACGGCGACGGACAGCACGCCGATCAGCGAGACGTACAGGGACCCCTTGAAGACGGTGCCGAACCAGGGCTCGCTGCTGGAGCCGCCGTGCATGCCGGCGGTCACCACGCCCACGAAGCTGGTCGCGAGGACCGACACCGTGAACGCCACCGCGAAGAAGATGAGGAACTTCGCGGCGAGCACCCGCCAGCGCGCGGGCGAGGCGGTGAGCGTGGTGCGGATCATGCCCGTGCCGTACTCGGAGGAGATCACCAGGACGCCCAGGGTGATCAGGCAGATCTGCCCCAGCACCAGTCCGAAGAACGCGGGGATCGTGTACGGAGTGTCCACGTAGTCGTCGCCGCTCGTCTGCCCCGCGACGAGCAGTCCGAGCCCGATGACCAGGGCGAGGAACGTGCCGAGCGTCCACATCGTGGAGCGCACCGACTTGATCTTCGTCCACTCGGAGGTGAGGGCGTGTCCCAGGTGGGTGCGCGTGATGGGGATCGGCGAGGTGTACGCGCCGCCGGGCTGCTGCCAGGCGGCGGCCGGGGCCGCCGGTGCCTGCTGCGGGGGCGGCGTGGGCGCGGTGCTCATCAGGATCCCTCGGTGATCTGCTGGGTCGGGGCGGAGGCGCGGGGGGCCGCGGGGGCCACCACCGGCGGGGCCGGGGTCGCGTACGGGTTCGGCACGGTCGGTGCGGGTCCGGCGCCCTGCGGCGGCAGCGCGAACGGCTGTCCGCCCTGCTGCGGCGGCGGGGGCGCGTACCAGCCGGGCTGGCCCTGGCCCGCCACCGGCATCTCGGGTGACGGCAGCGCGCCGGGCGGCAGCTGCTGCTGGAGGCCGGCCTTCAGGTCGACGGTGGAGCGGTAGTCCACCACGCCCTGGGTCATCCGCATGTACGCCTCCTCCAGTGACGCCTGGTGCGGCGACAGCTCCCAGAGGCGGACGTCGTGGCCGTGCGCGAGGTCGCTGATCCGGGGCAGCTTCAGCCCCATGACCCGCAGGGCGCCGTCCGGCTCGGACAGCACCTGGCCGCCCGCCTCGGTCAGTGCCGCCGTCAGCTTCTCGCGCTGCTCGGGCTCGCTGTCCGGGGTGCGCACGCGGGCGAAGTCGGCGGAGTTGTGCGAGATGAAGTCGCCCACGCTCATGTCGGCGAGCAGCTGACCGCGGCCGATGACGATGAGGTGGTCGGCGGTGAGCGCCATCTCGCTCATCAGGTGGGAGGAGACGAAGACGGTGCGGCCCTCGGCGGCCAGCGACTTCATCAGGTTGCGCACCCAGAGGATGCCCTCCGGGTCGAGACCGTTGACCGGCTCGTCGAAGAGGAGGACCTGGGGGTCGCCCAGGAGCGCCGCGGCGATGCCGAGGCGCTGGCCCATGCCGAGGGAGAAGCCCTTGGACCGCTTGCGGGCCACCTCCTGGAGGCCCACCACCCCGAGGACCTCGTCCACCCGGCGGGCCGGAATGCCCGAGAGCTGCGCCAGGCACAGCAGGTGGTTGCGGGCGTGCCGACCGCCGTGCACCGCCTTGGCGTCGAGCAGGGCACCGACCTGGCGGGGGGCGTTGGGGAGCTTGCGGTAGGGGTAGCCGCCGATCGTCACCTGTCCCGAGGTGGGCTCGTCCAGCCCGAGGATCATGCGCATCGTCGTCGACTTGCCGGAACCGTTGGGTCCCAGGAAGCCGGTGACGGAGCCGGGCCGCACCTGGAAGGAAAGGTTGTACACGGCCGTCTTGGCGCCGTAGCGCTTCGTCAGGCCGACTGCCTCGATCATGCTCCGCACACCCATCCGCAGGTTCAGGACGTCGGGGCACACGCCCCCGTAAGGATTAGGAGGATATCCGGGCCTTGACGGTTCCAGCCAAAAGCGGATCAGCCGTCGAACGGCGGGATCTCGTCCCTGCCGTCCGCCCGGACCCTCCCCCCACCCCCGTCCCGCCGCCCTCTCCCTCCCCGGTGCCCGCGGTCCCCTACTACCCTGCGCCCCGTCCTGCCCGGTGCGCACGGGCTCAGGCGTCCCGGCGCTTCAGCAGCACGTAGCCGCCGATCAGGGCGGCGACCACCCAGACGACCATGATCGCCAGACCGCCCCAGGGGCCGTACGGGGTGTCGTCGTTCGGCGGGGTGACCACCTGCATCACCTTGGCGCCCGCCTGGTCCGGGAGGAACCGTCCGATCTCCTTCGTCGCCGACACATTGGCGAGGATGGCGGAGACCAGGAAGAAGAACGGCATCAGGATGCCCAGCGACAGCATCGGACTGCGCAGCATCGTCGCGACGCCCATCGAGAACAGCGCGATCAGGGCCATGTAGAGACCGCCGCCGATCACCGCCCGCAACACCCCCGGGTCGGAGATCGCCGCGCGGTGCTCGCCGAGCGCCGCCTGCCCCAGGAAGAACGTCGTGAAGCTGGTGACCAACCCGACCACCAGGGCCAGCGCCGTCGCCACCGCCAGCTTCCCGGCCAGGAACAGACCCCGCTGCGGCACGGCGGCCAGCGAGGTGCGGATCATGCCGGTGCTGTACTCGTTCGAGACCACCAGCACCCCGAACACGATCATCGCGAGCTGTCCGAGACTCATCCCGGCGAAGCTCACGATCGTCGGGTCGAAGGCGTACTGGTCCTCCCGGCTCAGATTGCCGAACTCGTTCTTCGCCAGCACGCTGATCAGCACGCCGAGCGCGACCGTCACCACGAACGCCAACGACAGCGTCCACACCGTGGACGCCACCGACCGGATCTTGGTCCACTCCGACCGGATCACCTGGCCCGCCGCCATCTCAGGCCCCCTTCCCGTCGCGCCGCTGCCAGTCCTCGCCCCACCCGGGCCCGGGCGGTGGCGCCGCGCCGCCGTCGGGCACGCCGGGATCGTGGGCGTGGTACTCCACCGAACCGGCGGTCAACCGCATGAACGCCTCCTCCAACGAAGCCTGCTGGGGACTCAGCTCGTGCAGCACCACCCGGTGCTCCGCGGCCAGCTCGCCCAGCTTCTCGGACCCGTGCCCGTCGACCTCCAGGGCGCCGCCCGCCGCCTCGACGACGGTGATCCCGTTCTGGTGCAGCACGTCGAGCAGCCGTTCGGGCTGCGGGGTGCGCAGTCGGACGTACGAGCGGGAGTTCTCCCGGATGAAGTCCGCCATCGACGTGTCCGCGAGCAGCCGCCCCTGACCGATCACCACCAGGTGGTCGGCGGTGAGCGCCATCTCGCTCATCAGGTGGGAGGAGACGAAGACGGTGCGGCCCTCGGCGGCCAGCGACTTCATCAGGTGCCGGATCCAGTGGATGCCCTCCGGGTCGAGACCGTTGACCGGCTCGTCGAACATCAGCACGCGCGGGTCGCCGAGCAGGGCCCCCGCGATGCCGAGCCGCTGCCCCATGCCCAGCGAGAACCCCTTCGCCTTCTTCTTCGCCACCGCCGTCAGGCCCACCGTGTCGAGCACCTCACCCACCCGGGCCCGCGGGATGCCGTTGGACTGCGCCAGGCACAGCAGGTGGTTGTACGCACTGCGCCCGCCGTGCATCGCCTTGGCGTCCAGCAGCGCACCGATCGCCGTGAGCGGGTCCCGTAGCCGGTCGTAGTGCTGCCCGTCGATCCGTACCTCGCCCGCGGTCGGATGGTCGAGTCCCAGCATCATCCGCATCGTGGTCGACTTCCCGGCCCCGTTGGGACCGAGGAACCCGGTGACGATCCCGGGTCGCACGGTGAACGTCAACCCGTCCACCGCCAGCTTGTCACCGAACCGTTTGGTCAGCCCCTGGAGCTCGATCATCCCCCCACGCTAAGCGGTGCGGATCGCTCCTGCCTGTTGTACGGACCTACAGAACCCGGACCGGTGACCAGGTGCCGCTCCGTCAGCCCGCCGGCCCCCGCACGCGCATGTGCCCGGCGCGGCCGTCGGGGCCGTACCGGGCACATGAAGCCGGTCCGCGTGAGGGAACGCGGAGCAGCGACTACCGGGTCTGCTGCGCCGGGACACCCCGCGACACGGGCTCGTCCTCGACCGGGGAGCTGGCCGCGGCCACCGCCGCGCCCGTGAGCGTCGCCAGCATCTCGCGCACATTGGTGAGCTGCGCGTTGATGGAGTCGCGACGGTTGGTGAGGGCCGCCAGCTCACGCTCGGATTCGCTGCGGATGCGGTCCGCCTTGGCGTTGGCGTCGGCCACGATGTCCTCGGCCTGGCGCTGCGCCGTCTCCACGGTCTGGCGGGCGCGGCGCTCCGCGTCGGTGCGCAGCTTCTCGGCCTCCAGGCGCAGCTGCTCGGCGCGGTGCTCGATCTCGGCCAGACGCTTCTCGGCCTTCGCCTGACGCGACGCCAGGTCCCGCTCCGACTGCTCGCGGCGCTTGGCCAGATTGGTCTCGAAGTCGGCGGCGGCCTGAGCGGCCTTCGCACGGGTCTCCTCGAAGAGGGCGTCCGCCTCCTCGCGCTTCGACTGGGCGTCCTTCTGGGCCTCGGCCCGCAGCGAGGAAGCCTCGCCCTTCGCCTTCTCGACGATCCGCAGGCCCTCGTCCTCGGCCTTCGCCTTGCGGTCCGCCGCGAACGTCTCGGCGTCGTTGCGCACCTGCTGGGCCGCCGACTCGGCCAGCTCCCGGTGCTGCTCGGCGGCGCGCCGGGCCTCTTCGCGCAGGTCCTTCGCCTCCTCCTCGGCGAGGCGGAGGATCTTCTCGACGCGCGCGCCGAGGCCGGCGTACGACGGCTCGGCGTCGCTGACCTGTGCCTGGGCGTTCTGCGTTTCGAGGTGGAGTTCCTCGATCCGCTTCTCCAGCGCGGTGATCCGGGTCAGGGCACTGTCGCGATCGGAGACGAGCTTGGAAATGCGTTCGTCCACCTGAGCGCGGTCGTACCCACGCCGCACAAGCTCGAAGCCGTAGGGGGAAGTGTCGCTCATGGGGTTCCTGTCGAATGAGACCGGTGAGGTGATAGGGGGAATCCTAGGGGGCGGAACGGCGTGTCATCGAGCGGATACAGTTTTGATGCGGAGAATGACACCCCTTTTGGGTGGCGGAGCCCACCGGTAGGGAGCCGAGACACCGTCAACCACAGCCAACAAGCACGGACATCGGTGGGGCAAGGGCCCGGAGGCCACGAGACGCCATCGATTTCGGCCGAATCGCGCAGTCGTGCGTTGCGCCCGTAGTGGACTGGCCGTCAGTGTGGTGGCCGTTTCCGGCTCGTCCGTCAGGTTGCGGTTCGTCGTGGTTGCTCGCGCAGTTCCCCGAGCCCCCCATGGGGCGCTCCAGTGCGAGGGCGCCGCCCCGCCCCGGGTCCGCCCTGAAGGGGCGCGGGCAACCGCAGCGCACCCGCAGGCGACCCCGACGGCCCGCGCGCCCGGCTAGCTTCCGGACGGCTTGCCGTTCGGCCGGGCGGCTCCCGCCGCGGCGGGAGCCTTGACCCCCGCGGCGCCGGCCGGTTTGTTCCCGCTCGGCGGCGCCTCGAAGGACTCCAGCGCCTCCAGCACGTCCTGGACCCGGGAGATCTCCGCATTGATGTCCTGCCTGCGGCGCACCAACACGTCGAGTTCCCGCTGTCCTTCGTCGACCGTCTGCTTGGCCTGCTGCTCGGCCTCGGACCGGAGGCGCTCGGCCTCCCGGGTCAACTCGGCCTTCTTCGCCTCGGCCTCCTTCAGCAGGCCCTCGGCCTTCTTCACGGCCGCGATCCTGACCCGACCCGCCTCGGAGTTCGCGTCCGCCATCAGGTCCTTGGCCTTGGCCTGCGCCTCGGCCAACTGCTCCTCGGCGGCCTTCACCAGCGCGTCGCACCGTTCGCCCGCGGACCGCATGGCCTCCGACGACTCCCGGCGCGCCCGCTCGTGCAGTTCCTCGATCTCGCCGGTGATGCGCTCGCGCAGCTCCTCCGCCCGCTCCCTTATGGCAGTGGCGTCCCGGCGCGCGCCGACCAGCAGTTCGTCCGCGTCCGTGCGGGCCCGTTCCACCAGCGAGTTGCCCTCGACGGTGGCCTCCGCGACGAGCCGTTCGGCCTCCGCACGGGCCGCCCCGACCATCGTGTCGGCCTGCTCCTCGGCGTCCGCCGTGGTCGTGCGGGCCTTCTCCTGCGAGTCGTTGGTGAGCTTGTCCGCCTCCGACACGGCCTCCGTGATGAGCGCGTCGACCTGCTCGGCCGCTTCCGAACGCCGCTTGTTGGCGTCCTTGCGGGCCTGGTCCATCGTCCGCTCGGCCGCGTTGCGCGCCTCGCCGAGCACCTGCTCGACCTCGGTACGGGCCTGGGTGCGGATCCGCTCGGACTCCGTGCGGATGCGCTCCGCGTGCTGCTGCGCCGACGCGACCGTCTCCGACGCCTGGGCCCGCAGCCGCTCCGCCTCGCCGGTGGCCTCCGCGACCATCTGCTCGGCCCGTGCCATCGACTCGCTGCGGGTGCGTTCGGCCGTCGCCGTCGTCTCCGTGCGCAGGCGCTCCGCCTCCCGGTTCGCCTCCCCGACGAGCTGGTCGGCCTGGCCCGCCGCCTCGGAGCGGATGCGGTTCGCGTCCTCCCGGGCCTCGGCCCGGGTCCGTGAGGCGTTCTGCTCGGCCGTGCCGATGGTGTCGGCGGCCTCGGTCCTGGCCCGCTGCGCGTGCTCGGAGGCGTCCGAGCGCACCCGCTCCGCCTCCGCGATCGCCTCGCTGACCGTGCGCTCCGCGAGCGCCTTCGCCGCCTCGGTCTCCTCCTGGGCCTCCCGGCGCACCCGGGACGCGTCCTCGCCGGCCCGCTCCCGCTCCGCGTACGCATCGGCGCGGACCCGGTCGGCTTCCTCCTGGGCCTCCGTCCGGGTGCGCTCCGCCGCGTGTTCGGCGGCGCTGCGCAGTCCGGTGACCTCCTCCTGCGCCTGTTCCTGGAGCCCGGCCACCGCGTCCCGTACGGACTGGGCCGTCTGTTCGGCGCTGCTGACCAGCTCCGTGGCGCGGCGGTCCGCCTCCTCGCCCAGCCGGGTCGCCTCGGTCTGCGCCTCCTCGACCCGTCCGCGCGCCGAGGCGAGCAGTTCCTCGCTGCGGGTGCGGGCCCGCTCCCGCTCCTGGTCGGCCTCGGTGCGGGCCGCCCCGAGCAGTTCCTCGGCCTCCCGGCGCCGTCGCGCCGCCTCTTCCTGCGCGGCGGTCAGCGCCTCGGCGGCCTCGGTGGCCGTCCGCTCGGCCGCCGCGGCGGCCTCCGCACGCACCCGGTCGGCCTTCTCCCGGGCGTCGACCGACAGCCGTTCCGCCTCCGCGGCGGCCTCCGCGCGCACCCGCACGGCGACGTTCTCGCCCTCGGCGCGGGCCGTGGCGGCGTCCGCCGCGGCCTCGGTGCGCAGCCGCTCCGCCTCCTCCTCGGCCTGTGCCTGGAGGGTGCGGGCGCGTTCCGCGGCCTCGGTGCGCAGCCGCTCGGCTTCCTCGGTGGTCTCCCGACGCACCCGGGACGCCTCGTCCCGCGCGTCCTTCAGCGCCTGCTCGGCGGAGGCCAGCCGGTCCTCTGCCTCGCCGCGCAGGCGGGCCAGCTCCTCGTCGGCCTCCGCGCGCTGGGCGGATACCGCCCGCTCGGTCTCCTCGCGCAGTTCCCGGGCCACCCGCTCGGCGGCCGAGGTGGTCTGCTCGGCCTGCTCCTCGGCCTCCGCGCGCTGCCGTTCGGCCTCGCCGCGGGTGCGCTCCAGGGTCTCCTCGGCCTGTTTGCGCAGGGTCGTGGCGCGTTCGATCGCCTCGGTGCGGACCCGCTCGGCCTCGGTCTGCGCGGCCTTGCGCAGCTCGTCCGCGTCGGCCCGCGACTTCGCGAGGAGTTCCTCGGCGGTCTTGGCCGCCTCCTCGATCTGCTGCACGGCCTCGCGCCGGGCCTCGCCCCGGATGCGCTCGCCCTCCGCGACGGCGTCGGCCCGCAGCTGCTCGGCCTCGCCGCGCAGCCTGCGGGCCTCCTCCTGGAGCTCGACCGTCTTGGCGCGGTACTCCTTGGTGTCGTCCTGGGCCGCGCCCTTGAGCTGCTCGGCGATGTCGTTCGCCTCGCCGCGCAGCCGCTCCGCCTCGGCCTCGGCCTCGCCGCGCAGGCGTTCGGCCTCCTCGGCGGCGGCCTTGGTGGTGGCCCGGGCGTCCTCGGTGGCCTTGGTCAGCACCTCCTCGGCGGTGCGGGCGGCCTTGCCGAGCTGGGAGGCGGTCTCCTCGGCGGTGACCGTACGGGCCTTCTCGGCGGCCTCGGCGACGATCTTCTCCGCCTCGGCCCGGGCGTCCTCGACCAGCTGCTCGGCCTCGGCCTTGGTGTTCTCGGCCTCCTTGGTGGCCTCGCCGACCAGCCGGGCGACCTGCTCCTTGGCGGTCCGGGTGCGCTGCTCGTTGGCGGACTCGGCGCTCGCGAGCCGTTTCGCGGCGGCGTCCTTGGCCTCGGTGAGGAGCTTCTCGGACTCGGTGCGCGCGGTGCGCAGCGCGGTCTCCGCCTCCGTCATCCGTTCCTCGGCGGCGCGCGCCTGTTCGGCGGACTGACGGCGGGCCTGGTCGGACTCGGCGGCGGTGGTGCTGCGCAGTTGTTCGGCGCGGTCGGTGGCCTCCTGCGCCTGTGCGGAGGCCGTGTTGAGCATGCGTTCGGCGTCGGCGCGGGCCCGTCGCATCAGGGCTTCGGCGTCGGTGCGGGCGGACTCCGCCTCGGCGACGACCCGCTGCCGGGCCTCGTCGGCGACGCGCTGGGCCTCGCTGCGGGCGGCGGCGAGCGCCTGTTCGGCCTCGGCGCGGGACTCGTCGAGCAGTCGGCGGGCCTGCTGTTCGGTCCGGGCGCGCAGTTGTTCCGCCCAGGCGACGTTCTCGTTGACGTGGGACTCGACGGTGGCGCGGCGCTCGGAGAGTTCCTGGTCGAGCTGCTGACGGCGCGAGACGGCCTCGGCGTGCAACTCGGACTGGAGTCTGGCCTGCTGTTCCGCGTGCTCCTGGCGCAGTCGCTGGGTCTGGGCGCGGACGTCGCGCAGCTCGCGCTCGGTGTCGGCGCGCAACTGCTCGGCCTGGACCTGGGCGTTGCGCATCATCTGCTCGGCTTGGTAGCCGAGGTCCCCGCCGTCGTAGGCGGGGCGCGTCGCGAGGGTGCGCCGCGCTTCGTGCAGCTTGGCCCGTAGCACTTCGACCTGGTAGCCGCGGTCCTCGGCGTGCTGAACGGCCTTCTCCCGCTCGGTCTTCAGCCGCTCCATCTCGGCCTCGAACCGAGAGAGGTGGTCGACGTCAGCCCGCTCTCGCTCCTGGCGTTCGTAGCCCCGCACTGCGCGGTCCCATCCGTCCCCTGGTCGTAACGCTCTCCAACGAGCACCGTTCATCCGCCCGAACGGGGCCCCCGGGGAAATGGTGTCAGATCACCGGCGGAGCCTGGGCAGCCGCCCCGACGCACGCCCCGACACCCGGACCCCGGCCATGGACCGCCCCAACGATGTGGCGGCCGTTGCCAACCCTACCGGCCCCCGTCTCCCTCTTGGCCTGGCCGACGACGTTTTCCTGCCGGGGCGCCCTGGTTGCCGCCGCGGTCCGCACGGTGCGAAGGCCCCGGTGACCGCGGGGAGGGGAGGGGGAGCGGGTGCGGCGGAGGGCCGGAACGCGGGGGGCGCCCGGCCCGGGCGTGCCGTCGCGGGGCCGGCCGGGCGGCGCAGACGTACGGACCGCGCGGTACGTCCCCGCCCCGTCCGACCCGCCCGGGGTCCACGGGGACGGGAACCGGTTCAGGGGGCGGGGTGTCCCCCGGGCGGGTCGGACGGGGCGGGGGGCGCGGAGGTCACCAGTTCGGTGAGGATCCCGTGGCAGTCCTTGGGGTGCAGGAAGGTGATCCGGGAGCCCATCGAGCCGCGCCGGGGCTCCTCGTACAGGACCCGTACGCCCTTGTCGCGGATGTCCGCCGCGTCGGCGTCCACGTCGGCGGTGCCGAACGCGACGTGGTGGACGCCCTCCCCGTTCTTGGCCAGCCACTTGCCGACCGGGGAGTCCTCACGGACCGGTTCGAGCAGCTGCAGGTAGGTGGCGCCGCCGTCGTCCGTACCGTTGATCCTCAGCATCGCCTCACGGACGCCCTGCTCCTCGTTGATCTCGGAGTGGTACACCTCGAAGCCGTACGTGGCACGGTAGAACTCGACCGTCTTGTCGAGGTCGAAGCAGGCGATCCCGATGTGATCGATACGCGTCAGCATCCCCCTAGTCCATCGGTCCGCACGGGGTCACGCAAGGTGTGCGCCGTCACACTCGACGGGCGATGACCCCGGGGCGTACCGCTCAGTACATTTGAAGTAAACCCTCGTTCACTTCTCAGCAGCACGCTGAAAGGGGATCACCCGTCATGTCGGGAACGACCGGTACCACCTCAGTGATCGTCGCGGGAGCACGCACGCCCATGGGCCGTCTGCTCGGCTCCCTGAAGTCCTTCTCGGGCGCTGACCTCGGCGGATTCGCCATCAAGGCCGCACTGGAGCGGGCCGGGATCGACGGCGACCAGGTGCAGTACGTGATCATGGGGCAGGTGCTCCAGGCCGGCGCCGGCCAGATCCCCGCCCGGCAGGCCGCCGTCAAGGCGGGCATCCCGATGGACGTGCCCGCGCTCACCATCAACAAGGTCTGTCTCTCCGGGCTGGACGCGATCGCGCTGGCCGACCAGCTGATCCGCGCCGGTGAGTTCGACGTGGTCGTCGCGGGCGGCCAGGAGTCCATGACCAACGCCCCCCACCTCCTGCCCAAGTCGCGCGAGGGCCACAAGTACGGGGCGATCGAAATGCTCGACGTGATGGCGCACGACGGGTTGACCGACCCGTTCGAGTCCATCGCCATGGGGGAGTCCACCGAGAAGCACAACACCCGCCTCGGCATCGGCCGCGCCGAGCAGGACGCGCTGGCCGCGCAGTCGCACCAGCGGGCCGCCGCGGCCCAGAAGAACGGTGTCTTCGCGGCCGAGATCACGCCGGTCGAGGTGGTCCAGCGGCGCGGCGAACCGGTGCTGGTCGACCGGGACGAGGGCATCCGGGCCGACACCACCGCCGAGTCGCTGGGCAAGCTGCGCCCCGCCTTCGCCGCGGACGGCACCATCACCGCCGGGTCCGCCTCCCAGATCTCCGACGGGGCCGCCGCGGTCGTCGTCATGAGCAAGGCGAAGGCCCGGGAACTGGGCCTGGACTGGATCGCCGAGATCGGCGCCCACGGCAATGTCGCGGGCCCCGACAACTCCCTGCACTCCCAGCCGTCCCGGGCCGTGCTGCACGCCCTCGGCAAGGAGGGCATCGGCGTCGACGACCTCGACCTCATCGAGATCAACGAGGCGTTCGCCGCGGTCGCCCACCAGTCAATGCAGGACCTCGGGGTGTCCGCGGAAAAGGTGAACGTCAACGGGGGCGCCATCGCCCTCGGCCATCCGATCGGGATGTCCGGCGCCCGGCTCGTCCTGCACCTCGCACTGGAGCTGAAGCGGCGCGGCGGCGGCATCGGCGCGGCGGCGCTGTGCGGGGGCGGCGGCCAGGGCGACGCGTTGATCGTCCGGGTGCCGAAGGGCTGACCGCACCGTCGCGGGCAGCACAACCGAAGCGACCGCGGGCAGCGTCGTCCGCGGTCCCAGGAAGGGAACCGTGCGCGTGAACAGTGACGTCTCCTCGCTGGTGGCCGCAGCCCGCAGCGGGCGGCCGAGGGCCGTCGCCCGGCTGATCACCCTGGTGGAGGGGGCGTCGCCGCAACTGCGCGAGGTGATGGCCGCCCTGGCCCCCCTCACCGGCAACGCCTACGTGGTGGGCCTCACCGGGCCGCCCGGCGTCGGCAAGTCGACGACCACCTCGGCGCTCGTCACCGCCTACCGACGCCAGGGCAAGCGGGTCGGGGTGCTCGCCGTCGACCCCTCGTCCCCGTTCTCCGGGGGCGCACTGCTCGGGGACCGGGTGCGGATGTCCGACCACGCCTCCGACCCGGGCGTCTACATCCGGTCGATGGCCACCCGCGGCCACCTCGGCGGGCTGGCCTGGGCGGCGCCGCAGGCCATCCGGGTCCTGGACGCCGCCGGCTGCGACGTGATCCTGGTGGAGACGGTCGGGGTGGGCCAGTCCGAGGTGGAGATCGCCGCCCAGGCCGACACCTGTGCGGTGCTGCTCGCCCCGGGGATGGGGGACGGCATCCAGGCCGCGAAGGCGGGGATCCTGGAGATCGGCGACCTGTACGTGGTGAACAAGGCCGACCGGGACGGTGCCGACGCCACCGCCCGGGAGCTGAACCACATGCTGGGCCTGGGGGAGGCCCGCGGCCCGGGGGACTGGCGTCCGCCGATCGTCCGGACCGTCGCGGCCCGGGCCCAGGGCATCGACGAGGTCGTCGAAGCCCTGGAGAAACACCGCGCCTGGATGGAGGAACGGGGGGTTCTCCTCCATCGCAGGCGGGCGCGTGCGGCCCGTGAGGTCGAGACGATCGCCGTCACCGCCTTGCGGGAACGGCTGGCCGACCTGCACGGGGACCGTCGGCTCCGGGGGCTCGCCGAGGACGTCGCCGCGGGCCGTACCGACCCCTACACGGCGGCCGACGTGTTGACCCGGGCGCTGACCGAGGGCTGACGTCCGGGGCCCGGTGGGGTCCGGGCCCGGTGGGGTCCGGGCCCGGTGGGGTCAGCGGCCTCGGCCTCAGTCGTCGGAGCCGTCGGAGTCGTCGGAGTCCGCCGTGTCCTTGGCGGGCACGGTCTTGGCCGTGTCGAGCGAGACCGTCCAGTCGCGCTCGGTGCCGTTGCTCAGCACCTCGACGTCCCAGGCGCCCTTCTTGCCGTCCTCGTCGAGGTCCAGCGAGATCACGGTGCCCTTCGCGGCGGCCACCTCCGCCGCCTGCTGGGCGCTCACCGCGGCGCCCTTCGCCACGGCCAGCTCGTTCTTGGTGTCGTTCCGGTCGTCCTTGTCGTCGGAGTCGTCCTTGTCGAGGGACGAACCGAGGACCTTGCCGGTGCCGGGGTCGACGACGACGGTGTACACGTCCCGCTTGCCGTCGATCACCTCGATGTCCCAGGCGACCTTGCCGTCGTCCTCGTCCAGGTCGACGGAGACGGCGGTGCCGGAGCGCTCGCCCAGAGCGGTGGCGATCGCGTCGGCCGCGGTGACCTTCACGCCGGCGGGGAGCCGGCCGGTGTCCTCGCGGTCGTCGTCCCGTCCGTCCCGGTCGTCCGCACGGTCGTCCTCGCGGTCGTCCTCGCGGTCGTCCTTGTCGTCACGGTCGTCGTTGTCGTCGCCGGCGTCGTCGGTCAGCTGGACGCTGGACTTCTGCACCGTCCGGTCGTCGTCACCGCCGTCGGCACCCGCCACCGCGACGGCCGTGGCCGTGCCCGTGCCCACCAGCAGTGCGCCAGTGATGGCGGCGATCAGGACCTTGCGCTTCATGAACCCTCCCGAGTCCGCAGTTCGGTGCTTGTTCGGTGTCTGCGGTAACCAATCTGCAGAAGACATGCTGAAGCGATGCTGAAACCGGCTGAAGGGATCTTCAGGTTCCGTTTGGGAGGCTGTGCACATGCGCCTTTTGATCGTGGAGGACGAGAAGCGGCTCGCACTGTCGCTCGCCCGGGGACTGACCGCCGAAGGGTTCGCCGTGGACGTCGTCCACGACGGGCTCGAAGGGCTGCACCGGGCCAGTGAGGGCGCCTACGACCTGGTCGTCCTCGACATCATGCTGCCCGGCATGAACGGCTACCGGATCTGCGCCGCCCTGCGCGCCGCGGGCCACGACGAACCGATCCTGATGCTCACGGCGAAGGACGGCGAGTACGACGAGGCCGAGGGGCTCGACACCGGGGCCGACGACTACCTGACGAAACCGTTCTCCTATGTGGTGCTCGTCGCCCGGGTCAAGGCCCTGCTGCGGCGCCGCGGACGCGTCGGCGGCTCGCCCGTGCACGTCCTCGGCGACCTCGTGGTGGACACCGCCGCCCATCAGGTGCGGCGCGGCCCGGACGAAGTACCCCTCACCGCGAAGGAGTTCGCCGTACTGGAGCAGCTGCTCCTGCGGTCCGGGGAGGTGGTCTCCAAGAGCGAGATCCTGGAACACGTCTGGGACTTCGCGTACGACGGCGACCCCAACATCGTCGAGGTGTACGTGAGCGCGCTCCGCCGCAAGCTGGGGGCCTCCCTCATCCGGACCGTGCGCGGCGCCGGCTACCGCCTGGAGACCGGGCGATGAGACGGCTGTTCGGCTCGGTCCGCGCCCGGGCCACCCTGGGGGCGACGCTCGTGGTGGCCGTCGCGCTGGTCGCCGTCGGCGCCGGGCTGCTGCTCGCGCTGCGCGCCAGCCTCATCGGTCAGGCGGGCAGCCAGGCGGACTCCACCGCCAACCGGGTCGCCTCCCAACTGGTGTCCGGCGTGGGCTACCGCGAGCTGGACCTGCCCGACGGCGAGGACGGCCGCCCCGTACAGGTCCTCGACGCGCAGGACCGGGTGGTCGCCGTCAGCGAGGGGCTGGAGCGCATCAGCGGCACGGCCTCGGACGAGGTGCGCCCGCACTCCGGGCCGCCCGCGTCCGACGGCGCGAAGGACCGCGACGGCGAGGACTCCGAGGACGCGCACGACCGGGACGACCGGGCCGACGACGAGGCCGCCGACCCCGAGGACCGGGAGCGGGGGGAGATCTCCGACGAACCGGTGCACAGCGACGGCACGGCGACCGTGGACGGGGAGTCCGCCGCGTACCTGTTCGCCCGGATCGACCTGGAGGCTCCCGACAAGGGCGAGCTACGGGTGTACGCGGGCGCCCCGCTCTCCGCGGAGCGCAGCGCCGTCGACACGGCGACGACCGCGATGCTCATCGGCTTCCCGCTGCTGCTCGGCGTGGTGGGCGGGGTGACCTGGCTGGTGACCCGGCGGGCGCTGCGACCCGTTGCGGACATCCGGCAGGAGATGGCGGCGATCACTGCCTCCGAGGACCTGCGACGGCGCGTTCCGGTGCCGGGCACCCATGACGAGATCGCCCGGCTCGCGCGCACCACCAACGTCACGCTGGCCGCCCTGGAGTCGTCGGTGGAGCGGCAGCGCCGGTTCGTCGCCGACGCCTCCCACGAGTTGCGCAGCCCGATCGCTTCGCTGCGCACCCAGCTGGAAGTGGGCGCCGCACACCCCGAGTTGCTGGATCTGGAGGGTGCGGTCGCGGACACGGTGCGGCTCCAACAGCTGGCCGCGGACCTGTTGTTGCTCGCCCGGCTGGACGCGGGGGAGCGGCCGGGGGACGCGCGGCTGGACCTCGCGGCGCTGGCCCGGGAGGAACTGTCCCAGCGGGTCGGCGACCGGGTGCCCGTAGAGCAGGAGCTCGTCGAGGACGTCGAAGTGGCGGGTTCCCGAGGACAGTTGACCCGGGTGCTGGGCAATCTGGTGGACAACGCCCAGCGGCACGCGGCCACGGGCGTGCGGGTGACGGTCGGGGTGCGCGACGGGTCCGCGGTGCTCGCCGTCGGGGACGACGGGGACGGGGTGCCGGAGGCGGAGCGGGAGCGGATCTTCGAACGGTTCGTGCGGTTGGACGACGCCCGCAGCCGGGACGACGGCGGGGCGGGGCTCGGGTTGGCGATCGCCCGGGACGTGGCCCTGCGGCACGGGGGCACCCTCACGGTGCGGAGCTCGGCTGCGGGCGGTGCCCTGTTCGAGCTGGTGCTCCCGCTCGCCGGCGCCTGACGGTCGCCGGGCCCGGCGGTCACGGGGTCCGGCGGTCCAAGGGGCTGGCGGACACGGGGGTGTGACGAGGGCGGGCACCCCGGATCGGGGCGCCCGGTGTCGTGGGTCCGCGGTGCCGTGGGTCGGGGGTGGGTGCCCTCGGTCAGCGCGGGGAGCGGCCGACGCCCCCGGGCGGTGGCCCGGGGGGCGGGGACCGGGCTTGGCCCTCGCCCGGTCGGTGGGGTCAGAGCCTGCCGCGCTGGACGCGCAGGTGCTCCGCGATCGGGGTGAGCGACTTGTGGAGCGTTTCGAGGTCTTCCGGACCGATCAGGTCGATGAAGTGCCGTCGTACGGAGGCGACGTGGTGCGGTGCCACCTTGCGCATGGTCTCCAAGCCGTGCTCGGTGAGCACGGCGAACAGCCCCCGGCGATCGGACTCGCAGTGCTCGCGGCGCACCAGTTCCGCGTTCTCCATCCGCGTGATCTGGTGGGACAGTCTGCTCTTGGACTGGAGCGTGGACGCGGCGAGGTCGCTCATGCGCATCCGGTGCTCATCGGTCTCCGAGAGGTTGACGAGGATTTCGTAGTCGTTGATCGTCAGGCCGAACGGCTGGAGGTCCTTCTCCAATTGGTGCTGTAGCAGGCGGTTGACCTCCAGGTGGGTGCGCCAGGCGCTCTGCTCGGCGTCGGTCAGCCAGGGGGTAGCCGTCTCGGTCTCCATGAATCCTATTCTACCCTAAGAGGTTGAATTGTTAACGAACTTTGGGGGTGTGACTCTGCGCACGCGTTCGATGTCACACTCCGCAGACTACCGCTCACAGCCCGAAGCGACGTTGCAGGTCCCCGAGCTGTCCGGGAAGGCGCGGTACGCCCTGCCCGGGTGCGCCGTGGTTTCCGGGCACGCCCGCCTGGTGCGGCACCGCCCCCGTGTCCTGCTCCGCCATCAACCGCTCGCTGGACTGGAGCAGTACCGTACCCGCACCCACGAACTCGAACTGGTGCTCCTCCCCGGACGTCCCGCCGAGCCCCGTCAGCGCACGTAGACCGCCGATCACGCCGGTCATGTAGGCGTGGTCGTAGTGGTGGCACGGCGAGGGGCAGTCCGCCCAGCCCACCAGCGCCTGCGGATCGACGCGCAGCGGGGGTTCCATGAAGACCACCGGACCGTTCGAAGCGGCGACGAACTTGCCGGTCCCGATCAGCGTCAGGAACCCCGGAACGATCGATTGCTTGAGCGCGAGACTTGGCTGAAAAGCGAGCAGATTGCCCGAGCGTATCGTCAGGTTGCCGTCATCCAGGTCAAAAGAGTTGACGTCGAACGCCCGGTCGGCGAGCAGCAGCTTGCCCGTCCCCGCGGCCACCACCCAGTCACTGGCGTGCAGGGGGGAGTGGAACGAGGTGCGCACCAGCCGGTCGAGACGGCCGTGGCCGATCCCGTTGAACTCGATCGACCCGTAGTAGGCGATCATCTTGCCCTTCTGGAGGAACCACTCGCTGTGCGCGAGCTCCACGCAGAAGGTGTAACTGTCGACGTTGTCGTCCGACGGCAGGGTCGTGGGGTCGTGCACCACCGGTCCCGGCGCCCCGTACTTGCTCGGTGTGCTCACAGTTTCTCCTCCGACGCCTGGACGTACACCACGCCCTGGCCGCTCAGTTCGAGCTGGAACGCCTCGCCCGAACCCCGGCCCACCATGTCCCGCCAGCCCAGGGCCGTCGACAGCTTGTTGCGGAGCTCGCCGCGGTGCGCCACGTACGCCTGCGGGTCGACGTGCACCGGGCGCTGCGGGGTGACCGGCAGTTCGATCACTCCGCCGTGCGCCATGACGGCCACCGAACCGTGGCCCTGGAGCGTGGTGGTGAACAGGCCCTGCCCCGTCACCTGGCCGCGCACCATGCCCATGACCCCGCCCTGCGCACCGAGGAACATCGTGCCCTGCTGGAGCGTCCCGTCGAAGGCCAGCAACCGGTCCGCCTCCACGTACAGGGTGTCCCCGGTCAGGGGGATCACCTGGACGTGGTGGCCGCCGTGCCCGAACAGGACCGTCCCGTTGCCCTCGACGGTCATCAGCGGGGTCGACTCCCCCGCGACGCGGCGCCCGATCATCGAGGTCAGCCCGCCCTGACCGCCCTGGACGTTGGGCGTGAACGTCACGTCGCCCCGGTAGGCGAGCATCGCCCCGCGCTGGCTGAACAGCCGCTGCCCGGACACCACGGTCGCCTCGATCATCTTCGAGTTGATCTCACGGAACGGCATCAGACGTCCCCTCCGACCGTGTTGCGCTCGCTGGGCTGCACGTACACCAGTCCGTCGCCCTCGAAGCGGATCTGGAACGCCTCGCCGCCGCCCTCCCCGATGAGCGTGCGGAAGGTCACCCCCGCCTGGAAGGTCTGCCGCAGGTCGCCCTGGTGGGCCACGTACGCGCCCGGGTCCACCGACAGCGGGTACTGCGGGGTCACCCGCAGCACGACGGCCGGACCGTCCGAGGTCAGTGCGGCCTGCCCGGTGCCCTCCACGGTCGTGGTGAACAGACCGCCGCCCTGGGTCGCGCCGCGCAGCCCGGTGAAGGTGGTCCCGGTGCGCAGCCCGGCGTCGGTGGCGAGCAGGTTGCTCGCCTCCACGTACAGCTTGTCGCCGTGCAGCTGCACCAGGTTGATCTCGCTCGCCCGGTCGGCGAACCAGCAGGTGCCCTGGCCCTTCACCTCCATCACGGTGAGCTGCTCGCCGGTGAGGCGGCGGGTGACCATCCCGCGCAGCCCCTCACCGCCGCCGCTCATCTTCTTGAAGCTCACCTGGCCGTCGTACGCGACCATCGAGCCGTTCTTCGCCCTGACCGTGTCGCCGGACATGTCGACGGCGAGCACTTTGCTCCCTTGGAGCCGGAACGTTGCCACCCTGCGACGGTAACCGGACCCCGGTGCCGGGGCACAGGGCCCCCGGGCGAGCGGCACCGGCTCGTGACACCGGTGCCGGCATCCGGTGCGCGACTGTGACGCATCCGTCGTTCCCGGCGGGCACCCCGGGCTGGGGCCGCGCCGACCCCGATGCCACAATGGGGACGCTTGTGCACACGTTCACAAAGCGTGCGGAGCCGATCCGTACTCCTCCCGAAGCCCGAAGGTGACCCTCCCCCGTGGACATCAAGACCGCATCCGCACTCCGCCGCCTGCGCCTGGTCTCGGCGCCCGAGGCCATCTCGTTCCTGCTGCTGCTCGTCTGCTCGGTCCTCAAGCGGACGACCGACTTCAATGCGGTGCCCGCCATGGGCATGATCCACGGTCTGCTGTTCGTCGTGTACGTGGTCTTCTGGCTGGACGCCTGGAACCGCACCAAGTGGTCGCTGGGCACCGCCGCCCTGTACTTCGTGCTGTCGGTCCTGCCCTTCGGCGGGTTCGTCGCGGAGCGGCGCCTCAAGAACGAGGCCGAGGCCGAGGTCATCGCGGCGCGCGCCCGCCGCGAGGGGGTCGTCCAGGCATGATCGTCGCCTTCTCCGTCACCCCGCTCGGCGTCGGCGAGGACGTGGGGGAGTACGTCGCCGACGCCGTCCGGGTCGTCCGCGAGTCCGGGCTTCCGAACCGTACGGACGCGATGTTCACCTCCGTCGAAGGTGAGTGGGACGAGGTCATGGACGTCGTCAAGCGGGCCGTCGCCGCGGTGGAGGCGCGCGCTCCGCGGGTCTCGCTGGTGCTCAAGGCGGACCTCCGCCCCGGGGTCGGCGACGGCCTCACCTCCAAGGTCGAGACCGTCGAACGGTTCCTCGCCGACGGCTGAGCCCTCCGTACCGCACGCTCTTCGTGACGGCCGCCCCTGGACCGGGGGCGGCCGTCACGCGTACGGGCACGCTGTCGCCACGCCCGCGCCTACGCCCGCGCCGCGCACCGGGGGCACGCACAGGTCGGCCAGACCGAGGTGAGTATCGGCGCCGGTTTCGTCGACGCGTACACGCCCTGGGGGTCGCCCCAGGTCCGGCCGCCGTCACGGGACACCCGGAGGGTCAACAGGGGGCGTTCGCCGGGGGGCGGCTGCTGGGGGTCGGGGGGACTGCCGGGCGGGGGGCCGTGGCGCACGGGGTCGGTCGTCATGTCTGCTACCTCCGCCATCGTTTCGGTACACCCCACCCTCGGCGGTTCAACAGGCGCCGGGTAGTGGCATCCCTAGGGGCAAGTGGCCCTGCTGCGCGGGAGCTTGCGCTGTTCAGCGGTGCCGCGGGGGCATCATGGCCCCATGTCCATCGGGGAACTCATCGCAGACCTCCGCAAGGCTCGCGGCTGGTCGCAGGGGCGACTGGCATCCGCTGTCAACGGCGCCTTCGGAACGAACCTGGATCGGGAGTACATCAGCCGTTGGGAACGTTCCAAAGTCACACCGGGGCCCTACTACCTCCGGTGTCTGTCGGCCGTCCTGGACGTTCCCCTAGCCGTGCTTGAGGGTGAAGTGAAGCGCCGTACGTTCCTGACCGATGTGGCGGCGACCGCCATAGCCCCCGCCGTGGCCTCCGACCTGCTCAGTGCGGGGTTCGCCGCGCGACTGACCGACGGGCCTTCGGCGGACGGCTGGGAAGCGAAGCTGGCCACGTACGGGACCGAGTACATGAGCCTGGGAGCCGCCGACATCCAGCGTCGCGTGACGGGCGAGCTGGTCGTGGTGCAGCAGCAACTGGACACGCCTCAGCTGTGGTCCGTCGCCGCGCGGCTCATGACGCTCTACGCCAAGACGTTCCCCGGCTCCGACGGCTCCAGGGCCGTGAACTGGTACCGCGCGGCAGCTCGGGCGGCCGACGAGTCGGGCGACGACCACACCCGGGTGTGGGTACGGGGGCGGGCGGCGATCGCCCTGGGGTACGAGGGGGCGTCCCTCGGCATCGCCGACGTGTTGGCCGACCAGGCGATGGCGATCAGCGACAAGCCCTCGCTCGGGCTGCTGAACGCGACCATGGGGAAGGCGCACGCCGCGGCCGTCCGGGGAGATCGTGCGACCGCGCGACAGCTCATGCGCCAGGGGCGCCGGGTGTTCGACGCGGTGGCCTCCGCCGAACAGACCTCCGACTACGCCGTGCCCTGGTGGCGCATGAACGTCTTCGTCTCGTTGCTCGCGGCTCGCCTCGGGGACGAGGACGCGGCGGTCCGGGCGCAGGACGCCGCGCGACGGGAGCTGCCGGCCGTCCTGCCCCGCTTCGCCACGCACCTCGAACTGCACCGGGGGCTGATGCTCGCGCGCTCCGGGGACCGGACGGGCGGCGTGGCGTACGCCCGCACGGCCCTGGACGGACTCCCGCGCGAGAAGCACTCGCTGACGCTGCGCCTCCTCATGGCCGAGGTGGAGCGCAGCTGACTCAGGAGGCCCGGCGGGCGGGGCGTGAGCGTTCCTGAGGGCGGGCGAGCACGTCGTAGGGGTGCGGCAACGGACGCTCGCTCGCCGCCGTCAGGCGCGCTTCCTGCTCCGGGGTCAGCTGCCAGCCGCTCGCCCCGAGGTTGTCCGTCAGCTGCTCCAGGGTGCGCGCCCCCACGATCGGTGCCGTGACGCCCGGGCGTTGCAGCAGCCAGCGCAGCGCCACCTGGGCCGGGGTGCGCTCCGTCTCGTCGGCGACGGCGAGCACCGCGTCCACGACCCGCCACGTCTCCTCGGTGTCCCGGTCCCGCCAGCTCTCCCGGCCCTGCTGTTCCTGGACGGCGGCCTCGCGCGAACCCGCGGGCGCCGCGGTCATGCCGCGCCGGTACTTGCCCGAGAGCCAGCCGCCCTGGAGGGGGCTCCAGGGGATGACTCCGACGCCCTCCGCCGCACTCTGCGGCAGCAACTCCCACTCCAGCTCCCGCGCCAGCAGGTTGTAGAGCGGCTGGAGGCAGACGAACGGCTCCCAGCGGTGGAACCGCGCCACGTCGAGTGCCTTCTGTAGTTGCGACGGCGTCACACTGCTCGCGCCCAGATAGCGCACCTTGCCGTCCCGGACGAGGGTGTCCAGCGTCGAGAGGGTCTCCTCGATCGGCGTCTCCACGTCCCACATGTGCGTCTGGTACAGGTCGATGTAGTCCGTGCCGAGGCGACGCAGGCTGCCCTCCACCGCGGCCAGGACGTGCTTGCGGCTCAGGCCCGAATCGTTTCCGCCGCCCTCGCCCAACGACCCGAACACCTTGGTGGCGATGACGAGCTCGTCGCGGTTGCCGCGGGCCCCCAGCCAGCGGCCCAGGACCTCCTCGGAGGCGCCCTGCCCGTAGATGTCCGCCGTGTCGATGAAGGTGCCGCCCACCTCGGTGAACGCGTCCAGCATGCGGTGCGACGCCCCCTCGTCCGCACTGCTGCCGAACGTCATGGTGCCCAGGCACAGTTCGCTGACGCGCAGCCCCGTCCCGCCCAGGAACCGCTGCTCCAACTGCTGTCGCTGCCCCACGGATCGTGCCCCGTTCCCTCGTCGGCCCATGGGGTCACTCAAGACGCGAAGTCGGAGCGGGGCAAGGCAATTTCACGGGGCCGGGCGGCGTCCCCGCAGGAGCGCACCCCCGTTCGGCGGGGGAGGGGTTCGGGCCTCGTGGTACACCGGAGGGATCAACCGCCAGACGAGTCAGGGGGGTTCACCGATGGGTGTGCCGGCGACCGGGAGTGTGTTACCGAGCGACACGAAGGTGCTGACCATCGGGTTGCACCCGAGTGCGATCGACTACAGCCAACTGCCCGACGGGATCGACGAGGCACAGCTCACCGCGCGGATCGCCCTCGGGCACGCGGCGCTGCGGGAGGCCGGGTTCGACGTCGTGAGCTGTCTGATCGGCACCTCGGCGGACGACGCCGAGGCGAGCGTGCGCAGGGCACTCGGTGAGCACGCCGTCGGCCTGGCGATGATCGGGGCCGGCGTGCGGGCGCTCCCCGAGCACACCCTGCTGTTCGAGCGGCTGGTCAACGTCCTCGTCGAAGCGGCGCCCGGCATCCGGCTGTGCTTCAACACCGCGCCGGAGAACACCGTCGACGCGCTTGACCGCTGGGTCGCCCGGCCGCAGCCGTGACGGACGCCGTCCGCGGTGCGGCCCCGCAGGAGCGCACCGCGGACGGTCACCCCGCGCCCGTCAGCCCAGGGTCTTCGCCAACAGTTCGGCCGTCGACGCGATCAGCGGGTCCACGGCCGGGGCCGCCTCCGTGAAGCGGGTGCTCAGCACCACGAGCAGCACCGGCGTGCCGTCCGGGGTCCAGGCCACGCCCGCGTCGTTGTTGGTGCCGTACCTCCCGCCGCCCGTCTTGTCGGCCAGCGTCCAGTCGGCGGGCAGCCCCTTGCGGAAGCGGGTCCCGCTGGTGGTGTTCCGCAGCATCCAGTCGGTCAGGCGGGCGCGGTCCGCACCGGCCAGCGCGTTGCCGAGGACCAGCCGGGCGTAGGTCGCCCCGATGGCCGCCGGGGTGGTGGTGTCGGTGACCCGGTCGGGTTCCGCCGAGTTCAGTTCGGGCTCCCACCGGTCGAGCCGGGTCACCCGGTCGCCGAGCGAACGACAGAACCGGGTGATCGCGGTCGGGCCGCCCAACTCGCGCAGCAGCAGATTGGCCGCGAAGTTGTCGCTGTACCGGATGGTCGCGTCGCACAGTTCGGCGATGGTGATGCCGTGGTCGATGTGCACCTGGTCGTCGGTGACCGGCGAGTGCGGGATCTTCTCGACCTCCTCGGCGGTGTAGAAGAGCCGTTTGCCCAGGAACTCGCCGTCGCGGTCCAGGTCGCGCAGGACGGCGGCCGCGGCGAGGGTCTTGAAGACCGAGCAGATCGGGAACAGGGTGCCGGCCCGGTGGCGGACGGTCTGGCCGGTCGCCATGTTGCGGGCGAAGACCCCTAGTTCGGCGTCGTGCTGCTGTTCCAGTGCGCGCAGTTCCCGGCCGATCCCGGACGCGCGCCCCCGCGACGCCGCCCGGGCGGTTCCCGGGGCGCCGACCACGCTCAGCGCGGCCAGCCCGGCGCCCGCACCGAGCACCGCCCGGCGTCGGGTGCCCGACTCCCCGGAGCCGCTGCGTATGTCCTGGTGTCCCCGTACGTCCTGGTGTCCCCGTGCCGTCATGGGCCTCCCCTTCGGTGGGCCGCCGGAGCGTCTTCCGGCGGAACGTCCCACCCCATCACAGGTGGGCCGCCGCAACGGGGTGGCTCGGGTGGCGTGTTGCCCACGACCGGGAGCCTTCATGTCCCCGCCCGCCCCGGGTCACTCGCCGCCGGACAGCAGGGCCATGCCCAGCGGGGTCCGCTCGTACAGCACCCGGTGGCCGTACCGGCGGGCGGTGAGCAGGCCGGCGTCCCGCAGCGCGGTCAGATGGGCGGACACCGAGGACGGGGCGAGGCCCAGCCGCTGGGCCAGTGCCGTGGTGCTCGCCGACTCGTCCAGCGCGGCCAGCACCGCGGCCCGGTTCGCCCCCAGCAGCCGGGCCAGCGCCGCGTGCCCCCGCTCCGGCGCCGCCGGGTCGCCGCTCCACAGTCCGCCGATGCCCCGCACCGGGTAGACCAGGGTGGGTTGCCAGGGCGGTTCGTGGCCGCCGATCACGTCCGGCCAGGAGAACACGCTCGGCATCAGCACCAACCCCCGGCCGTCCAGCTGCCGTTCGTGCTCGCCGTGGAAGGCCACGGTGAGGGTGGTGTCCGCCCACGCCATCCGCCGGTCCAACTCGCCGAGTAGCGCGCCCAGTCCGATGTCCGCGAGCCGCCGGGAGTGGTAGGCGACGTCCGCTTCCAGCAGGGCGCGCAATCGGGGCCAGTCCGGCTCCACCAGGACCTGCCAGGCCCGTTCCAACAGGTCCGCCACGTCCCGAACCGCGCGGGCGGGGTCCGCCAACAACGTCCGGCCGAGGACGGTGTCCGCCGCGCCCGGGGTGTGGCCCAGGGCCGTCACCATCTCCGCGCGGGCGGCGTCCGGATCGGCGGCGCGCACGGCGGCGATCTCCTCGGCGAACGAGGCGGCCGGGCCGATCGGCGGCGGGCCCAACCAGTCGGGGCTGTGCCCGCGGTGCGGCATCAGCAGCCAGATCGGGGCGAGGTCGAGCGGCTGGCCCGTCTCCTCGATCCGCCGCAGCCAGCGCGGGTGGTAGCCGTGCCGGTCCGGGCGCCGCAGGGTGCGGACCGCCTCCTGCGTCTCCCAGAGCGGGGAGATGGCGAACCGGGACGCCAGCAGGTCGTCCGGGGTGAAGTACAGACGCATCGGCACGGGGCCTCCCGGACGGCGGTGGATTCGGCTGGGGGCGAATCAGTATGCCGGGCCCCGAGGGGGGCCCAGGGTGGCTTCCCATGACGGAGGAACCGCAGGGACATGAGGGAGGGGCGGCGGGGACGGAGGAACTCCCCGCCGCCGGGACGGTGCCCGGCCGCGATGGTGATGGTGATGGTGTCCGTGAGGGCGAGGGCGAGGGTGGGGGTGGGGGTGGGCGTGACGGTTACCGGGACGTCTTCCGGGTGGTGGAGTTCCGCTGGATCTTCACCGCGCACCTGTTCTCGCTGCTCGGCGTCGTCGTCAGCGAGATCGCCCTGACCGTGCTCGTGTACCGGCTGACCGGCTCGCCGTTCCTCAGCGCGCTGGCCTTCGCGCTCGGCATGCTGCCGTACCTCGTCGGCGGCACCCTGCTGGCCGGGATCGCCGACCGGTACCCGGCGCGGCGGGTGCTCGTCGTCTGCGACCTGGTGTGCGCGGGGTGCGCGGCGCTGATGGCGCTGCCGCTGACCCCGGTCGCCGGGCTGCTGGCGCTGCGCTGCGCCATCGCGCTGGTCGCGCCGGTCTTCAACGGCACCCGGATGGCGACCCTCGCCGACGTCCTCGGCCCGGGCGACCGCTTCGTGCTGGGGCGTTCGCTGCTGCGGATCGTCTCGCAGAGCGCGGTCCTCGTCGGCTTCGGTCTGGGCGGGCTGTTGCTGACCGTGGTGTCCCCGCGGGGCGCCCTGGTGATCACCCTGGGGACGTTCCTGCTGTCGGCGGTGCTGTTGCGGTGCGGAACCCGGCGGCGGCCGGCCCGCCAAGCGCCGGACGGGGAGGCGTCGGACGGTGAGACGCCGGACGGGGGATCGCTGGCCCGGTACTCGCTGAACGGGGTCCGTGCGGTCCTCGCCCACCGCAGGCTGCGCGCCCTGCTGCTGTTCCTGTGGGTGCCGCCGATGTTCGTGGTCGTCCCGGAGGCGCTGGCCGCCGCGTACGCGGACCAGATCGGGGCGGGGACCGCCGTGGTGGGACTGCTGATGTGCGCGATGCCGGTGGGCACCGTCCTCGCGGAGCTCTGGGTGGGCGCCGCGCTCCGGCCGCGCACCCGGGAGCGGATCGCCCTCCCGCTCGGCGCCCTGCTGTTGCTGCCGCTGACCGGGTACGTCCTGGTCCCGGGGCCCGGCTGGGCGGTGCTCCTGCTGTTCCTGGGCGGGGCGGGCTTCGCCTACACCCTGGGCGCCGACCGGTGGTTCGTGGACGCGGTGCCCCCGGGGCTGCGGGGCCGGGCGATGACGGTGCACACGGCCGGACTGATGACCGTCCAGGGCGTGGGCATGGTGCTCGCGGGCGCCGCCGCGGAGGTGTTCGCGGTCAGTACGGTGGTCGCGGGGGCGGGGGTGCTCGGCACGGTGGTGTGCGTGCTGCTGGCGGTCGAGGTCCGGCGCACCGCGGCCGGCGGACCGGTGTCGGCGCCCGGGTCCGGGGGGGCCGTCCGCACCGTGATCCCGGGCGGGCGCGGGGCCGGATTCCCGTGCGGCCGGGGGCTCCGGACCGAAGGGCGAGACGGGGCTGACCGGCATATGACCGGCCGGTAGGGTCGGATCGTGCCGAAGCCACTGAGTCTCGCCTTCGATCCGATCGCCCGCGCCGATGAGCTCTGGAAGCAGCGCTGGGGCAGCGTCCCCTCGATGGCCGCGATCACCTCGATCATGCGCGCGCACCAGATCCTGCTGGGCGAGGTCGACGCGGTCGTCAAGCCGTACGGACTGACCTTCGCCCGCTACGAGGCGCTGGTGCTGCTCACCTTCTCCAAGGCGGGCGAGCTGCCGATGTCGAAGATCGGCGAGCGGCTGATGGTCCACCCGACCTCGGTCACCAACACCGTGGACCGGCTGGTGCGCTCCGGGCTGGTGGAGAAGCGGCCCAACCCGAACGACGGTCGGGGCACCCTCGCCTCCATCACCGACAAGGGCCGCGAAGTGGTGGAGGCGGCGACGCGGGACCTGATGGCGATGGACTTCGGGCTCGGCGCCTACGACGCGGAGGAGTGCGGGGAGATCTTCGCGATGCTGCGCCCGCTGCGCGCCGCCGCCCGGGACTTCGAAGGCTGAGCAGGACCGGGGCAGCGGTGAGCGGGGCGAGGGGGCGAGCGGGCGAGGTGTGAGGGGCGAGCGGGGCCGGGGTGAGGGGTGACCCGCTCGACGATCGGACATCTGCGCTCGTTACGCTCGGGCCATGAAGCAAACCGTGCTGACGCGCTACCGGGTGATGGCGTACATCACCGCCATCTGGCTGCTGGTGTTCACCGTGGCGATCATCCTGAAGTACGGCTTCGAGACCGGCGACACCATGGTCATCTCGCAGATCCACGGTCTGCTGTTCATCGTCTACGTGGTCTTCGCCTTCGACCTCGGCTCCAAGGCGAAGTGGCCGTTCGGCAAGTTGCTGTGGGTGCTCCTCGTCGGCTGCATCCCGTTCGCCTCGTTCTTCGTCGAGCCGAAGATCAGCCGGGAGACCCGTGCGCTGATCACGGACCGTGCGCCGGAGCCCGTCAAGGCGTGACCGCCGGGGCCGCGCGCCCCTCCCGCCGGAGTCCGGAGCGGACTCCGGCGGTTTCCCATCGACATTTACTAGGACGTCCTAGTAAATTCGAAGCATGGACGCTGACGCGATCGAGGAGGGCCGCCGACGCTGGCAGGCCCGGTACGACGCCGCCCACAAGCGCGACGCCGACTTCACCACGCTCTCCGGCGATCCGGTCGAGCCCGTCTACGGCCCCCGGCCCGGCGACACCTATGCGGGCTTCGAGCGGATCGGCTGGCCCGGGGAGTACCCCTTCACCCGTGGCCTGCACCCGACCGGCTACCGGGGCCGCACCTGGACCATCCGCCAGTTCGCCGGCTTCGGCAACGCCGAGCAGACCAACGAGCGGTACAAGATGATCCTCGCGGCGGGCGGCGGCGGCCTCTCCGTCGCCTTCGACATGCCCACCCTCATGGGACGCGACTCCGACGACGGGCGCTCGCTCGGCGAGGTCGGCCACTGCGGGGTCGCCATCGACTCCGCCGCCGACATGGAGGTCCTGTTCCGGGACATCCCGCTCGGTGACGTCACCACCTCGATGACCATCAGCGGACCGGCCGTCCCCGCCTTCTGCATGTACCTGGTCGCCGCCGAACGCCAGGGCGTCGACCCCGCCGTCCTCAACGGCACCCTCCAGACCGACATCTTCAAGGAGTACATCGCCCAGAAGGAGTGGCTCTTCCCGCCCGAGCCGCACCTGAGGCTGATCGGTGACCTGATGGAGCACTGTGCGCGGCACATCCCCGCGTACAAGCCGCTCTCGGTCTCCGGATACCACATCCGCGAGGCCGGGTCGACGGCCGCGCAGGAACTGGCGTACACCCTCGCCGACGGCTTCGGGTACGTGGAACTGGGCCTGTCGCGCGGACTCGACGTCGACACCTTCGCCCCCGGGCTCTCCTTCTTCTTCGACGCGCACCTCGACTTCTTCGAGGAGATCGCCAAGTTCCGCGCCGCCCGTCGGATCTGGGCCCGCTGGATGCGCGACGTGTACGGGGCCCGCACCGCCAAGGCGCAGTGGCTGCGGTTCCACACCCAGACGGCCGGGGTGTCGCTCACCGCCCAGCAGCCCTACAACAACGTCGTCCGCACCGCCGTGGAAGCCCTCGCCGCGGTGCTCGGCGGCACCAACTCGCTGCACACCAACGCCCTCGACGAGACCCTGGCGCTCCCCTCCGAGCAGGCCGCCGAGATCGCCCTGCGCACCCAACAGGTGCTGATGGAGGAGATCGGCGTCGCCAACGTCGCCGACCCGCTCGGCGGCTCCTGGTACGTCGAGCAGCTCACCGACCGGATCGAGGCGGACGCCGAACGGATCTTCGAACAGATCGAGGAGCGCGGCCGGCGGGCCCGCCCCGACGGCCGGCACCCCATCGGGCCGATCACCTCCGGCATCCTGCGCGGCATCGAGGACGGCTGGTTCACCGGGGAGATCGCCGAGTCCGCGTTCCGCTACCAGCAGTCCCTGGAGAAGGGCGACAAGCGCGTGGTCGGCGTCAACGTCCACCACGGCTCCGTCACCGGCGACCTGGAGATCCTGCGGGTCAGCCACGAGGTGGAACGCGAACAGGTGCGGGCCCTCGCCGACCGCAAGGCCGGGCGCGACGGCGCACGGGTGCGCACCGCACTGGACGCGATGGTCGCCGCGGGCCGGCGCGGGGACAACATGATCGAGCCGATGTTGGAGGCGGTGCGGGCGGAGGCGACCCTGGGGGAGATCTGCGACGTGCTGCGCGTCGAATGGGGCGTCTACACCGAGCCGCCCGGTTTCTGACCCCCGGGCCGCGGGGGTCGACGGACCCCTGCGTCACACCGTGGTGACACCGCTTTTCGCTGAGCCGCGCCCAGGGGGGAGGATGTACCCATGCAGCCACGGAACATGTCCATGAGCGGGGTCGTCGACCTCGGAGCGGTCAAGGCCGCCCAGGAGGCCAAGGCGAAGGCGGAGCAGGCCCGGGCCGAAGCGGCCCGGCAGGGCGGCGGCGGGGCCGTCGGCCCGTCCGCCCTCGTGATCGACGTCGACGAGGCCGGTTTCGAGAGCGAGGTGCTCCAGCGCTCCGCCGAGGTGCCCGTCGTCATCGACTTCTGGGCCGAGTGGTGCGAGCCGTGCAAGCAGCTCGGTCCGCTCCTCGAACGGCTGGCCGTCGAGTACAACGGCCGCTTCCTCCTCGCCAAGATCGACGTCGACGCCAACCAGATGTTGATGCAGCAGTTCGGTATCCAGGGCATCCCGGCGGTCTTCGCCGTGGTCGCCGGGCAGGCGCTGCCGCTCTTCCAGGGCGCGGCCCCCGAGGCCCAGATCCGCCAGACGCTCGACCAGCTGGTGCAGGTCGCCGAAGAGCGCTTCGGCCTGACCGGGCTCACCATCGACGCGGACGCCGGCGCCCCGGAGTCCGCCGCGCAGCCCCAGGCCCCGGCCGGACCGTACGACGCGGTCCTCGAAGCCGCCGCGCGCGCCCTCGACTCGGGCGATCTCGGCGGTGCGGTGCAGGCGTACAAGAACGTGCTGACCGAGGACCCCGGGCACCCGGAGGCGAAGCTGGGCCTCGCCCAGGCGGAGCTGCTCCAGCGGGTGCAGGGCGTCGACCCGCAGGCCGTCCGGCGGGACGCCGCGGACCGCCCCGCCGATCCGGCCGCGCAGATCGCCGCCGCCGACCTCGACCTGGTCGGCGGTCACGTGGAGGACGCGTTCGGGCGGCTGGTCGACGCGGTGCGCCGCACGGCGGGCGACGACCGCGAGGCGCTGCGGCTGCGGCTGCTGGAGCTGTTCGAGGTGGTCGGCGCCGACGATCCGCGGGTGGCCGCCGCGCGCAGGACGCTGGCCCGGGCGCTCTTCTAGCCCCCTTCCGGGCACCCCCTTCCCGCCCGGCTCCCCCTTCTCGCCCCTTCTCCTCCTTTCTCCTCCTTTCCCGTCCCGTCCCGCCCCGTTCTCCCGACTCCGTTCCGTTCGCCCCCGTGCCGGTTCCGGCGGGGGCGAACGGGGTTTTCGAAAACAAGTTCGCAAACTCGCGATCTTCGCGAAATCTTCACAACAGCGACCCACGGTCACTGCACATGCGTCCCGGTCGGCCTTCTGCCCCGTTTCGTCCTTGGCGGAAGTGACGCGTGAGGCTCGTGTGGCGACCCTGTGTAGCGGGGTCGTGTCGCACGGTCGCGAATCGATAGCCCTTCGATTACCAGTCGGTAACGAAGCCCTTGTGCGTACGGCCCGGATACACCACCATCGGCGACGCTCGGTCCATTCCCTCAGCGCCCGGCGGCCAGCCCGGGACCGGGACCCTGGGTTCCCCCGAGCGGTCGGTGACCCGTGGCCTTCCCGCGTCAACAGGGGCCCAGGGGGTACCGGCCCGGGACAGGGGGGTCTTCGCCGACCGGCGGAGCCTGTCCGGTTGTCGCGCGTGACCTGTCGGGCGCGACCTGTGGTCGTCGCCCGGGGGTGATCGCCCGCGCTTCGGGCGCGTACCGAGGGCGGGCGCTCTCCTCACCGGCGACGTGACACGTCTCCCAACCCTGCCCGACCGAGCCGCCGCGAGGGGCCGGTCGACGCCGGAGATGGATGTCCGAGGAGGAGGAAAGTCATGGAGTCCGTGGCTCGTGGCGGTACCAGATGGAAGCGGTTCGCCGTGGTCATGGTGCCGAGCGTCGCGGCGTCCGCCGCGATCGGCGTCGCCCTGTCGCAGGGTGCGCTGGCGGCGTCGTTCAGTGTGTCGGGGCAGCAGTTCAAGATGACCGCCAACCGGCTCGACGGCACCGGGTACGTCCAGTACAACGCAGTGGACAGCGGTGAGTCGGGGAACCACGCGGTGTCCGTGATCGGGTTGGAGGACGCGGTCATCACGGACCTGTGCCAGTCCGTGGTGGTCCCCATCGGGCTGTTCGGCGACGTGACGCTGAAGCTCTCCGCAGGTCGGCCCGGTGATCCGGAGGTCGTGGCCAACAAGCTCTACATCGACACCGACGAGCTCCAGGCCAACGCCACCTTCCGGGAGATCGACATGGGCGTCTCGGTCGACGACACCACCAAGGGGCCCGGGCCGTCGCCGGGCGACCGGTACGAGCCCGGCTCCTTCGCCCAGCAGGCCGATTCGGTCGTCTTCACCGATCTGCGGCAGCGCGCCCGGGCGACCAGCGCGGGCACCTTCAAACTGTCCGGCATGGCGATGAAGGTGCAGAGGGGCAAGCACGAGTGCTTCTGATGTTCCTGAGTGACCACCGCCCGGTGCCCGTCAGGCGCCGGGCGCCGTGACCGGGCGGCCCCGGGGTCGCCGCCGGCCCCCGACCCGGGCCGGCCCCCGGGCGTCCGGCCGCCGCGCGCCCGAGCACCCCCGCACCGAGAACCGCCCGCGCTACCCGAGGAGCTGTACGACATGAGTGCCGAAGCGCACGAAGGGCTGGGCGACCGGGCCCACGGCTGGCGGCGGTCGTTCAGGCACTGGCGCGGTCAATGCCCCTTCTGGGCCGGCGTGTTGACCCTGTTGGGCGGCCTGCCGATCATGTACTTCCCGTACGCCAACCTCACGTTCGGCACCGTGACCATCCGGATGGCCACCACCGCGGGCGCCGGCTCGCTGATCATCGGCGTCCTCCTGATCGTGCTGGGTCTGACCATGTGGTTCCAGAAGCACTCCCGGATCTTCGCGGGCGTGGCGGCGATCCTGCTGGCCCTGGTCTCGCTGGTGGTCTCCAACTTCGGCGGCTTCGTGGCGGGGTACGCACTCGCCCTGGTCGGCGGAGCGATGGCGATCGCCTGGGCCCCGGGCGCACCCGTCGCGGTCCCGGAGCCGGGGCCGGACGGGCACCGCCGTGCCGGCTGAGGGGACGCCCTGCCCGTCGGACGCCGACCCGCCCCGTGGCCCGCGGCCGGGACCCCGTCACGCGGCCCCCAGGAAACCGCTGTTGACCCGGTGGCAGGTGCCCGCCGGGAAGGCGATCGCGATCGCGGCGATGCCGACCGCCGTCCTGATGGGCCTGGGGATGACCCCGACGCTCGCCCAGGCCCGCCCCGCCGTCCCCGACAACCCCTTCCAGGACGGACCCTGCGTCGCCGCTCCGGAGGGGCCGACCGGGGACGACGGGGCGGTGGAGGGTGCCGCGGCCCCGACCGCCGGGCAGCCGGCCACCGGGCGCCCGGCCATCGGGCGGCCGGACGGGGCGCGGCACGCCGTGGACCGTCCCGCAGCCTCCGACGACCCCGACGACGACCGTGACGACGACCGTGACGACGACCGCCCGGACGACCGTGACGACGACCGTGCCGACCGTTCCGGCGACCGGGTCGAGCGGTTCCCCGTCCCGGCCCGCTCCCGACCGCCGTTGGAACCGTTGAACCCCTCGGGCCCGCTGGTGGTCCTGGACTCGCTGGGCGTGGGCGAGGCGGTCCGTGATCTGCTCGCCCCGTCCGGACGGCAACCGCCCGCGCCCGCCGCGACGGCATCGGCCTCCGGGTCGGCGCCGGGTGACGGCGTAGGGCGGTCCCCCGGCCCCCGCGCGGTCCCGACCGCACGCGAAGGGACGCTACGGACCCCGCGCCGGGACCCGACCGGCACCGCGCCCCCGCAGCCGTCTGCACCGGACGCGCAGCCGTCCGCACCGGACGCCGAGGGCAAGGTGCCGTTCCCCTGTGCCGTGGAGAAGCGGTCCGACGGCACGCCCGAGCAGCCCGCCGCCCCGATCCCCGGGCAGCCCTGGCTCCTGCAAGCCAGCTCCCTCTTCCTGCGCGGGCTCACCTACCACGGCGTGGTGAACCTGACGATGCCGGACGGACGCACCAAACAGGCCCTCAAGTTCACCGCGGACGACGGCGTCGACATCGGCGACCTGCACCAGAGCGTGACCGACGCCGACGGCCGGACGTACCACCTGCGGGCGGCCCGGGGCTCCGTGTCCACCCTGCGCGGGGGACGCGTGACGATGTACACCGAGCGCCTCGAAGGCCGACTGTTCGGGACGATCCCGATCGTCTTCGACCCGGAGCACCCGCCGCCGCTGGACCTGCCCGCCGCGTACTTCACCCGGGTCCGGATGGTGCAGGCCGGTCAGTTCGGCGGCGACCTGACCGTCCCGGGCCTGCGCCAGTCCGTCACCGAATGACGTCCGCAACGCCTTCAGGGGCGCCCCGGGAAGGGGCGCCCCTGAAGGCGTGCTACCTGCGGCAGAACTAGTCGCGCTCGCCGTTGCCCAGGTGGTGGACCCGGACCATGTTGGTGGTGCCGGGCACCCCGGGGGGCGAGCCGGCGGTGATGACGACGGTGTCGCCCTCCTGGAAGCGCTTCAGCTGCACGATCTCGGCGTCCACCAGGCCGACCATCTCGTCGGTGGTGTTGACGTGCGGGACCACGTTGGCGTCGACGCCCCAGCTGAGCGCCAGCTGGTTGCGGGTCGACTCGTCGGTGGTGAAGGCGACGATCGGCTGCGCGGCGCGGTAGCGGGAGAGCCGGCGGGCGGTGTCACCGGACTGGGTGAAGGCGATCAGGCCCTTGGCGCCGAGGAAGTCGGCGATCTCGCAGGCGGCACGGGCCACCGAACCGCCCTGGGTCCGGGGCTTCTTGCCCGGCACCAGCGGCTGGAGACCCTTGGAGAGCAACTCCTCCTCGGCCGCGACGACGATCTTCGACATCGTCTTCACGGTCTCGATCGGATAGGCGCCGACCGAGGACTCGGCGGACAGCATCACCGCGTCGGCACCGTCCAGGATCGCATTGGCGACGTCGGACGCCTCGGCGCGGGTGGGACGGGAGTTGGTGATCATCGACTCCATCATCTGGGTCGCCACGACCACCGGTTTGGCGTTGCGGCGGCAAAGCTCGATGAGCCGCTTCTGCACCATCGGGACCTTCTCCAGCGGGTACTCGACGGCCAGGTCACCGCGGGCGACCATCACCCCGTCGAACGCCGCCACCACGGCCTCCATGTTGGCCACCGCCTGGGGCTTCTCCACCTTGGCGATGACGGGGACGCGACGCCCCTCCTCGTCCATGACCTTGTGCACGTCGTCGACGTCGGCGGCGTCCCGCACGAAGGACAGGGCGACCAGGTCGCAGCCCATCCGCAGGGCGAAGCGCAGGTCGTCGATGTCCTTCTCGGACAGCGCCGGGACGTTCACGGCCGCGCCGGGCAGGTTGATGCCCTTGTGGTCGGAGATGACACCGCCCTCGATGACGATCGTCCGCACCTCGGGGCCCTCGATCCCGGTCACCCGGAGTTCGACGTTGCCGTCGTTGATGAGGATCGGGTCGCCGATGCGGCAGTCCCCGGGCAGTCCCTTGTACGTGGTGCCGCAGATGGACTTGTCGCCGGGCACGTCCTCGGTGGTGATGGTGAACTCGTCGCCGCGCACCAGCTCGACCGGACCCTCGGCGAAGGTCTCCAGCCGGATCTTCGGTCCCTGGAGGTCCGCGAGGACACCGATGGCCTGACCGGTCTCCCGAGCGGCGTCGCGCACGCGCTCGTACCGGGCCCGGTGCTCCTCGTGGGAGCCGTGGCTCATGTTGAAGCGGGCCACGTTCATCCCGGCCTCGATCAGCGACTTCAGCTGCTCGAACGAGTCGACGGCGGGGCCCAGGGTACAGACGATCTTGGAACGGCGCATGAGGCTCATCCTATCGGTTTGTTTCAATGCGGAATATTCCGCCTGGTGGAAGCTACAAATGGGCGGGCGTCTGCTCAGGTGTGTTGATACGTGTCCACTCCACGAAGGGCGGGGTGGACGCGAGCCGGAGCGTACGTCCCGGCCGCGCACTCAGCCCCGCACCAGTGCGTACGTCTGCGTGGCGATCTCCAACTCCTCGTCCGTCGGCACCACCGCGACCGCCACCCGCGCGTGCGCCGCCGAGATCAGCCGCGGCTCCCCGCTGCGCACGGCGTTCAGGTCGCCGTCCACGACCAGACCCAGCTCCTCCAGACCGGCCACCGCCGCCTCCCGCACCGGTGCCGCGTTCTCCCCGACCCCGGCTGTGAACACCACCGCGTCCACCCGGCCCAGCACCGCGTAGTAGGCGCCGATGTACTTCTTCAGCCGGTGCACGTAGACGTCGAACGCCAGCCGGGCCGCCCCGTCGCCCTCGTCGATCCGCCGCCGGATCTCCCGCATGTCGTTGTCACCGCACAGCCCCACCAGCCCGCTGCGCTTGTTCAGCAGCGCGTCCACCTCGTCGACGTCCATGCCCGCGACGCGCTTCAGGTGGAACACCACCGCCGGGTCCACGTCACCCGACCGGGTACCCATCACCAGCCCCTCCAAGGGGGTCAGTCCCATGGACGTCTCCACGCACACCCCGCCGCGCACCGCCGACGCCGAAGCGCCGTTGCCCAGGTGCAGCACGATCACATTGACCTCGGACGGGTCCTTGCCGAGCAGGGCGGCCGTGCGCCGCGACACGTACGCGTGCGAGGTGCCGTGGAAGCCGTAGCGCCGGATGCGGTGGGCGTCGGCGGTCGCCACGTCGATCGCGTAGCGGGCCGCCGCCTCCGGCATCGTCGTGTGGAACGCCGTGTCGAAGACCGCGACCTGCGGCAGGTCCGGACGCAGCTCCCGAGCGGTCCGGATGCCGGTCAGGTTCGCCGGGTTGTGCAGCGGCGCCACCGGGATCAGCCGCTCGATCTCCGCGATGACCGCGTCGTCGATCACCGTCGGCTCGGTGAAGTGCTTGCCGCCGTGCACCACCCGGTGCCCGATCGCCGCCAACTGGGGCGAGTCGAGCCCCAGCCCGTCGGCCGCCAACTCCTCGGCCACCGCCTTCAGCGCCGCCGTGTGGTCCGCCATCGGCTCCGTACGCTCCCGGGGCTCCGCCGCACCGTCCGTGAGCGGCGAGTGGACCAGCCGGGAGCCCCGCTCGCCGATCCGCTCCACCAGCCCGGAGGCCAGCCGCGAGCTGTCCTGCATGTCCAGGAGCTGGTACTTCAGCGAGGACGAGCCGGAGTTGAGGACGAGGACGCGGTGCGGGGTGAGGGGTGCGATCACGGGAGGGGAACCTTCTGCTGCGGGGGAGGGGGAGGTCATACGGAGGCGGAGGCGGGGTCGCCGGCGGGAGCGGGGTCGGCGGTCGGGGGCGCGGGCGGCCGGACGGCGGTCGCGCCCTGCGCCTGGATCGCCGTGATGGCCACCGTGTTGACGATGTCCTGCACCAGGGCCCCGCGCGACAGGTCGTTCACCGGCTTGCGCAGCCCCTGGAGCACCGGCCCGACCGCGATCGCGCCCGCCGAGCGCTGCACGGCCTTGTACGTGTTGTTGCCGGTGTTGAGGTCCGGGAAGATCAGCACGCTCGCCTGCCCCGCCACCGGGGACTGGGGCAGCTTGGTCGCCGCCACCGACGGCTCCACCGCCGCGTCGTACTGGATCGGGCCCTCGATCCGCAGGTCGGGGCGCTGCTCCCGGACCAGTGCGGTCGCCTCGCGGACCTTGTCCACGTCGGCGCCGGTACCGGAGGTGCCCGTCGAGTACGAGAGCATCGCGATCCGCGGGTCCACCCCGAACTGCTCCGCCGTCGCCGCCGACTGGATCGCGATGTCCGCGAGCTGCTCCGCGTTCGGGTCCGGATTGACCGCGCAGTCCCCGTACACGAGGACCTCGTCGGCCAGGCACATGAAGAACACCGACGACACGATCTCGGCGCCCGGGCTGGTCTTGATGATCTCGAACGCGGGTCGGATCGTCGCCGCCGTCGAGTGCACCGAACCGGACACCATGCCGTCCGCCAGACCCTCCTGGACCATCAGCGTGCCGAAGTAGTTCACGTCCGCGACCACGTCGTACGCCAGCTCCAGGCTCACCCCGCGGTGCGCCCGCAACTCGGCGTAGCGCGCGGCGAACCGGTCCCGCAGTTCCGAGGTCTGCGGGTCGACGAGATCCGCGTCACCGAGGTCCACGCCCAGGTCGGCGGCCTTCTTGCGGATCGCCTCCACATCGCCCAGCAGCGTCAGGTCGCACACCCCGCGGCGCATCAGCACGTCCGCCGCCCGCAGCACCCGCTCCTCGGTGCCCTCCGGCAGCACGACCCGGCGCCGGTCGGAGCGCGCCTGCTCCAACAGCTTGTGCTCGAACATCATCGGCGTGACCCGGGTGCTGCTCGGCGCCGAGACCCGGGTCATCAGCTCCGCGGTGTCGACGTACCGCTCGAACAGGCCGAGCGCGGTCTCCGCCTTCCTCGGCGTGGCCGCGTTCAGCTTGCCCTCCAGCCCGAACAGCTCGGCCGCCGTGGGGAAGCTGTTGCCGGGCACCGAGATCACCGGGGTCCCCGGGGCCAGCCGGGCCGCCAGGGTGAGGATCTGCTCCGGCGGGCGCTCGCCGAGGGTGAGCAGCACGCCCGCGATGGGCGGCGCCCCGGAGCTGTGCGCGGCGAGCGCACCGATGACCAGGTCCGCGCGGTCCCCGGGCGTGACGACCAGGCACCCCGGGGTCAGGGCGGGCAGGAAGTTCGGCAGCATCGCCCCGCCGATGACGAAATCGAGGGCGTCCCGGGCGAGACCGGAGTCATCGCCGAGCAGAACCGTTCCGCCGAGTGCAGCGGTGACCTGGGCGACGGTCGGCGCCGCCAGCGCGGGTTCGTCCGGCAGCACCCAGCAGGGCACGGGCAGCCGGGCCGCCAACCGCTCGTGCACGGCCTCGCGGTCCTTCGGGTCGACCCGGTTCACCACCAGCGCGAGCACGTCGCAGCCCAGTGCCTCGTACGCGCGGTACGCATTGCGGGCCTCGGCGCGCACCGACTCGGCGTTCTGGCCTCGGCCGCCGACCACCGGCAGCACCGACGCCCCGAACTCGTTCGCGAGCCGTGCGTTCAGCGCCAGTTCGTCGGGCAATTGGGTCGCGGCGAAGTCGGTGCCCAGCACGAGGACGACCTCGTACTCCTCGGCCACCTGGTGGAACCGCGCCACCATCCGGGACACCAGTTCGTCGGTGCCCTGCTCGGCCTGGATCGTGGACGCCTCGTGGTAGTCCATCCCGTACGCGGTCGACGGGTCCTGGCTGAGCCGGTACCGGGCCCTGAGCAGGTCGTACAACCGGTCCGGTCCGTCGTGCACGAGGGGGCGGAACACGCCCACCCGGTCGACCTGGCGGGTCAGGAGCTCCATCACCCCCAGCTCGACGACCTGGCGGCCGTCGCCCCGGTCGATCCCGGTCACGTACACGCTGCGCGTCACGCGTGCCCTCCGTTTCGTCGCCGCGCCAGCTTTCGCGTGCGTCCGATTCGTGATCGTTCGGGCGCGGTCCGTGTGTGGTTCGTAGTCCCCTCTTGACAATACCTGTGCGTGTCGTTAAGACGCCCGCCGGAGTCCGGGGCCGGGAGGCGGGTGGCCCGGGCCGTGACCGCTGGGACGCCGGAGGTTCTGGTGGTCCCCGATATCACGTCTTCGGTCTGGACCAATGTGGTGGGAGTACCGGCGGGAGGGGTGCCCGGTGTGCCACCGTGGAAGAATCAGGCGGGCTCAACAGGACCAGCAGCGAGCAGGAGACAGAGCACGATGCGCATCGGAGTACTCACGGCGGGCGGCGACTGCCCCGGCCTGAACGCAGTGATCCGTTCGGTCGTGCACCGGGCCGTCACCCACCACGGCGACGAGGTGATCGGCTTCGAGGACGGCTACGCCGGCCTGCTCGACGGCCGCTACCGCCCCCTCGACCTGAACGCCGTCAGCGGCATCCTCGCCCGCGGCGGCACCATCCTCGGCTCCTCGCGGCTGGAGCGGGACCGCTTCCGCGCCGCCTGCGAGAACATCCGGGCGCTCGCCACCGAGATCGGCTTCGACGTCCTCATCCCGATCGGCGGCGAGGGCACGCTGACCGCCGCCCGGATGCTCGCGGACGCGGGCCTCCCGGTCGTCGGCGTCCCCAAGACGATCGACAACGACATCTCGTCCACCGACCGCACCTTCGGCTTCGACACGGCCGTCGGCGTCGCCAGCGAGGCGATGGACCGGCTGAAGACCACCGCCGAGTCGCACCAGCGGGTGATGGTCGTCGAGGTCATGGGGCGCCACGCCGGCTGGATCGCCCTGGAGTCCGGCATGGCCGCCGGCGCGCACGGCATCTGTCTGCCGGAACGCCCCTTCGACCCGGCCGACTTGGTCGCGCTGGTCGAGGAGCGGTTCGCCCGGGGCAAGAAGTTCGCCGTCATCTGCGTCGCCGAGGGCGCACACCCCGC
This sequence comes from Streptomyces sp. NPDC005955, assembly GCF_042871255.1. Classification (NCBI taxonomy): domain Bacteria; kingdom Bacillati; phylum Actinomycetota; class Actinomycetes; order Kitasatosporales; family Streptomycetaceae; genus Streptomyces; species Streptomyces sp. NPDC005955. Next base: position 28,474 of record NZ_JBIAIF010000017.1, on the reverse strand, counting down.
AGAGGGCACGATGAACTACCAGAAGGGCGAGATCGACCAGTTCGGGCACGAGCGGTTCCAGGGCATCGGCACGGCGCTCGCCTTCGAGCTCCAGGAGCGCCTGGGCAAGGAGGCCAAGCCGGTCATCCTCGGGCACGTCCAGCGGGGCGGTACGCCGACCGCGTACGACAGGGTGCTCGCCACGCGGTTCGGTTGGCACGCGGTGGAGGCGGCGCACCGGGGTGACTTCGGCAGGATGACCGCGTTGCGCGGTACGGATGTCGTCATGGTTCCCCTGGCCGACGCGGTCACCGAACTCAAGACGGTCCCGAAGGACCGCATGGACGAGGCGGAGTCCGTCTTCTAACGGTGCGCTGTCCCGTGCGGATGCGCTCCGCTGTGCGTGCGTTGTCCAGTTTGGGTGCGCTTCGGGTTTGCGCAGTTCCCCGCGCCCCTATCGGGGCACACCTGCCGGACGGCCCCCGCCCGCCAGGACGCCCCTGAAAGGGGCGCGGGGAACTGCGCGGCCAGCCACCGCGCACCCGCAGCCACGCACGCACGGCAAGGCGCACCACCCAGGGGCGCGAGGAACTGCGCGACCAACCACCGCGCACCGCACACGCACCACGCACGTGCAGCGGGGCGTACCCATAGGGGCGCGGGGAACGGCGCGGGCAACCACATCGCACCCGCAGCCGAGCACGCACCGCGAGGCCCACCACCCCAAAGGCGGGGCGAACCGCCCTCAGGCGGCGTCCTCCTTGCCGATGACCCCGATGTGCCGCAAGGCCACCGCGGCCAACAGCGCCAACACCACCGTGCCGCCCGCGGCAACCAACATCGCGACGTTCAAGCCGGCCGTGGCCGCCTCCTTCGCCTGGTCGAGCCACCCCGCAGGCATCCGCCCCGCGCCCGCGGACGCCCCGGCGAGGCTGTCGCCCACCTCTTCGGCCACCCCGGCCGGGGTACCCGCGGGGATCCCGTCCTCGACGCGGCCCCGGTAGACCGCGGTGGCCAGACTGCCGAGGACCGCCACGCCCAACGCGAGGCCCAACTCCTGCACGGTCTCCGACATCGCCGAGGCCGAACCCGCCTTCTCCGGCGGCGCCGCGCCGACCACCAGGTCCGTGCCCAGGGCCGCGATCGCCCCGAGCCCGAGGTAGACGAGACCGAAACCGATCACGATCAGGGCGATGCCTCCGGTGGCGTTCACCTGGGTGAGGAGCACGTACCCGAGCGTGGACAGCGCCAGGGTGACGGACACCACGATCCCCGGCGGCACCCGTCGGGCGACCAACGGCGCTCCGATCGCCGCCACGAACATCATCAGCGCGGGCGGCCCCATCCACAGGCCCGCTTCGACGGGAGGCAGTTCCTCCACCAGTTGGAGTTGCTGGGTGATCAGCAGCATCGAGCCCCCGACCCCGATCAGCCCGACGAGCAGCACGCTCAGCGCGGCACTGAACGTACGGTCCGCGAACAGCCGCACGTCCAGCAACGGGCTCGCCAAGTGGCCCTGGCGCCGGACGAACAACGTCGCGAACACCAGGCCGATCACCAGCGCGCCGACCGCGGGGGCTCCGAAGCCGTCCTTGGCGAACCGCTTCACCGCGTAGATCACCGGCAGGATCGCGACCAGCGACAGCGCGACGCTGAGCAGGTCGAACCGGCCGCTGTGCGGCGCACGGTACTCGGGGATCAACACCGGCGCGGCCACGAGCAGGACGATCGCCACCGGGACCGCGAGGAGGAACGCCGAACCCCACCAGAAGTGGGCCAGCATCGCGCCGCCGACCACCGGTCCGAGCGCCATGCCGAGCGCGAAGCAGGTCGCCCAGACACCGATCGCCACCGAGCGTTGGCGCGGGTCGGCGAACATGTTGCTGATCAGGGCCAGGGTGGACGGCATCAGCGTGGCACCGGCGATCCCCAGGGCCGCGCGCGCGGCGATGAGCACTTCGGTGCTGCCCGAGTAGGCGGCCACCACCGAGACCACCCCGAAGGCCGCGGCGCCGATCATCAGCAGTTTCCGGCGGCCGATCCGGTCGCCCAGCGTGCCCATGGTGATCAGGAAACCGGCGATCAGGAACCCGTAGGCGTCCATGATCCACAGGGCTTCCGTACTGCTCGGGCGCAGGTCTTCGGCGAGTGAGGGGAGGGCGAGGTACAGCACGGTGACGTCGAGGCCGAGCAGCACGGTGGGCAGGGCGAGCACGGCCAGCCCGCCCCACTCCCGGGGACCGGCCCGGTGCACGGTCGATGTGCTCATGGCACTCCTAGGTCGTTCGAGTTCGAGAAGGTGGGGGCACTCTGCCGACCGGCGCGCACGGTTTTCTGATGGTCCCCGGCGATACACTGCGACCATGCGCTACGGGGTGCTCGGCCCGCTGGCCGTCTGGGACGCCGAGGGGCTGCCGGTCAGGGTCCCCGAAGCGAAGGTGCGGGCCCTGCTGGCGAACCTGCTGGTCCACGGCGGCGCACCGGTGCCGGCGGACCGCCTCATCGAGGACCTCTGGGCGGGCAACCCGCCGGGCGGTTCGGTCAACTCGCTGCACACCAAGGTCTCGCAACTGCGCCGGGTGCTCGGCCGGGACCAGGTGGTCCGCGAACCCGCCGGCTACCGGCTGCTGCTCACCGACGACGTGGTCGACGCGCAGCGCTTCCAGGAACTGGCGGAACGCGCCCGCGCCCACGGGGAACCGGCGGTGCGGGGTGACCTGTTCGCCGACGCGCTCGCCCTGTGGCGGGGCCCCGCCTACGCCGACGTCGCCGAGTCCCTGTTCGCCCGCAGTGAGATCGCCCGACTGGAGGCGCTGCGCCTGACCGTCCTGGAGGACCAGGCCGAAGTGCGACTGACCCTCGGCGAACACGCCCTGCTGACAACGGAGTTGGGTGAGCTGGTGGCCCGACATCCGCTACGCGAACGACTGCGCGCGGCCCATATGCGCGCGCTCTACCGGTCCGGACAACAGGGCGACGCCTTGCGGAGCTTCCGTGAGCTTCGGCAGCAACTCGACGAAGAGCTGGGCGTGTTGCCCGGACCCGCGGTCACCGCGCTGCACGAAGCGATCCTGCGCCAGGAACCGCATCTCGCGCTGCCGACCGTCGAGTCCCCGTCGTGCCGCACCAACCTGCCCACGCCGCTCACCCCCTTGATCGGACGACGGGAGGCGGTCGCCCGGGTGCGCGCCCGGCTCGGGTCCCGCCCGACCACCCGACTGGTCACGCTCACCGGTCTCGGCGGAGTCGGCAAGACCCGACTGGCGCTCGCCGCGGCCCGTGACCTGACCGACCGGTTCCCCGACGGGGTGTGGTTGGTGGAACTGGCCGGTCTGGGTGCCGCGTCGACCCCCGACGACATCGCCGAACGGGTCATCACGACGCTCGGGCTGTGCGACACCGCGGCCTCGGAACCGGACCTGAACGACCTGGTGGGTTGGCTCTGCCAGGCGGTGGCCGGGAAGCGGCTGCTGGTCCTGCTGGACAACTGCGAGCACCTGGTGGAGTCGGTCGCCGCGCTCGCCGGCGCCGTGCTGTCGACGGTCCCCGGGGGGCATCTGCTGCTCACCAGCCAGGAAGCGCTCGACATCCCCGGCGAGGTGGTGCACCCGGTGCCTCCGCTGGCGTTGCCGGCGGACACCGGTCCGGGAGCGCTCGCCCGGTCCAGCGCCGTCGAACTGTTCGTGGAGCGGGCGGCGGCAGCGGCCCCCGGCTTCGTCCTGGACGCCGACAACTCCGCGGCGGTGTCCGCCATCTGCCGCCGGCTGGACGGCATTCCGCTCGCACTGGAACTCGTGGCCTCACGGTTGCGGACGCTGAGCCCGGACGAGTTGGCCGCCTCCCTGGACGGCCGGTTCGCCCCGCCCGAGGTGCGGGCGCGCGGGCTGCCCGCCCGCCAGCAGACGCTACGGGCCATGCTCGACTGGAGCTGGCACCTGCTGACCGCGGACGAGCGGACCGTACTGCGGCGGCTGGCCGTGCACGCCGACGGCTGGACCCTGCCGACCGCCGAAGCCGTGTGCGCCGACCAGGACCTGCCCGCCGACCGGGTCTTCGACCTGCTGTCCCGGCTGGTGGACCGTTCACTGGTGGTCCGTGAGGCGGGCCGGTTCCGACTCCTCGAATCGGTGGCCGCGTACTGCGCCGAACGGCTCGCCGAGGCGGGGGAGACGGCGGCCGTCCGCGCGCGGTTCGTGCGGTGCTACGCCGAGTTGGCCGAACGGCAGGACGAGCGGCTGCGCGGCCCGGACCAGCGGCGGTGTCTGGAGCTCCTGGACGCGGAGACGATCAACCTGCGTCGTGCCCTCGACCTCGCGACCGCCGGAGGCGCCGCCGGGCCCGCGTTGCGGCTGGTGAACGCGATGACCTGGTACTGGTTCCTGCGCGGGCGGCTCACCGAGGCCCGCAGGTCGCTCCGGGCGGCGTTGGCCACCGGTGGCGAGAGCGCGGGGGTCGCACGGCTGACGGCACGGGCCTGGCTGACCGGGATGGACCTGCGGGCGTCCTCGGCCGACACGACCTCGGCGTCGGCCGGTGCGGACCCGACGGCCGGCGTCGACGATCCGGTGCTGCGGGCCCGGTTGCAGTGGTTCATCGGCACCGGTCTGAGCGGTCACGGCCGCCGGGACGAGGGGCTGCGGCTGGTGGAGGCGAGCTTGGCCGGTGCGCGCGCGGCCCGCGACCGGTGGGGGGAGGCCGCGGCGCTGGTCGAGCTCGCCGGTCGTGCGCCGGCCCGCGGAGGGGCGCACGCGGAGCTGGGTGCGGCGCTGTTCCACGAGGTCGGGGACCGGTGGGGGCAGTTGAGGGCGACCCGGTCGCTGGCGCTCGTCGCGGAATCCGCCGGCGATCGTGCGCGGACGGAGCGGCTGCACCGTGAAGGTCTGCTGGTGGCCGAGGAACTCGGACTGTGGACCGAGGTCGTCGAGGCGCTGACCTGGCTCGGTCGGACCGCGCTGGCGGGTGGGCACGCCGGGCGGGCCACGGAGCTGTACGGGCGGGCGTTGTCCGTTTCGACGGAGCGGGCGTACGGCCGCGGGGAGGTCCGTGCGGAGGTCGGGCTGGGGCTTGCGGCGCGGCTCCGGGGCGATGCGGTGGCGGCTCGGCATCACTTGGTCCGTGCGGTGGCCAAGGGGTGGGCTCCTTAGGCCGTCCGTCCAGCGCGGGTGCGATGTGGTTGCCCGCGCAGTTCCCCGCGCCCCTTGGGTGCGTCCTGCTCGGCGTGCGCGGTCCAGTTCGGGTGCGCTGAGGGTTCGCGCAGTTCCCCGCGCCCCTATGGGTACGCCCCGCTGCACGTGCGTGGTGCGTGTGCGGTGCGCGGTGGTTGCTCGCGCAGTTCCTCGCGCCCCTGGGTGGTGCGCCTTGCCGTGTGTGCGTGGCTGCGGGTGCGCGGTGGCTGGCCGCGCAGTTCCCCGCGCCCCTTTCAGGGGCGTCCTGGCGGGCGGGGGCCGTCCGGGAGGTGTGCCCCGATAGGGGCGCGGGGAACTGCGCAAACCCGAAGCGCACCCGAGCTGCACCGCGCACGCGCAGCGGAACGCACCCGATCAGGGGCGCGGGCAACCGCATCGCACCCGAGCAAGCAACGGGAAGGGCCCCGGACCCGCGCCCCGCAAGGAGAGGAGCACGCCCGGGGCCCGAAGGAGCCGGAGAACCGCTACGCGGACACCTTCGCGTCCCGCGGAACCGGCACCGCCCCCTCACCCGACGGCCCCCCGTCCCCCTCATCGAGCAGCGTCCGCTCGTCGAACGGCAACTCACCCGCGAGGACCTTCGTGACCCGCTCCCGGTCGACCTCCTTGGTCCACACCCCGATCAGCAGCGTCGCCACCGCATTGCCCGCGAAGTTCGTCAGGGCGCGCGCCTCGCTCATGAACCGGTCGATGCCGATGATGAGGCCGACCCCGTCGACCAACGCCGGCTTGTGCGACTGGAGCCCGCTCGCGAGCACCGCGATGCCGGAACCGGACACGCCCGCCGCGCCCTTCGAGGCGATCATCATGAACAGCAGCAGCCCGATCTGCTGTCCGATGCCCATCGGCTCGCCCATCGCGTCGGCGATGAACAGCGAGGCCATCGTCAGGTAGATCATCGTGCCGTCGAGGTTGAACGAGTACCCGGTGGGCACGGTGATGCCCACCACGGGCCGGCTCACCCCGAGGTGCTCCATCTTGGCGATGAGCCGCGGCAGCGCCGACTCGGACGAGGACGTCGACAGGATCAGCAGGAACTCGCGACCCAGGTAGCGGAAGAGCTGGAAGATGTTGACGCCGGCGACCGCCCGGGTCAGCAGACCCAGCACGATCACCACGAACAGCGCACAGGTCACGTAGAAGCCGAGCATGATCGTGGCGAGCGCCTTGAGCGCGTCGACCCCGGTCTCCCCGATCACCGCGGCGATCGCACCGAACGCGCCCACCGGGGCCGCCCACATGATCATCGCGAGCACCCGGAAGACCAGCCGCTGGATGTGCTCGATGCCGCGCAGCACCGGCTCACCGGTGCGGCCCATGGCCTGGAGGGCGAAACCGACGAGCAGGGCGACCAGCAGCGTCTGGAGTACCTGGCCCTCGGTGAAGGCGGAGACCAGGGTGGCCGGGATGATCCCGAGCAGGAAGTCCACCGGGCCCTCGCTGGCGCCCTTGGCGGCGGTGTGGCCGACCTCCTTCGCGGAGTCGGTGAGGTCCATCCCGGTGCCCGGGTCCAGCATGTTGCCGACGAGCAGGCCGATCGCCAGCGCGGCGACGGACATGACCATGAAGTAGGCGAGCGCGAGACCGCCCACCTTGCCGATCTTCGCGGCCTTGCGGACCGAACCCACACCCAGCACGATCGTGCAGAAGATGATCGGCGAGATCATCATCTTGATCAGTGCGACGAAGCCGGTGCCGAGCGGCTTCAGCTCCTTGGCGAAGTCCGGGACGGCGAAGCCGACGGCGATGCCGAGGACCACGGCCACGATCACGAAGACGTACAGGTAGTGGGTGCGGTCCCGTTTGGCGGGCGGAGCGGTGGCAGGGGTTTCGGACACGGGGTGCCTCCTCGACAACAGCGGCTTCGTCGACGGGCGCGGGACTCTGCGGTGCCCCGCGCGGGGGCCGCGACGCACGTGGGGGATACGTCGCGGGATGACGCGCAGTGCGTGCGGCTCACGTTCTGGGCGGCTGAATCCCGGTGAATATCTCCCAGCCTGTGAGGGGGGTCACGCTTGCGTTCATTGAGTTCACGTGGGCCCGGAGCGGCTCCCGGGACGATGCAGACTGGGGGCATGCCCCTCGTCCGCACCGCACGGCCCCGCGCGCCCCGCATCCGGTTGCCCCGGCCGTCCCGGGTGCCCCACCCGCGCAGCCTGGCCGGTCAGCTGTTCGCGATGCAGGCCGTGCTGGTCGCGGTCGTCGTCGCGGGGTGCGCGCTGTTCACGTACCTCAGCAACGCCCACCAGGCCGAACAGTCCGCCCGCCGCCAGGCCGAGGCGGCGGCCCGCGCGGTCGCGGCCTCGCCCTCGGTGCGGGAGGGGGTGCGCGGACCCGATCCCACGGCCGCGCTCCAGCCGTACGCGGTGCGCGCGCAGCAGGACACGGGTGTCGACTTCGTGACGATCATCGATCTGAACGGCATCCGCTTGACGCACCCCAACGAGGACCGGATCGGCGGCCGGTTCCTCGGCCACATCGAACCGGCACTGCGCGGCGAGACCTTCGCCGAGACGCACACCGGCACGCTGGGGCCCTCGGTCCGGGTGGTCACCCCGGTCCGGGCGAACGCGTCGGGCGGTCCGATCGTCGCCCTGGTCAGTGCGGGCATCACGGTCGACCGGATCAGCGCCCGGGTGCGCGACCAGGTGGTCGCGCTGCTGGCGGTCGCCGCGGGCGCCCTGGTCCTCGGCGGCATCGGCACGTACGTGATCAACGCACGGCTGCGCCGCAGTACGCACGACATGAACGCGGCGGAGCTGAGCCACATGCACGACTACCACCAGGCCGCACTGCACGCGGTGCGCGAGGGGCTGTTGATGCTGGACGGACAGCGCAGGGTCGCGCTCCTCAACGACGGTGCGCGGGAACTGCTCGGCACTGGTGCGGACGCCGTCGGCCGTTCGGTCGCCGACCTCGGGCTGCCGCCCCCGCTCACCGGGGCGCTGCTCTCCGCCGAGCCCCGGGTGGACGAACTCCATCTGAGCGCGGACCGGGTGCTCGTCGTCAACACCCAACCGGTGTCCAGCGGCGAGCAGCGCGGCACCGTGGTGACCCTGCGGGACCACACCGAACTCCAGTCGCTGATGGGCGAGCTCGACTCCGAACGCGGCTTTACCCAGGCCCTGCGTTCCCAGGCCCACGAGGCGGCCAACCGGCTGCACACCGTGGTCTCGCTGATCGAGCTGGGGCGGGTGGAGGAGGCCGTCGAGTTCGCCACCGCCGAACTCGAACTGGCCCAGACGCTCACCGACCAGGTGGTCGCGGCGGTCGCGGAGCCGGTGCTCGCGGCGCTGCTGCTCGGCAAGGCCGCCCGGGCCAACGAACGGGGCGTCGAACTGCTCGTCTCGCCCGACAGCCGGATCGACGACGGGCTGCTGCCGCCCTCGCTGCCCGCCCGGGACCTCGTCACCGTGCTCGGCAACCTCATCGACAACGCCGTGGACGCCGCCCAGGGCACCGGACAGGCCCGGGTGACCGTCACCGCCCGCGCCGCCGACGGCGAACTGCTGCTGCGGGTCCGCGACACCGGCGCCGGCGTGGACCCGGCGCACGCCGAGGCCATCTTCGACCGGGGGTGGACCACCAAGCCCTCGGCGGGCCGGGCACCCGGACGGGGCCTCGGACTCGCCCTGGTCCGCCAGACCGTCCACCGCTACGGGGGGACCCTCACGGTGAGCGCTTCCCCGTCGGGCGGCGCCGAGTTCACGGCCTCGCTGCCGCTGGGCCACGACGCCACCGTCGCGGCGGGGGCGGTCCGATGACCGACATCCGGGTACTGGTCGTCGAGGACGACCCGGTCGCCGCGGACGCCCATGTGCTGTACGTGCAGCGGGTGCCCGGCTTCACCGCGGTCGGCAAGGTCCACACGGCCGCCGACGCCCGGCGGGCGCTGGAACGGCAACCCGTCGACCTCTTGCTGCTCGACCTGTACCTGCCGGACGGCCACGGCCTGGCGCTCGCGCGTTCGCTGCGCGCGGCCGGGCACCACGCCGACGTGATCGCGGTGACCTCGGCCCGGGACCTCGCGGTGGTGCGGGAGGGCGTGTCGCTGGGGGTGGTCCAGTACGTGTTGAAGCCCTTCACCTTCGCCACCCTGCGCGACCGGCTGGTGCGGTACTCGGAGTTCCGGACGGCGGCGGGCGAGGCCAGCGGACAGGACGAGGTGGACCGGGCACTGGCCGCGCTGCGGGCGCCCGCCCCCGCGGAACTGCCCAAGGGCCTGAGCGCGCCGACCCTGGAGCGGGTCGTCCACACCCTGCGGTCCGCGGCGGACGGGGTGACGGCCGCGGGGGCCGCCGAAACGGTCGGCATCTCCCGGATCACCGCACGGCGCTACCTGGAGCACCTGGCCGCGACCGGGCGCGCCACCCGCAGCCCGCTGTACGGACAGGTGGGGCGGCCGGAGCTGTACTACCGCTGGGTCCGCGGCGACTGAAGCGACGTGAGCGAGACGGGGGCGACCGGGCCGACGGGCGGCTCCGGACACTTACCCGCAGGTGCGTATCGAAGGAAAAAGTCGGTACTTGTGGGGGAGTTGGCGACGGACCAGCATGGAGGCACCGCACACGAACCTCCCGAAGGGAAGCTCCCCCATGGCTGCCGAGAAGACGTCCGTGACCGTACTGGGTCTCGGGGCGATGGGCCGCGCGCTCGCCACCGCGTTCGTCCGCGCCGGACACCCCACCACCGTCTGGAACCGGTCCCCGGGCCGGGCCGCCGAACTGGTCGCCCTGGGCGCGACCGAGGCCGGCTCCGCCGAAGAGGCGGTGCGCGCCTCCGAGTTGGTGGTGATGTGCCTGGTGGACCACCGGGCGGTGACCGCCGTCAACGAGCAGATGGCGGACGCCCTCGCGGGCCGCGTCCTGGTCAACCTGACCTCGGTCACCCCCGAGCAGGCCCGCCAGACCGCGGCCTGGGCGGTGGAGCGGGGCATCGACTACCTGGCCGGCGCCGTCATGGTCCCGGTCGACGTGGTCGGCACGCCGCACGCCCTGCTGTTCCACGCGGGACCCCGGGCGCTCTTCGACCGTCACGCGGACGCCCTCGGCGCGCTCGGCGGCAAGATCGAGTACGTCGGTGAGGACGCGGGCCGGGCAGCCGCCTACGACCTGGCGCTGCTCGACTACTTCTACGCCAGCATCTCGGGCATGGTGCACGCCTTCGCCCTGGCCGAGGCCGAGGGGGTCGCCCCGGGGGACCTCGTGCCCTTCCTCGACACGATCACCGCGATCATGCCGCCCATGATCGCCGGTACGGCGCAGGAGATCGCCGCCCGCGACTACTCCGGTGACGCGGCGAACCTGGCGATGATGACGGCCACCGTCGACCACCTGGTGGAGGTGTCCGAGCACCGCGGACTGGACACGGGCGTGCTGCACGCCGTCCGGGCCGTCGCCCAACGGGCGCTCGCCCAGGGCCGGGGCAAGGAGAGCTGGACGGCCACCGTGGAGGCGGTGCGCCCGCCGAAGTGAGCGCCCGAACGGGGGTCGTGCCCGAGGACCGCGCCACCGCCGTGGCGGGGGCGACGGCGGGGCCGCAGCAGACCGCAGGCCCCGTGCCGCGACCCCCGACGCCCGCCCACCCGTTGGTGACCTGTCGCACACGCCCTTGTCATGACGTCGACGTCAGGGCCTAGCGTCACGGCCATGCGCATCGGTGAACTCGCGGCCCGGGCGGGGACGACCCCCCGCGCCCTGCGGTACTACGAGGCCCGCGGACTGCTGTCCGCGCGGCGCGGGGAGAACGGTCACCGCGTCTACGACGAGGACGACCTGAAGTTGTTGCGGCAGATCCGCACGCTCCAGGAGTCGGGTTTCGACCTGGAGGAGACCCGGCCGTTCGTGGACTGTCTGCGGGCCGGCCACTCCGAGGGCGACGACTGCCCGGCGTCCCTGGCCGTGTACCGCCGCAAGCTCGCCGAGATCGATGCCCTGATGGCCGAGTTGGCGGCCGTCAGGGAGCGGGTGGGCGATCAGCTCGCCCGTGCCGAGCGGGCCCGGGACGCACTGGGCACCGCCGCGCTGGTTCCGGGTGGACCGGAGCCCGGGTGTGCCGTGTTCCCCGTGGGAACGGGCCGAGTCGGACCGGAGGACGGACAGACATGATCAGGACCGAAGGATTGGCGGCGGTCACGGACGCGGACTTCGCGGACGTGGTGCTGGCGTCACAGCGGCCGGTACTGGTGGAGTTCACCGCGGACTGGTGCCCGCCGTGCCGCCAGATCGCCCCGGTGCTCGCCGAGATCGCCGCCGAGGAGGCGGACCGGATGACGGTCGTCCAGATCGACGTGGACACCAATCCGGCGACCACCCTCCAGTACGGGGTGATGTCCATGCCGACGCTGATGGTGTTCGACCGTGGTGAGCGGGTGTGGTCGGTGGTGGGCGCCCGCTCCAAGCGGCGCCTGCTGACGGAGCTGGAGGGCGTGGTCTGAGCTTTGGGGACGCCGGGGGGCGTCCCGAAAGGACAAGGGCCCGACCTCGTGCCAGAGTGAGGACGGGGGTGACATCGCGGCACCGTCACGGTGCCGCGCACGTCCCGCGTTCTGGAGGGCCCGAGACATGCCCGAGATCAATGAACCCTATGCCCCCGGTACCCCGTGCTGGGTGGATCTGATGGCGCAGGACCAGACCGCCGCGATGGAGTTCTACGGTCGGCTCTTCGGCTGGGGCGGCGAGGTCGGCCCACCCGAATTCGGCGGCTACGCGACGATGGAGAAGGACGGTCGCGCGGTCGCCGGGATCGGCCCGGCCATGGCTCCCGAGGGACACCCGGAACCGCCGCACGTCTGGACGACGTACCTGGCCAGCGACGACGCCGACACGACCGCCCGCCGGATCACCGACGCGGGCGGCGCGCTGCTGTTCGGCCCCGACGACGTGGGGACCCTCGGGCGGATGCTGATGGCGTCCGACTCGACGGGTGCCGTGTTCGGGGTGTGGGGACACCGCGACTTCGTGGGCGCGGGCCGGGTCAACGAGCCGGGCTCGGTGATCTGGTGCGACTGCAACACCCGCGACCTCCCGGCCGCCGCCGCCTTCTACCACGCGGCGCTGGGGCTCGAAGCCCGGCCGATGGTGGAGGCCCCCGGCGAGTACCTGGGGCTGTTCACCCCGGCGCGGCCCGACCGTCCGGTGGGCGGCATCGGCGCCATGGAACAACGGTTCCCGCCGGAGGTGCCCGCGCACTGGATGACGACGTTCGCGGTGGCCGACCTCGCCGCGACGGTCGCCACCCACACCGCGGGCGGCGGCACGGTCGTCGTGGAGCCCACGAGCACCCCGTGGGGCGAGATGGCCGGCCTGGTCGATCCCTGGGGCGCCCACTTCGGCGTGATGCAGCCCGCGGGCTGACCCGCCCGGTCACCGTACGCACGTACGTCTCCACCGCCGGGGACGCGCACGCGCAGGGCGTTCCGCTGCGCGTGCGCTCCGGATTCGCGCAGTTCCCCGCGCCCCTATCGGGGCACACCGGTCCCGATAGGGGCGCGGGAGCCACGCACGCCCAACAGAACGCCCCGGAAAATCGCCGCACAAAAAATCCCCCAGGCATCTTGTGCCTAGGGGATTGCTGCGTATACATTCAAGAGTTCGTGACCATTTATAAAAGTCACGAGAAATCTTACTAAGCAGAGCTTATCCGGGCGGGAGCGGAATTGTCAAGCAGGGACATGGCAGCGAATACACGGCGAACGGACGAGCTTCGAACGACAGGCCAGAACGGCGGAAAGCCCATGGATCGGGAACTGCGGGCGGAACAGGAATTCATCGACGGGCTCCACGAGCGCGTCGACCGGCTGCGCGGGCACGCCGAGTCATCGGTCGCGGGCGCCCTCACCCCGGTGGGCAACGGCCTCCAGGCCCGGGTCGAGCGGGACGTCCTGCTCCACGAACGGTCGGGGTACCTGGCCGCGCTGAACGCCGTCGAAGGCTCCCTGTGCTTCGGACGGATCGACCTCACCTCCGGCGCCGTCCACCACATCGGACGGATCGGGGTGCGTGACGAGGACCCCGCGACCGGTGAACTCGTGCCCGTCCTCGTCGACTGGCGCGCCCCCGTCGCCCGCCCCTTCTACCTCGCCACCGGCCACACCCCCCTCGGCCTGCGGCGCCGCCGCCACCTGACGTACGAGGGCCGCACGGTCACCGCCCTGCACGACGAGATCCTCGACCTGGACGACGCCACCCGCACCGGCCACGAGGACCCCACCGGCGACACCGTGCTGCTCGCCGCGCTGAACACGGCCCGCACCGGCCGCATGGGGGACATCGTCCGCACCATCCAGGCCGAACAGGACCGCGTCATCCGGGCCCCGCACCGGGGCGTCCTGGTCATCGAGGGCGGCCCCGGAACCGGCAAGACCGCCGTCGCCCTGCACCGCGCCGCCTACCTCCTCTACGAGTACCGCGAACTCCTCGCCCGCCGGGCCGTCCTGATCGTCGGACCCAATCCGGCGTTCCTCCGCTACATCGGCGAGGTGCTGCCCTCGCTCGGGGAGACCGGCGTGCTCCTCGCGACCGTCGGCGAGCTGTACCCGGGCGTGCACGCCACCGGCACCGACGTCCCACGGGCCGTCGAGGTGAAGGGCGACGCCGACATGGCCCGGGTGCTCGCGGCCGTGGTCGCCGACCGGCAGGCGCTGCCCGACCCGGTGATCCCCATCGAGCACGACCGGGACGTCCTGCTCCTCGACGCGGGCCTCGTCCGGGTCGCCCGCGAGCGGACCCGGGCCCTGAACCTCCCGCACAACGTCGCCCGCGAACACTTCGAGGGACACCTCGTCAACACCCTCACCGACATGGTCGCCGAACGCATCGGCACCGACCCGTACGACGGCTCCAACCTGCTCGACCCCTCGGACCTGTCCCAGATCCGCGACGAGATCGGCGCCAACCCCGAGGTGCACGCCGCGATCGAGGAGCTGTGGCCCCGGCTCAGCCCCGAACGCCTCGTCACCGAGTTCCTCGCCGACCCCACGCACCTCGCCCCCGAGGACGCCGCCGCGATCCGCCGCGCCCCGAGCACCACCCCCGACTGGACCCCCGCCGACGTACCGCTCCTCGACGAGGTCGCCGAACTCCTCGGCGAGGACGACCGCGCGGCCCGCGCCGCCGCCGAACGGGAGCGGCTGGACCGGATCGCCTTCGCCCAGGGCGTCCTGGACGTGGCGTACGCCTCCCGCACCTACGAGTTCGAGGACAAGGACGACGAGGAGTCCGAGGTGCTCGGCGCGCACGACATCATCGACGCCGAGCGGATGGCCGAACGGCACGACGAGGAGGACCACCGCAGCGCCGCGGAACGCGCCGCCGCCGACCGCACCTGGGCCTTCGGGCACGTCATCGTGGACGAGGCGCAGGAACTGTCCGCGATGGCGTGGCGGCTGCTGATGCGCCGCTCGCCCACCCGTTCCCTGACCCTGGTCGGGGACCCGGCGCAGACCGCCGACGAGGCGGGTGTCGGTTCCTGGGAACGGGCCCTCGCCCCGTACGTGCAGGACCGCTGGGAGCACACCGTCCTCGACGTCAACTACCGCACCCCGGTGGAGATCATGGACCTCGCGGCGGAGGTGCTGCGCGCGGACCGACCCGGTTTCGAGCCCCCGAAGTCGGTGCGCACGGCCGGCACCCGCCCCTGGGTCCGCGCGACCACGGCGGACGACCTTGCGACGACCCTCGCGCACGCCGTACGGGAGGAACTGCCCGTCGAGGGGCGCCTCGCGGTGATCGCGCCCCGCGCCCTGCACCCCGCGCTCGCCGCGGAACTGCCGGACGTCACGGCGGGCGAGGAACCCGATCTGACCCGGCGGGTCGTCCTGCTGGACCCGCGCCAGTCCAAGGGCCTCGAATTCGACACGGTCATCGTGGTCGAACCGGGGGAGTACCGCACCAGCGACCTGTACGTGGCGATGACCCGCGCCACCCAGTCCCTGGGCCTGATCCACACGGGCCGCCACCCCCTGCCCTGGCTCCCGGCCGCGTCCGCGCGGTGAGGCGGCGTGCCCTGCGGGACGGGTGGGGCGACTCATCCGTCCCGCAGGCGTGCCCCCTCGACGATGAGCCACACGGCGACCAGCATCAACGTCCCCCACACGGTGAGCAGCAGGATGCCGCCCCAGAACGCCCCGTCCCCGCTCACCCGCCGCCGGGCGCGCCGCCTCGACCGCGTCCTCATGACCCGTTCTCCGGGGGTACGGGCGGCGCGCCCCAGGCGGTGAGGGCCTTCGCGACCACCCCGGCCGCGTGGACGTTGCACCAGCCGAGGTCGATCACCGGGGGCCGGTAGCCGTCCTCGACCACGGACAGCCCGTGCAGCGTCAGCCCCACCCCGTGCGCGGCCTCCCGCAGCCGTTCGCTCGCGGCGGCGGCCCGCTGCGCGGGGGTCGTCCGCCGCGGCCGGAAGCCGACCTCCCCGGCCAGGATCGTCGCCACGGACTCCGCGGGCTTCGTGGACTTCGGGTCCCGAGCGCTCCGCGGCACCTCGGCCCACACCACCTTTCCGGCCGCTGTGACGATGACGCCCCAGGCGGCCGGGCACAACTGGTCGAGGATGACCAGCCCCCGCCCCCGGTCACCGAGCGGTTCCTCCCGCACGTGCGGGGTGCCGTGCCCCGAGTCGTGCACCTCCACCCGGGTCCGCTGCTCGTCCACGTCCACGACGAGCCGCACCACCTCCGCGGGCCCGCACCCGTACCGAACGGCGTTCGTCACCAACTCGCTCACCACCAGCACGACGGCGTCCATGTGGGCGTCATCCACGGGGGCGTACCGGTTCACTCGCTCGCGGGCGAACCGCCGTGCGGCCCGAACGGAGGGGGGAACCCCCGGGCACAAGAGGACGGGCGACGCGTCAGCTGGCCCGCCTCCCGTGGTCTGGGCCTCGTCGTTGCTGTGCATGGGCACTCCTTCCGAATGCTCGCTTTCTGTAATCAGTCAACGACTCCGAGGCGCCATGAAAGTGCACAAGAAGCGCACACCTAGTGGGTGCATCGGCCTGAACTGGAGGGCAGAGCAAGGAAGGTGGCCCTACCGTGGAAGGTACGAGACCACGGGAGCCGACGCGAGGGACGGACCGTATGGGAGCGATCATCGATGTACCTGGGCCGGGCGCGAACATCGCCCGTCTGAGGAAGGCCCGCGGCTGGGGCCAGGATCGTCTCGCGGCGGCTTCCGGGGTGAGTAAGTCGCAGCTCGGCAAGGTGGAGCGTGGTGAGCGCACGCTGACACAAGGCGTGGCCGCGTCCGTCGCGCGGGCGCTGGGCATCCCCCTCGAAGAGGTGCTGGGCCGCGCGCCGGTCCCGCGTGATGCGGAGGGTTCGCTGAAGGCACTGCACGCGGCGGTGCGACGCTTCGACCTGCCGGGCGGTCGAGAGGTCACCGGGGCGGAGCTGAAGCGGGACCTCGCGCACATGGTGACCCTGCGCGGGGACGCCAACCTCTCCGAAGTCCTCGCGAAGCTGCCGGCCCTCGTCTCCGGAGTGCAGACGCACGCCCACACCACAGGGACCGTGGAATCCTGGGCCATGGTCGCCCAGGCGTACTCGGCGGTGTACTGGCTGGCGGCGCGGCACCGCTGGATGGTCCTCGCGGACCTGGCGGTGACCAAGCAGAAGATCGCGGCGCAGCAGGCGGACCCGATGAGCCTGGCCATCGCGGCCCGCGACGAAGCGGGCGTCCACCTGAACCATGGCGACTTCGGTGACGGCCTGGCGGTGGTCGAGCGGGCGATCTCCCACGTGGAGGGCGCGGCGACCGGGCAGGAACGTGCGTACGCGTTGGGGATGCTCCATCTGCGCGGGCTGACCCTGGCGGGTCGGGCGAAGGACCGGCGCGCCGCGGACAGCCACATCGTCAAGGCGTGGGACCTCGCGGAGCAGTTCGACGGCGAAATGAACCGCTACGGCATCCACTTCGGCCCCGAGAACACCGCCGTGCACGTGATCGCGACCTCGGGTGACCTCGACCGACACGAGGACGCCGTCTCGATCATGGGTGAGCTGGAGCGGCAGCGGAGGGGCATCACCCTGCCCGCCACCCGTACCAGCCCCCTGCACATGAACATCGCCAGGTCGCACGTGACGCTGGGGAACCGGGACACGGCCCTGGAGCACCTGGAGAAGGCGTGGGGCCTGGCCCCGCAACTGGCCAGGGTGCACCCCACCTCCCAGGAAGTGCTGCGCGTACTGACCAGCCGTCACAAACGGAGCAACCCGCGGTTGACCCGACTGGCGAAACTCGCCGAAATCCGCTTCTAGCCCGGCCATCCCGGCAGGGAAGGCAGATCGCCACTGGCACGGCAGGAGCTGTAGCAATCATGACCAACGAGTGGGTGCGGTCCAGCTACAGCGACGGGCACGGAAACTGCGTGGAGGCGCAGGTGCGTGACACCAGCGTGGCCGCTCGGGACAGCAAGCAGTACGCCGGTCCGGAGGTGGTCACCAGTCGTTCGGGGTGGCAGAGGTTCGTTTCGAGCCTCCGAACCGGGGATCTGCACCCATAGTGACTCTGAGTCCGAAGTCGGGCAGGGAGCACGCCCCCGTAATGCGGTTGTCACCGGAACGGGGGCGCTCCGACGTGTTCGCGAAGGGGAGCGGGCGGAGCCGCAACCTGGCTTAGCGGGCCCGCGCCAGCCGTTCGCGCCACCACGTCACCGTCGCGTCCACCTGGACGTCCAGGGGCGTGGCGCGCTCCGCGAACGTCGTCTCGTACGGGTGGGAGTCGATCACGAAGGGGCGGTCGAACTGGTAGCGGATCTCGCCTAGTTCGCGGGCCAGCGGGGAGAAGAGGCCCGCGAGTTTCAGCAGGGCCGGCGGGGTCCGGCGTACCGCGACGGGCCCCGTGCCCGCCCGGGCGGCGAGCAGGTCGACCATCTCGCGGGCGGACCGCGCGGGCTCCGTGGGGACGTGCCAGGGGCGACCCCACGCCCGTGCGTCGTCCGCGACCCGCACCAGGGCCCGCGCCACGTCGGGCAGGTAGGTCCAGCTGTGCGGGGCGTCCGGGTCGCCGAGGACGGACACCGTACGGCCGCGCAGCAGCGACGGTACGACCCGGCCGGCGAGGTGGCCGCCGTCGGTCACACCGGGGCCGAAGAAGTCCGAGGCCCGCACCTCGACCGCCCTGATGCGTCCCTGCGCGTGCAGCTCGTGCGCCCGCTCCCACACCGCGGCCCGCACCCGCCCCTTGGTGCCGGTGGCCTTCAGCGGGAGGTCTTCGGTCAGGGGGCCGTCGACCGGCCCGTACCCGTAGAGGTTGCCCAGCATGACCAGGACCGCCCCGGTCGCCTCCGCCGTGGCGTACAGCGACGCGGCGAGCGGCGGCCAGGCGTCCGCCCAGCGGTGGTAGGGCGGCGCGGCGCAACTGTGGATCGCGGTCGCACCCCGCGCGGCCTCGGTCAGCCGCTCGCCGTCGGTCGCGTCCAACGGGACGTGCTCGATGCCGGGCTCCGGGCTGCCGCCCGAGCGGGTGACGACCCGCACGGAGTGGCCCTGCTCGGCCAGCAGCCGTGCGGTGGCGGCCCCGGCGGGCCCGAACCCGATGACGACATGAACGCTCACGCACGCACCCTACGCGCGCAAACGCCGGTCAACGCTGTTGGTGGAGCGCGCCGGCGAACTAGTCAGCGCGGTCAAAGGGCGGTGATGAGCCGGCGCGGGCCCCGCCTACCGGCTACCGGCTACCGGTCTCGCCCAACACCGTTCCGATCACGTGCCGGGCATTGTGGGCCATCGCCGGGTTGGTCTCCCGGTAGTAGGGCAGGGCGATCAGCGCCTGGGAGAGCGTCCGGGCCCGGCCGCGGAGCCAGGTCGCGTCGTCCACACTGAGCGCCCCGCGGAAGACCTCCCGCGCACCGGCCGGCAGCAGGTTCCACGCCGGGAACAGGTCGCAGGCCGGATCGCCCACCCCCAGGCACCCGAAGTCGATGACCGCGGTCAGCCTGCCGCCGTCCACCAGCAGGTTGCCCGGCATGAGGTCGGCGTGCAGCCACACCGGGGGGCCGTCCCCGCCCGGGGTCCGCAACGCCTCCTCCCACACGGCGGTGGCGGCATCGCAGTCGACGCCCTCCTGCGGGATCCCGTGCAGCTCCTCGATCGCCGCCCGGGTCTCCGCGTCGAGCGAGGCGAGCGGTCCGCCGCGGTGGGCCCGCGGCGCACCCGGCAGGGTGACGCTCCACACCGCCGCCACGAACGCGGCCAGGTCCTCGGCCAGGAGCAGCGGCGCGCTCAGGTTCCCCACCTCGGGACGCTCGCCCGCCAGCCACCGGTACACCGACCACGGCCACGGGTACCCCTCGGCGGGCTCCCCGCTCCCGAGCACCTCGGGGACGCGCGTGGGCAGGCGGGGCGCGAGCCGGGGCAGCCACGTGCGTTCCCGCACCACGTCGTCGGCTCCGCCGTGCACGAGCGGCAACCGTACGACCATGTCACCACCCAGCCGGTACATGGCGTTGACCGTGCCCCCGGACGGGTACCGCTCGACCGGCAGCCCCGCCCACTGCGGGAACTGCCCGGCGACCAGCCGCCGTACGAGGTCGTCGTCGATGGGGTGCATGCCGGGGTGCATCGGCCCTGTGCTCATGGCACGTCATCCGACCGCCGGCAGCCGACGGGCGTCAATCGCTTTTCGGGGAACCTCCTCCGTGTGCCGGGGACGAACGGCCGCGCCGCCCGCTCACGCCGGACGCAGCCAGACCGTGGCCAGCGGCGGGAGCGTGAGTTCCAGGCTCACCGGTCGGCCGTGGGCGCCCTGCTGCTGCGGTCGCACCGGACCGGGCGTGCCGACGCCACTGCCCCCGTACCGTTCGGCGTCCGTGTTGAGGACCTCGCGCCAGGCGGGCACGGAGTCGGGGACGCCGAGTCGGTAGCCGTGCCGGACGACCGGCGAGAAGTTGCAGACCGCGAGCAGTGGTTCGCCCGCCGCGTCGAAGCGCAGGAACGCGAGGACGTTGTCCTCCGCGGTCTCCGCGCAGTCCGCGGCCACCCAGGCGAAGCCCCCCGGGTCCGTGTCCCGCTGCCACAGGGCGGGCGCCTCGCGGTACACCGCGTTCAGGTCCCGTACGAGGTCCCGCACGCCCCGGTGGTCGGGCTCGGCCGCGTACGAGGGGTCGAGCAGCCACCAGTCGGGGCCGTGCGCCTGTGACCACTCCGCTCCCTGGGCGAACTCCTGCCCCATGAAGAGGAGTTGTTTGCCCGGGTGCGCCCACATGAAACCGAGGTAGCCGCGGTGCCCGGCCCGCTGTTGCCACCAGTCGCCCGGCATCTTGGACACCAGGGACCGCTTGCCGTGCACCACCTCGTCGTGGGAGATCGGCAGCACGTAGTTCTCGCTGTACGCGTACACCATCGAGAACGTCATCTCGTGGTGGTGGTACTTGCGGTGCACCGGTTCGTGGGCGACATAGGCGAGGGAGTCGTGCATCCAGCCCATGTTCCACTTCAGGCCGAAACCGAGGCCGCCGAAGCCGTCCGCGCCGACCAGGTGCGTGGGCCGGGTGACGCCGTCCCAGGCGGTGGACTCCTCGGCGATCGTCACCACCCCGGGCACCTTGCGGTACACGGTCGCGTTCAGTTCCTGGAGGAACGCCACCGCGTCCAGGTTCTCCCGGCCCCCGTACTCGTTGGGGGACCACTGGCCGTACTCGCGCGAGTAGTCGAGGTACAGCATCGAGGCGACCGCGTCCACGCGCAGCCCGTCGATGTGGAACTCCTGGCACCAGTAGACCGCGTTGGCGACCAGGAAGTTGCGGACCTCGCGCCGGCCGTAGTCGAACTCCAGGGTGCCCCAGTCGGGATGCGCGGCCCGCGCCGGGTCCGGGTGTTCGTAGAGGGGGCGCCCGTCGAACTCGGCCAGGGCCCAGTCGTCCCGGGGGAAGTGCGCGGGCACCCAGTCCATCAGCACCCCGATGCCCGCCCGGTGCAGCGCGTCGACCAGGTACTTGAAGTCGTCCGGGGTGCCCATCCGGGAGGTCGGCGCGTAGAAGCCGGTGACCTGGTAGCCCCAGGAGCCGCCGAACGGGTGCTCGGCGAGCGGCATCAGTTCGACGTGGGTGAAGCCGAGGTCGCCGACGTACGCGGGGAGTTGCTCGGCGAGTTGACGGTACGTCAGGCCGGGCCGCCAGGAGGGGAGGTGGACTTCGTAGACGGAGAAGGGAGCCTCGTGCACGGCCGGGGCGGCGCGGCGGGCCAGCCACTCGGCGTCCTGCCACTCGTGGCGCGAGACGTGCACGACCGAGGCGTTCGCGGGGGGCACCTCGGCGTAGCGGGCCATCGGGTCGGCCCGCTGGGTCAGCGAACCGTCGGGCCGGGCGATCTCGAACTTGTACAGTTCGCCCTCGCCGATGCCCGGCACGAAGAGTTCCCACACCCCGCTGGACCCCAGCGACCGCATCGGGTGGGAGGTGCCGTTCCAGTGGTTGAACGCGCCGATGACCCTGACCCCACGCGCATTGGGCGCCCACACCGTGAACCGGGCGCCCGTGGTGCCCTGGTGGGTCAGCGGGCGCGCCCCCAGGGCCGTCCACAGCTCCTCGTGCCGCCCCTCGCCGATCAGGTGCAGGTCGAAGTCGCCGAGCGAGGGCAGCAGCGCATAGGGGTCGACCGTCTCCACCTCGGCGCCCTGGTACGCGATCCGCAGCCGGTAGGCGGGCACGTCGGACGCGGGCAGCAGCGTACTGAAGAAGCCGTCGCCGTCGTCGCGCAGCGCCAGCCGCCGGCCGTCCGAGACCAGGGTGACCCCGAGGGCGTACGGCCGCAGCACCCGTACGGCCGTGCCCCCCTCGACGGGGTGCGCGCCGAGTACCGCGTGCGGGTCGTGGTGGGTGCCGCTCAGCAGCCGCTCCCGGTCCTGCGCGCCGACGGGCACCGGGTCGTGCGCCGGCTCGGGCGCCGGTACGGGGTCGGGGGCGGGTACGGGGTCGACCTCGGGGGCCGGCGGCGGGACCGCGGCGGCGGTGCGTCCCCGGGCCCGGGCCGCCCCCGTGCGCGCCGGGCCCTTCGCCGCCTTCGGCGCCTTGGGCGACTTCGGTGCCGAGGCCGCGGGCTTCGGTGCTCCGGCCGCGGGTTTGCGCTTCGGCCCGGCCTCCCGGTCCGCGGCCCGGGAGGTGCGCCCCCGGCCGGGGGGCTTCGCCGGCGTCCCGCGCGGGGCGGGCGTCTGGGCGGCGGCCGGTGCGGTGCGGTGCGGCGGGGCCACCGGCGCCACCGGTGCGGCCACCGGTGCGGCCACCGGTGCGGTGCGGGGCGTGTCGGACGGTTCGCTGGCGGGGGGACGACGGGTCACGGGGTGCCTCCTCGGCGGGGCCGGTGGGGGAAGGGGGCGGAACCTGGTGGGGGAGTTCGGGGTGGTTCAGGGGCGGCTCGGGGTGTCGGGGGCGGCGAGGCGTTCCACCGCGGCGAGCGGCACGGGCAACCAGTCGGGACGGTGCCGGGCCTCGTACAGCACCTCGTACACCGCCTTGTCCGTCTCGTACGCCCGCAGCAGCACCGGTTCGTGCCGGGGGTCGCGGCCGGACACCCCTGCGTACCCGGCGCAGTAGGCGTTGCGGCAGGCGTCGGCCCAGTCGGGGGACCAGGGGCGGTGCTGGCGGGCCGCGTAGTCGAAGGAGCGCAGCATCCCCGCCACGTCCCGGACCGCGGGCTGCGGCAGCCGGCGTTCGGTCAGCGGCCGGGCGGGCTCCCCCTCGAAGTCGATGAGGGACCACTCGCCGTCGGGGGCGCGCAGGCACTGACCGAGGTGCAGGTCCCCGTGCACCCGTTGCGCGGTCCAGGAACGCCGTCCCGTGCCCAACTGACCCAGGGCGTCGAAGGCGGTGCGCAGGCCCCGGGCGTAGGGGCGCAGTGCGGGGACCGCCCGGGCGGTGTCGTCGAGCCGGCGGACCATGCCCCGGACCAGCGCCTCGATCTGCGGGCCGCCGAGGGTGACCGGCGGCAGCGCCCGGGCGAGCGCCCCGTGCACCTCCGCGGTGGCCCGGCCCAGCGCGGCGGCCTGCACGGTGAAGTCCTCACCCCGGTCGAGGGAGCCCAGCGCCAGGTCCCAGCCGTCGCGGGCGCCGCCCAGGAACGGTTGGAGCACGCCGAGCACGAGCACCCCGTCCGGTCCCGCGTAGGTCGGGTCCGTGTCCGCCCCCGGCCCCCGCGCGCCCACCTCGGCGTGGAACCAGGCGGCCGGCGGCGGCACCCGTCCGCAGCCCTCGGTGGCGAGGACGA
Organism: Streptomyces sp. NPDC005955; assembly: GCF_042871255.1. Classification (NCBI taxonomy): domain Bacteria; kingdom Bacillati; phylum Actinomycetota; class Actinomycetes; order Kitasatosporales; family Streptomycetaceae; genus Streptomyces; species Streptomyces sp. NPDC005955. Next base: position 5,110 of record NZ_JBIAIF010000017.1, on the reverse strand, counting down.
GCGGCAGTTCCAGATCGGGATGGGTGCCGGGCAGGATGCGGCGGAACAGCTTGAGGATGAACGTATCCCCGTACACCAGTGAGGAGTTCGACTGTTCGACGCCGAGCACCCGGGAGGGCAGCCCGGAGGGGATCACGGTGTGCGCGGTGCGCTCGAAGCGCAGTTCGCCGATCCGGGCCCGCATCCGCAGCGCCTCCAGCAGCAGGGCGGCGAGCCGTGGATCGTAGAGCGCCTCGTACACGGTGCCGCCGCGCAGCGGTCCCCGGTCGGGGCGGCCGATGAGGGCGGGCGCGAGCTGCGGGGGCAGGGAGCGGCGGACGCCGATGAGGAGTTGGTAGCAGTCCGCGGTCGGCCCGTCGGGTGAGGTCTGCTCGGCCCGGACCAGCAGGTGCAGCAGGCGCGGGGAGCTGCCCGGGGGCACCAGGTCCGTCGCCGACACCACGGTGAAGCCGCGCACGGGACGGCCCTTGCCCGCGAACCACCGCTGCCGCGGTAGCCAGGACCGCAGCAGGGGACCGAGCGATTCGATCAGCTCGGGGCGGGCGACGGGCGGCAGGTCCGCCCGGGTGACGGCCTCCGACATGGCGGATCGCTCCTTTCTGGCGGGGCGCCTCGTGCGGTTCTGCGAAGGGACCCGGACCGTTGCCGCAGCCCCCGGGCCGGCGGGCCCGGGCTCGCGGGGCGCCCCCCGTGGACCCGGGCCTGGGCCCGTACTGTCTTGCTCCGGGGTCAGCCCGTCCGGCCGGGGAGGTGGTGCCGGGCGCCGCCGCCCGCGGGGGAACCGGCGTCCTGGCGGGGCTCCTCGCGCAGCCGGAACCAGTAGAAGCCGTGGCCGGCGAGGGTCAACAGGTACGGCAGCTCACCGATCGCGGGGAACCGCACCCCGCCGATCAACTCCACCGGGTGCCGCCCGCTGAACTGCCGCAGGTCCAACTCGGTCGGCTGGGCGAACCGGGAGAAGTTGTGCACGCACAGCACCAGGTCGTCGCTGCCGTCACCGCCGTGCCCGGAGGGCGCCTCGCGCAGGAACGCCAGCACCGCCGGGTTGGAGGACGGCAGTTCGGTGTACGAGCCGAGACCGAAGGCCGCGTTCTGCTTGCGGATCTCGATCATCCGCCGGGTCCAGTGCAGCAGCGAGGACGGGGACGACATCGACGCCTCGACATTGGCGACCTGGTACCCGTACACCGGGTCCATGATCGTCGGGAGGTAGAGCCGCCCCGGGTCGCAGGACGAGAAGCCCGCATTGCGGTCCGGCGTCCACTGCATCGGGGTGCGCACGGCGTCCCGGTCGCCGAGCCAGATGTTGTCGCCCATGCCGATCTCGTCGCCGTAGTAGAGGATCGGCGAACCGGGCAGCGACAGCAGCAGGGCCGTGAACAGCTCGATCTGGTTGCGGTCGTTGTCGAGCAGCGGCGCGAGGCGGCGGCGGATGCCGAGGTTCGCCCGCATCCGCGGGTCCTTGGCGTACTCCGCGTACATGTAGTCGCGCTCTTCGTCGGTGACCATCTCCAGCGTCAACTCGTCGTGGTTGCGCAGGAAGATCCCCCACTGGCAGCCGGACGGGATCTGCGGCGTCTTCGCCAGGATCTCGGACACCGGATGGCGCGACTCGCGGCGCACCGCCATGAAGATCCGCGGCATCACCGGGAAGTGGAACGCCATGTGGCACTCGTCGCCGCCCTCGGAGAAGTCGCCGAAGTAGTCGACGACGTCCTCCGGCCACTGGTTGGCCTCCGCGAGGAGCACCGTGTCCGGGTAGTGGGCGTCGATCTCGGCGCGCACCCGTTTCAGCATCCGGTGCGTGGCGGGCAGGTTCTCGCAGTTGGTGCCCTCCTCCACGTACAGGTAGGGCACGGCGTCGAGCCGGAACCCGTCGATGCCGAGGTCCAGCCAGAACTTCAGGGCCGCGATGATCTCGTCCTGCACGGCCGGGTTGTCGAAGTTCAGGTCCGGCTGGTGGGAGAAGAAGCGGTGCCAGTAGTACTGCTTGCGCACCGGGTCGAAGGTCCAGTTGGACGCCTCGGTGTCGACGAAGATGATCCGTACGTCCTGGTACTGCTTGTCGTCGTCGGCCCAGACGTAGTAGTCCCCGTAGGGGCCGTCCGGATGGGCGCGGGACTCCTGGAACCACGGGTGCTGGTCGCTGGTGTGGTTCATCACGAAATCGATGATCACGCGCATGCCGCGCTGGTGCGCGGCGTCGACGAACTCCACGAAGTCGGCGAGGTCGCCGAACTCCGGGAGGACCGCCGTGTAGTCCGAGACGTCGTAACCGCCGTCGCGCAGCGGCGACTTGAAGAACGGCGGCAGCCAGAGGCAGTCGACGCCCAACCACTGGAGATAGTCCAGCTTGGCGGTGAGGCCCTTGAGGTCGCCGACGCCGTCGCCGTTGCTGTCCTGGAACGAGCGGACGAGGACCTCGTAGAAGACGGCCCGTTTGAACCAGTCCGGGTCACGGTCCCGGGCCGGGGTGTCTTCGAACGTGTCGGGTACGGGTTCATTGACGATCATCGTGTGGGTGACCCTCCGATCGGTGAGGACGGTCGCAGGAGCGTGAAGACGTGCGCGGGCGCGCGGCCCGGTTCTAGGCGCACGTAGTTGGCCCTGCCCCAGTGGTAGGTCTCGCCGGTGAGCTCGTCGCGCACCGGTGCGGACTCGTGCCAGCCGAGTCCGAGTTGCGGCATGTCCAACGACACCGTGGACTCCTGGGTGTGGTGCGGATCCAGGTTCACGACCACCAGAACCGTGTTCGAACCGCCCGGTCCCGCGGCGGTCTTCGAGTACGCGATCACGGCGTCCTGGTCGGTGTGGTGGAAGTGGAGGTCTCGCAACTGCTGGAGGGCGGGACTGCGCCTGCGGATCCGGTTGAGGGTGGTGATCAGGGGCGCGATGCTACGCCCTGCGCGCTCGGCCGCCTCCCAGTCCCGGGGACGCAACTCGTACTTCTCGGACCGCAGGTACTCCTCGCTGCCGCGGCGCAGTGCGGTGTTCTCGCACAGTTCGTATCCGCTGTACACGCCCCAGGACGGGGAGAGCGTGGCCGCGAGCACCGCCCGGACCTCGAACGCCGGGCGTCCGCCCCGCTGGAGGTACTCGTGGAGGATGTCCGGCGTGTTCACGAACAGGTTCGGACGCATCACCGCGGCCGATTCCCCGCCGGCCAGTTCGGTCAGGTACTCGGTCAGCTCGCGCTTGGAATTACGCCAGGTGAAGTACGTGTACGACTGCTGGAAACCGACGGCTGCGAGGGTCCGCATCATCGCGGGACGGGTGAACGCCTCGGCCAGGAAGATGACGTCCGGATCGGACGCGTTCACCTCGGTGATGACGCGTTCCCAGAAGACGACCGGCTTGGTGTGCGGGTTGTCCACCCGGAAGATCCGCACCCCGCGGGTCATCCAGAACCTCAGCAGTCGCACGGTCTCGCGCACCAGGCCGTCCATGTCCCGGTCGAACGCGATCGGGTAGATGTCCTGGTACTTCTTCGGCGGGTTCTCGGCGTGGGCGATCGTGCCGTCGGGCCGGTGGTGGAACCACTCGGGGTGCTCGGCCACCCAGGGGTGGTCGGGGGAGCACTGGAGCGCGAAGTCCAGGGCGACCTCAAGGCGCAGCTCGCGGGCCCGGTGCACGAACGCGTCGAAGTCGTCGAGGGTCCCGAGGTCCGGGTGGACGGCATCGTGCCCGCCCTCCGGCGAGCCGATCGCCCACGGCACGCCGACGTCGTGGGGGCCCGCCGAAAGGGTGTTGTCGGGGCCCTTGCGGTACGTCCTGCCGATCGGGTGAACGGGCGGCAGGTAGACCACGTCGAAGCCCATCGCCGCGATGGCCGGCAGCCGCTCGGCGGCCGTCCTGAACGTGCCGCTCACCGGCCGCTTCCCGCGCGCCGTCCGGGCCCCCTCGGAGCGCGGGAAGAACTCGTACCAGGAGCCGAACAGCGCACGGCGCCGCTCCACCAGCAGCGGCGCGGGCTCCGAGACGGTCAGCAGGTCCCGCAGCGGATGGCGGTCGAGGACCTCCGTGACCCGGGGGGCCACGGCCGCGGCGAGCCGCGCGGCGGGCGGACGGCTCCGGTCGCGCAGGGCGTCCGCGGCACCGAGCACGGTCTCCCGGCGGCCCTTGGCCTTGGGCACCGTCTTGGCCGCCCGCTCGTGCAGCAGGGCGCCTTCCTCCAGGACGAGTTCGGTGTCGATGCCCGCCCGGACCTTGATCCGTGCGTGGCGGCGCCAGGTCGCGAGGGGGTCGCTCCACGCCTCCACGGTGAAGGTCCAGCGCCCCTCGCCGGTCGGGGTCACGGTGGCGCCCCAGCGGTCGCTGCCCGGGGCGAGCTCCCGCATCGGGGTCAGGGCCCCGGTCCTCCCGTCCGGGTCGGTGAGCACCACGCCCGCGGCCACGGCGTCCTGGCCCTCGCGGAACACGGTGGCGCTGACCAGGAACGATTCGTTCACCACCGCCTTCGCGGGCCGGCGCCCGTGGTCGACCAGGGGGTGGAGATCAGTTACGGGAACACGACCGATCGGCGGATTCACGGCATCACCTTGGGGGCTCTGCGAGGCAGTGGCTCGAATATGTGAGTATGTGCGGCTTTTGTCCTCTTTGTATCGATGGTGGGGGCGGGGCGTGGCGTGCGTGCTGGGCCGCTCCTGTCCGCGGTCGCGCAGTTCACTCGATCGGGCCCGCGAAACGCGGTCACCCGGGTAGGACCTCGCGGTTGGGGCCCGGGTGGCGGGCCGGGCGGGAGGTGCGCGCTTCGGTCCGTGAGGGGGAGCATTCCCCTGGGTCCGGGGTGGACAACCGGTCGTACGGTCGCTGTTCGCGCGTGCGTGCGGATGTGGCTGTGCCTGTGCCTGTGGGCGCGCCTGTGCCTGTGGCTGGGTGCGTGGTGCCGGGGTCGCGGTGTGCGGTGCGTGCTGCGGTCGACGGTCGGCGGTCGGGGTGGCGTCGGCGGGCATGGGTCGGGCCCCCGTGACCGGTGGTGTGGTGCGTGGTCGCGGGGGCCCGGACGCCTGTCGGCCCTGTCGGCCCTGTCGGCCCTGCGGGTCCTGTGGGTCCTGTCGGCCGGGTGGGTCCTGTCGTGGTGGGTGCGGGGGTTAGCCCTTGCGCTTGTTGA
>NZ_JBIAIF010000016.1:48529-206862 GCF_042871255.1 Streptomyces sp. NPDC005955 | reverse complement strand
GGGGGTGGTCGTGGTGGTGGTGTGCCGTTGTGGTTGGGGTCGTTGAAGTCGAATGTGGGGCATGCGCAGGCGGCTGCGGGTGTGGGTGGGGTGATCAAGGCGGTGATGGCGTTGGGTGCGGGGGTGTTGCCGCGGACGTTGCATGTGGAGGTGCCGTCGTCGCGGGTGGAGTGGGTGGGTTCGGGTGTGGAGTTGTTGGGGGAGTCGAGGGTGTGGCCGGATCGGGGGAGGCCGCGGCGGGCGGGGGTGTCGTCGTTCGGGATCAGCGGGACCAACAGCCACGTCATCCTCGAACAAGCACCCGAGGAAGAACCGGACGGCACGCTGCCGGTGGACACCCGTGACCCCGGTGCGGACCCCGAACCGTCGTCGCCCGTACCGTTCCTGCTGAGCGCCAAGACCGCCACCGCGCTCCGGGCCCAGGCCGCCGCACTCCACGACGCCCTCGCGGCGAACCCGACGCTCCGACCCGTCGACGTCGCCCACACCCTCGACCGCCGGGCCCGGTTCGCACACCGGGCGGTCATCGACGCCGACCCGGACGTGCTGGACGCGCTCGGCGCGGTGCGGGACGGCCGACGGCACCCGCGGGCGGTGGTCGGCCGGGCCGCCCCCGACGCCCGGTTGGCGTTCCTCTTCTCCGGGCAGGGCGCCCAACGCATCGGCATGGGCGGCGAACTCCTCGACCGTTCCCCGGTGTACGCCGCGGCCTTCGACGCCGTCGCCGGCCACCTCGATCCGCTGCTCGACACCGGGCTGCGCGCCCTGCTCACCGGGGACGCCGAGGTGCTGCGCGAGACGCGGCACGCCCAACCCGCCCTGTTCGCCGTGGAAGTGGCGCTGCACCGCCTCGCCGAGTCGTACGGCCTACGGCCCGACTTCGTCCTGGGGCACTCCGTGGGCGAGGTGGCCGCCGCCCACCTCGCCGGGGTCCTCGACCTGCCCGACGCCTGCACCCTGGTCGCCGCCCGCGGACGGCTGATGCAGTCCGCGCGTCCGGGCGGGGCCATGGCGGCCCTCGCCGCCACGCAGGAGCAGGCGGTCGAACTGCTGGCGTCGACGGGCGGCGCGGTCGAACTGGCCGCCGTCAACGGGCCCGGGTCCGTGGTGCTCGCCGGGGAGGCGGACGCCGTGGACCGGTTGGTGCGGCAGTGGAAGGAGGCCGGCCGCAAGGCGTCCCGGCTCAAGGTCAGCCACGCCTTCCACACCGCGCACATGGACGACGTGCTCGACGAGTTCCGTGCGGCGCTCGCCCCGCTGACCTTCCACACCGCAGACACCCCCGTGATCTCCACCGTCACCGGAGCCCTCGCCGACGCGCAGGAGCTGTCCACACCGGAGTACTGGGTGCGACAGCTCCGACGCCCCGTACGGTTCGCGGACGCGGTGCGCACCGCGGTCGCGCTCGGCGTCACCCGCTTCGTGGAAATCGGCCCCGACGGCACCCTGGCCGCCCTCGCCGCAGAGACCGGGCGGACCGGGTCGGCCGACGACCTCGTCACCGTCCCCCTCCTCCGGCCCGGCAAGCCCGAACGGGACACCGTACGAACGGCGTTGAGCCGGCTCCAGGTCGCGGGCATCGAGGTCGACCGCACCGCGGACCTCGTCGGCGCGCGTCTGGTCGATCTCCCCGGCTACCCCTTCGAAACCCGCCGCTACTGGCTCGACGCACCGGAAGAGGAGGGCAGCGCCGAGGCGTTCGGGTTGCGGACCAGCCCCCACCCGCTGCTCGCCGGATCGACCGAACTCCCGGACGGCAGCGTGTTGTTCACCGGCGTCCTGTCCCCGCGGCGGCAACCGTGGCTGTCCGAGCACCGCATCGACGGGCGGACCCTGGTCCCGGCCGCGGCGTTCCTGGAACTCGCCTTGGCGGCGGGCGACGCCCTGGACCGCCCCGCGCTACGGGACCTCTTGGTCCGGGCCCCGCTGGAGCTGATCACCACCGCGGACGTCCCGCTCCAGGTGAGCGTCAACGCCGAGGGCGAACTCGCGGTACGGGCCAGGGACGCCGACGGCACCTGGACCGTGCACGCCACCGCCGTCCTCACCGACACGGCGACCCCCGCCGCACCGGTGCCCGAGGAACCGGACCCCGCCCCGGTCGTCCGGCTCGACCTGGGCGACCGCACGGCGACCTACCAGCAGCTCGACGGGTCCGGGTACGCGTACGGCCCGGCCTTCCAGGGGCTGACCCTCGCCCGTCGTGCCGGCGACCACCTGCGGGCCGAGGCGCAGACCCCGTCGACGGTACGGGGCGCCGACCGGTTCGGCCTCCACCCCGTGCTGCTGGACGCCGCCCTGCACGTCCTGCCGCTGCACACCCACGGCGGCCCGCGGCTCGTCCCGTACGCCCTCGACGGGATACGGCTGCACCGGCGCGGGGCGACCCGGGTGACGGCGAGCCTGGCACCCGTGGGCCCCGACGCGTACCGCCTCGACCTCGCGACCGCGGACGGCGAGCCCGTGCTCACCGTCGAACGTCTCGCCCTGCGACCGCTGCCCGCCACGGCGGAGTTGTACCGGACGGACTGGGAGCCCGCCGCCGAGCCGTTCGCCACCGAGCCGCCCCCCGCCGAGGCGTCCGCTGTCCCCGACGTCCTCGTCCTGCCCGAGGCGGCGACCGCGGACGCCGGTGATCCGCTGCCGGCCGCCGAAGCCGTCCGGGCCGCCGTCGTGGCACGGCTCGCGGCTGACGCGCCCGCCCCGCTGGTGGTCGTCACCCGCGGACTGGCCCTCACGGAAGGGGAGCAGGTCAGCGCGGGCACCGCCGCGGTCTGGGGACTCGTGCGCGCCGTGCAGGCCGAACATCCGGGGCGCTTCGCCCTGGTGGACACCGACGGCACCCACGACGACGCCCTGCTCGCCGCGGTGGCCGCCCGCTGGCCCCGTGCGGCGGTGCGCGACGGCACGGTGCACGTGCCCCGGCTGACCCCCTTGACGGACGCCACCCCGGTGCCGGACGCCGACCCGGCACCGGGGGGTGCCCAGGACCCCGAGGCGTCCCCGCCCGGGGCCTGGCCGTTGAGCAGCGCGGGCGGCGTGGTCCTGGTCACCGGAGGCACCGGCACGCTCGGCCGGCTGACCGCACGGCACCTCGTCACCCGCCACGGCGCCCGCCGACTGCTCCTGGTCTCCCGACGCGGCCCCGAGCACCCCGACGCCCCCGCGGCCGTGGCCGAACTGACCGCACTGGGCGCCCGGGTCGACGTCCGCGCCTGTGACCTCGGCGACCGGGCGGCCCTCAGCGGCCTGCTCGACACGCTGGACGGCCCCCTCGCCGCCGTCGTGCACACCGCCGGGATCGCCGAGGACGCCGTCGCCGCGCGACTCACCCCGCAGGCGCTCGCCCGGGTCCTCGCCCCCAAGGCCGTGGCCGCGCGCCACCTGGACGAGCTGACCCGGGGCGCCGAACTGGACGCGTTCGTGCTCTTCGGTTCCGTGGCCGCGGTCCTCGGCACCGCCGGGCAGGGCAGCTACGGCGCCGCCAACGCCGCCCTCGACGCCGTCGCGCACGAGCGCCGACACGCCGGGCGGACGGCGCTCAGCGTCCACTGGGGCCTGTGGGACACCGACGGCGGTCTCGCCGGCGAACTCGCCGAACGTGACGTCGCCCGCCTCGCCCGCGCCGGCATCCGACCCATGCCGCCCGAAGCCGCCCTCACCCTGCTCGACCGGGCCCTGCGCCTCGACCTGACCACGGTGACCGCCGCCGGCCTCGACCCCCGCGCCACCGCCCCGCCCCTCCGACCCGGCGCCGTGCGGAAAGCGGCCCCGGACGGCCGGGGCGCCGGGCCGGACGTCACCCGGGTCGTGCTCGACGCCGTCGCCGAGGTCCTCGGTCACCCGGCGGGCACCACCGTCGACCCCGAACGCGCCTTCGTCGACCTCGGTTTCGACTCCCTGACCGCCGTGGAGCTACGCAACCGGATCAACACCGACCTCGGCCTGGACCTCCCCGCGACGATCGTCTTCGACCACCCCCACCCCGCCGCCCTGATCCACCACACGCACACGCTCACCACCGACGTCACCGACCCCGCCGCCCCCTCGCACCCCCGGCCCGACACCCCCGCGGCCGACCCGGCCGAGGACGCGATCGCCGTCGTCGGCATGGCCTGCCGGTTCCCCGGCGGCGTCCGCACCCCCGACGACCTGTGGCGGCTGCTGGCCTCCGGCACCGACGCGATCACCGAGTTCCCCACGGACCGCGGCTGGGACCCCGACCTCTTCGACCCGGATCCGGAGCGCCCCGGCACCTCGTACGCCCGGCACGGCGGCTTCCTCCACGACGCGGCCGAGTTCGACCCCGGCTTCTTCGGCATCAGCCACCGCGAAGCCCTCGCCGTCGACCCGCAGCAACGGCTGCTGCTCCAGACCGCGTGGGAGGCCGTCGAGGACGCCGGCATCGACCCGGCGCGGCTGCGCGGCACCGACAGCGGCGTCTTCGTCGGCCTCATGTACGCCGACTACGGCGCCCGCCTCCACCAACACCGGGGCGCCGCCCCCGACCTGGAGGGGTACCTCGTCAGCGGCAGCGCGGGCAGCGTCGCCTCCGGGCGGGTCTCGTACACCCTGGGCCTGGAGGGCCCCGCGGTCACCGTCGACACGGCCTGCTCCTCCTCGCTGGTGGCGGTGCACCAGGCCGCCCAGGCCCTGCGGCTGGGCGAATGCTCCCTCGCCCTCGCCGGCGGAGCCACCGTCATGGCCAGCCCGGCCACCTTCGTCGAGTTCAGTCGACAACGCGGGCTCGCCCCCGACGGCCGCTGCAAGCCCTTCTCCGCACGGGCGGACGGCACCGCCTGGGCGGAGGGCGCGGGGCTCCTCGTCCTGGAACGACTCGGTGACGCCCGCCGCGCCGGCCACCGGGTCCTCGCCGTGCTGCGCGGCTCGGCCGTCAACCAGGACGGCGCCAGCAACGGACTCACCGCACCCAACGGCACGGCCCAGGAACGCGTCATCCGCAGCGCCCTCGACACCGCGGGGCTACGTCCCCGGGACGTCGACGTCCTGGAGGCGCACGGCACCGGCACCCGGCTCGGCGACCCCATCGAAGCGGGCGCCGTCCTGCACACCTACGGCAGCGAACGCGGCCCCCGCGGCCCTCTGCTGATGGGCTCCGTCAAGTCCAACCTCGGGCACACCCAGGCCGCCGCCGGGGTGGCCGGCATCATCAAGGTGGTCCTCGCCATGCGGCACGGCGAGGTGCCCGGCACCCTCCACCTGGACCGGCTCTCCGAACACGTCGACTGGACGCGCGGCGCCGTGAGCGTGCCCGCCCGCACCACCGCCTGGCCCGAGGGCGGCGGGCCGCGGCGGGCCGCCGTGTCCTCCTTCGGCATCGGCGGCACCAACGCCCATGTGATCCTGGAGCAGGGCGAGGAGCCGGCCGCCCCCGCACCGCAGCCCTCCCGGGACAGCAACGGCAACAGGGACGCACGGGTCGTGCCGTGGGTCCTCAGCGCCCGCACCGACGAGGGGCTACGGGAACAGGCCGCCCGACTGGCCCGACGGGTCCGCGACGAACCCGGACCGCGCCCCGTCGACGTGGCGTTGTCCCTGGCGACCACCCGGACCGCCTTCGAACGGCGGGCCGTGGTCCTCGGCCGCGACCTGACCGAACTGCTCACCGGCCTCGACCACGTGGCCGACGGTACGAGGCCCGACCCCGGCACCTTCCCCGCGGTCGTCTCCGGCGCCCCGGTCCGCGGCGAAACGGCCCTGCTGTTCACCGGACAGGGCAGCCAACGCACCGGCATGGGAGCCGCGTTGCACCGGGCGTTCCCGGCGTACGCCAGCGCCTTCGACGAGGTCGCCGAAGCCGTGCGCGCGGCCGGCGGCCCCGACGTCCGCGCGGCCGTGGACGCCGACCCCGCCGTCGACCTGGACCTCACCCAGAACACCCAACCCGCGCTGTTCGCCCTGGAAGTCGCCCTGTTCCGGCTGCTCGCGGACTGGGGCCTCAGCGCGCCGCTGCTCGCCGGCCACTCCCTCGGCGAGATCACCGCCGCGCACCTCGCCGGCGCCCTGGACCTCGCCGCCACCGCACACCTCGTGGTCACCCGCAGCCGACTCATGGGGCACCTGCCCGGCGGCGGACAGATGGCCGCCGTCCAAGCGGACCTCGACACCGTCGAAACGGCCCTGGCCGGCACCGACGGCCGGGTGGACGTCGCCGCCGTCAACGCACCCGGCTCACTCGTCCTGTCCGGCGACCCGGAGCCGCTCGGGGACCTCCTGGAATCACTCGCCGCCCAAGGCCACCGCACCAAACGGCTCCCCGTCAGCCACGCCTTCCACTCCGCCCACATGGACCCGATGCTCGACACGTTCCGCACCTCGCTGCACGGACTACGGGCCACCCAACCCCACACCACGGTCGTCTCCACGCTCACCGGGCGCGAGACCGACGCCCCCGCCCTCGGCTCCCCGGCGCACTGGGTCGACCAGGTCCGCGGCACCGTGCGGTTCGCGGACGCCCTCCACCGGCTGCGCGCCCTGGGCGCGACCCGCTTCCTGGAGATCGGCCCGGACGCCGCGCTCACCGCGATGGCCGACCAGTGCGACCTCGGTGACGACACCACCGCCGTCGCCGCCCTCGACCGCAAGCAGGAGGACCTGTTCGCCCTCTGGTCGTTCGTCGCCGCGGCCCATGTCGCCGGCGTCGACTGGGACTGGCCGGCGCTGCTCGGCCCCGGCGCCGTGACCGTCCCGCTGCCCACGTACCCGTTCGCGCGCGAACGCCTGTGGCTGGCGCCCCCGCCCGGCGGCACCACCACCGCGACGGGCATCGGCGCCGACGACCCCGACCACCCGCTGCTGTCGGCCGCGATCACTGACCCCGACGGCGAGCGCACCGTGTACACCGGCGTCCTGTCCCCGCACCGGGACCCCTGGCTCGCCGACCACGCACTGCACGGCACCCCCGTACTGCCCGCCACCGCGCTCCTCGACCTGATCGCCCGGCTCGCACCCCGGCACGACGCCGACACGGTCGCCGAACTCACCCTGCACGCACCGCTCCTCGTCGACGGACCCACCCCGGTACACCTACGGGTCACCGTCGAGGGCCACGGCGTCCGCGTCCACGCCCGGGCCGGCAAGGACACCCCGTGGACCCTGCACGCCGAGGCCACCCTCGACAGCGCCCCGCCCCCCGCCACCTGGACCGGCGACCGCCCGGCGACCGCGCACGGCGTACGACTCGGGGACGTGTACGCCGAGTTCGCGGAGCACGGCTACACCTACGGGCCCGCCTTCCGGGGCCTGCGCGCCCTGTGGACCGAGGACGACACCCTCTACGCGGAGGTGGACACCGGCACCACCCCGGTCCCCGCCCAGCTCGACGCCGCCCTGCACCCCTGGCTCGCCGCCGCCCTGCGGAACCCGGACCGGCCACCCACCGACCCCGACGGTCCCCGGATCGACGTCCCCTACGGCTGGCGCGGCGTCCGACTGCACCGCACCCCGTCCGGACCGCTGCGGGTACGGATCCGACGGACCTCGGCCGCCGCGTTCGCCCTGGACGTCGCCGACGACCGCGGCCACCCCGTGCTCACCGTCGACGAGGTGCTGCTGCGCCCGGTGCCCACCACCGCCCTGCGCACCCGACGCGACGGCGCCGGTCTCCTGCACCAGGTCCTCTGGCGCACCCGACCGCTCGACACCGCCCCGCACGACGCCACGGTCGTCGCCGTCGTCCACGGAACCGACACCGCGGCCCCCCTGCCGTTCCCCGTGGTCGACGCGCCGGACGGCAGCGAGGACACCGTGCTCGCCGTCATCGCCGAGGACGACGTACGCCGGAACCTGAAGACCGTCCGGGACCTGATCCTCGCCCTTCCCGAACGCACCCACCTGGTCGTCCTGACCCGGGGCGCCGTCGCCGTCGACGCCACGGAAACGCTCCCCGCACTCGCCCAGGCGTCGCTGTGGGGCCTGGTCCGCTCGGCCCAGCACGAGCACCCGGGACGCCTCAGCCTCATCGACACCGACGGCCACGACGACTCCCTCGCCCTGCTCCCGCGCGCCGTCGCCGCCCGCCCGGGCCAACTCGCGCTGCGCCGGGGGCGCGCCCTCACGCCCCGGCTGGTACCGCTCGCCCCACGGACCGGCGCGACCCCCCGCTTCGGGGACGGCACGGTCCTGGTCACCGGAGCCGGCGGCGCACTCGGCTCCGCCGTGGCCCGCCACCTCACCGAACACCACGGCGTCCGGCACCTGCTCCTGGTGAGCCGGCGCGGCGACACCGACCCCGCCCTGCGCGACCTGGCCGAAGAACTGCGGTCCCGGGGGACGACCCGGGTGCGGACTGCCGCCTGCGACCTCGCCGACGGACCCGCCGTCGACGCCCTCGTCGCCAGCGTCGACCCCGCGCACCCGCTGACCGCCGTCCTCCACGCGGCCGGAACCCTCGACGACGCCGTGCTCGACCACCTCACCGACGAGCGCCTGGACCGGGTGCTGCGCCCCAAGGTCGACGCCGCCGGCCAACTCGACCGGGCCACCGCCGGCGCGCCGCTCACCGCGTTCGTACTGTTCTCCTCCGTCGCCGGGGTCCTCGGGAACGCCGGGCAGGCCGGCTACGCCGCGGCCAACGCCCATCTGGACGCCCTCGCCCAGCGACGCACCGCCGCCGGCCGCCCCGGCACCTCCCTGGCCTGGGGCCTGTGGGACACCGATACCGCCGATACCGCCAGGGACACCGATACCGCCGGGGCCACGGAGAACGCCGGGGCCACGGAGAGCGTCGAGAACGCCGGGAGAACCGCGAACGCCGACAGCTCCGGCGGCATGGCCGCCTCGCTCGACGCCGCCTCCCGGGCCAGGATCGAACGGCTCGGCATCCGTGCCCTGTCCACGGCCGACGGCCTCGCCCTGCTCGACACCGCGCTCGGCCTCGGCGACGACGCCCCCGCCCTGCTGGTGCCCGCCCGGTTCGACGCGGCAGCACTCGCCCGGCGCCCGGAGGCCCCGCCGGAGCTCCTGGCCGAACTGCTGCCGCCCCGGCCCGCCGCCGCCCGCGCCCCCCACGTCCCGCTGGCCGACCGCGTGGCAGGGCTGGACACCGCCGCCGCCCGCGCCCTGGTCCGGTCCACCGTCACCGGCGCCGTCGCCGACGTCCTAGGCCTGCCGAAGTCCGTCCACGTACCCGATGACCGGGGCCTGTTCGACCTGGGGCTCGACTCGCTCACCGCCATCGAACTGCGCAACCGACTGGGCACCGAACTCGGCGCACGACTCCCCGCCACGGTGCTCTTCGACCACCCCACCGTCCGCGCCCTCAGCGACCACCTCAGCGCCCTCAGCGCCGCCCCGTCGACCGTCTTCGACGCGTCCGCCCTCGGCGACTGGGTGGAATCGGCGGCCGGACTCACCCCCGACGACGAACAACGCGCCGCGCTCGTCGTGGCCTTGGAAACCGCCCTGGGACGGCTCGCCGACCCCGCGGGGCAGGCCACCGACCCGGCCGCCTTCGGCATGGATGCAGCTTCCGACGACGACCTCTTCGGGCTGCTGGACCGAGAACTCGAACACTGACCGACCTTCGGAGAGCGGTGTAGCGATGGCGAACGAAGACAGGCTCCGCGACTACCTCAGACGCACCACCGCCGACCTGCTGCGCGCCCGGGCGCGCCTCGAAGAGGTCGAGCGGGCCGCCGGGGAACCCCTGGCGATCGTCGGCATGGCGTGCCGCTACCCCGGTGGGGTGCGCTCGCCCGAAGACCTGTGGCGACTCGTGGCCGCGGGCACCGACGCCATCGGGTCGTTCCCCGACGACCGCGGCTGGCCGCTCGACGGACTCCTCGACCCCGACCCGGCGAAGGAGGGCACCACCTACACCGACCAGGGGGGTTTTCTCCACGACGCCGCCGACTTCGACGCCGCCCTGTTCGGCATCAGCCCCCGCGAGGCCCTCACCATCGACCCGCAGCAACGGCTGCTGCTCCAGACCGCCTGGGAGGCGTTCGA
The DNA here is from genome assembly GCF_042871255.1 of Streptomyces sp. NPDC005955. NCBI lineage: Bacteria > Bacillati > Actinomycetota > Actinomycetes > Kitasatosporales > Streptomycetaceae > Streptomyces > Streptomyces sp. NPDC005955. The sequence goes on along the minus strand of NZ_JBIAIF010000016.1, from coordinate 196,893 downwards.
GCGCGCGGGCATCGACCCGCGGTCCCTGTCGGGGCAGCCCGTCGGCGTCTTCGCCGGTGTCATGTACGGCGACTACGGCTCCCGCCACACCCGGGCGCCCGAGGGCTTCGAAGGGTTCATCGGCACCGGCAGCGCCGGCAGCATCGCCTCCGGCCGGGTGGCCTACGCCTTCGGCCTCGAAGGCCCCGCCGTCACCGTCGACACGGCGTGCTCCTCCTCGCTGGTCGCCCTGCACTACGCCGCGCAGGCGGTGCGCCGCGGCGACTGCCGGATGGCGCTGGCCGGCGGCGCCACCGTGATGGCGACCCCCGCCACGTTCGTCGAGTTCAGCCGACAGCGCGGACTCTCCCCGGACGGCCGCTGCAAGGCGTACGCAGCCGGCGCGGACGGCACCGGGTGGGCCGAGGGCGCCGGCCTCGTCCTCGTCGAACGCCTCTCCGACGCCCTCGCCGCCGGGCGCCCCGTGCTCGCCGTGCTGCGCGGCAGCGCCGTCAACTCCGACGGCGCCAGCACCCAGCTCTCCGCCCCCAACGGCTCCGCCCAACAGCGCGTCGTCAGGGCCGCCCTCGCCGACGCGGGCCTCGGGCCGGCCGAGGTGGACGCCGTGGAGGGACACGGCACCGGAACCGGACTCGGCGACCCCGTCGAGGCGTCCGCCCTCATCGCCACGTACGGCAGGGGCCGCCCGGCCGACGACCCGCTGTGGCTCGGCTCGCTGAAGTCGAACATCGGGCACACCCAGGCCGCGGCCGGTGTCGGCGGGCTCATCAAGATGGTCCAGGCCATGCGCCACGGGGTGCTGCCGGCCAGCCTGCACATCGACGCGCCGTCCCCGCACGTGGCCTGGGAGGACAGCGGAGTCGCCCTGCTCACCGCCGAACGGCCCTGGCCCGAGCGCGACCGGCCGCGCCGGGCCGCGGTGTCCTCGTTCGGGATCAGCGGCACCAACGCCCACATCGTCGTCGAAGCCCCACCGGCCACCGCGCCCCCGACCTCCGACGGCACCGCACCGGACCCGGTGGATACCCCCGTCGCCTGGCTGCTGTCCGGCCACGACGAACGGGCCCTGGACGAGCAGATCACCCGGCTGCGCGACCACCTCACGGACCACCCCGACCTGTCCCCGCGCGACGTGGCGCACACCCTGCGCACCGGCCGCGCCGCCCTGCCGCACCGCGCGGTCGCCGTCGGCCGCACCCCGGAGGACTTCACCCGCGCCCTCACCGCCCTCGCCGACGACGTGCCCTCGCGCCGCACCGCACGCGGCGCGTCGACGGGCCCCGTGCGACCGGTCTTCGTCTTCCCCGGCCAAGGCTCCCAATGGGCCGGCATGGCCCGGGACCTCCTCGCCTCCTCCGAGCCCTTCCGAGCCGAACTGACACGCTGCGCGGTGGCGTTGGCCCCGCACACCGACTGGGACCTGCTCGATGTGGTGGCCCGGGCCCGGGACGACGCCCACGCACTCGACCGCGTCGACGTCGTACAACCCGCCCTCTTCGCCGTCATGGTCTCGCTCGCCGCCGCCTGGCGCTCCCTCGGAGTGGAACCGGCCGCCGTCGTCGGCCACTCGCAGGGGGAGATCGCCGCCGCCTACGTCGCCGGTGCCCTCGACCTCGATGACGCCGCCGCCCTGGTCGCCCGGCGCAGCAAAGCGCTGCTGGCCCTCGCCGGGACCGGAACGATGGCCTCCGTCGAGCTGCCCGCCGACGAGGTGGAGCAGCGCCTCAGGGGCCGCGCGGACCTCGGGATCGCCGCCGTCAACGGCCCCCGCAGCACCGTCGTCTCCGGCGCTGACGAGGCCGTCGCCGCGTTCGTCTCCGCCGTGCAGGCCCAAGGGCTGCGGGCACGCCGCATCCCCGTCGACTACGCCTCCCACTCGCCCGCGGTCGAGTCCCTGCGGCCCCTGCTGCTCACCGAGTTCGCCGAGCTGCGCCCCCGCCCCGCCACCGTGCCCTTCCACTCCACGGTGAGCGCCGCGACCTCGGCCGGCGACACCACGGCCCTGGACGCCGGCTACTGGTACGCGAACCTGCGCGAACCGGTGCTGCTCGCCGACACCGTGCGGGGCCTGCTGGACGCGGGGCACCGTCACTTCCTGGAGGTCAGCGCCCACCCGGTGCTGGTCACCGCCCTCCAGGACACCTTCGAGGACGCGGACGTCGAGGCGCACGCCACCGCGACCCTCCGCCGTGACCAGGGGGGAGCGGAGCAACTCCTCACCGCCGCGGCCCAGGCGTACGTGAGCGGGGTCGCCGTCCGGTGGTCGGAACCCCCCGGTGCCCGCACGGTGGCCTTGCCGACCTATGCGTTCCAGGAGCGGCGCTACTGGCTCGACACCCGAACCGTCGGCGGCACCCCGACCGCCCCCGTGGCCGACGGGCATCCGCTGCTCGGCTTCGCCGTCGAACAAGCGGACGGACAGGGGGTGTTGTTCTCCGGGACGGTTCCCGCCGGCGCCGCGCACTGGGCCCGCGCCCATCGACTGGGCGACCGCACCCTCCTGGTGGCCAGCGCACTCGCCGAACTCGCGCTCGCGGCCGGACAGCGGGTCGGCCTGCCCCACGTACGGGAGCTGACCCTGCTCGCCCCCGTCGACGTCCCCTCCGACGGGCCCGTCCTGCTCCAGGTGGCGGTCCGGGCGCAGGACGACGACGAGGCGACCGTCACCGTGCACTCCCGGCGGGACGACGGGGACCCCTGGCTGCTGCACGCCACCGGACGGTTGACCGCGGACGGACCCCCCGCCCCCGAGCCCGAACGGGACGGACCCGACGACGGCGCACTCCTCGACGTGACCGCGGGATACGACGCCCTGGAAGCCCGGGGCGTGCACTACGCACCCGTACTGCGCTCCGTGCGCACGGTCCGCAGCGACGGCACCACCGTCCTCGCCGAAGTCATCTCCGGCCCCCGACCCCCCGCGTCCACGGCGGGGACCACCGCGGACGGCGCACCGGGGTACACCGTCCACCCCGCCGAACTGGACGCGGCGCTCCAAGCGGCGTTCCTGGCCGGCCCCACCGCCGAGCCGGACACCGTCACCCTGCCCTTCGTCTGGACGGACGTCCGGGCCCATCTGCCGGGCGTGCCGGTGACCGGGGTGCGCGTCACCCGGCACGGCCCCGCCGCCCTGTCGGTCATCGCCACCGACGCCGACGGACGCGTCGTGCTCACCGTGGGCGAACTCCGCCTCCGCACCCTGGACGGCCCCCTCCCGGAGCCCGCGCCCGTCCCCGTCACCCCCGCCCGGCGGCTGACCGTGGCCCCGGCCGCCGAGGCGGCGCCCGCGACGGCCCTCGACCCCGAGGACCTGCTGAAGACGGTCACCCGGGCCGTCGCCGGCATCCTGGCGTACGACTCGCCCCGGGACGTCGACCCCGACCGGCCCTTCCGCGACCTCGGCCTCGACTCGATGACGGCCGTGCAACTGCGCGACCACCTGGCCAAGGTGACGGGACGCCGGCTCCCCACCACCCTGGTCTTCGACCACCCCACGCCCCGTGCCGTCGCCCGCCACCTCGCCGCCGACGGTCCCACCACCGGGCGCCGCACCGCGGCCCCGGCGACCACCGCCGGCGGCACCGGGGACGACCCGGTCGTCATCGTCTCGATGAGCTGCCGCTACCCCGGCGGAGTCAGTACGCCCGAGCAGCTCTGGCAGCTCCTGGAGGACGGCGGCGACGCCATCGGCACCTTCCCCGACGACCGGGGCTGGGCACTCGACGGCCTCTTCGACGACGACCCCGACCACCCCGGCACCTCGTACGCCCGACACGGCGGCTTCCTCCACGACGCGGCCGACTTCGACGCCGACTTCTTCGAGCTGAGCCCCCGGGAGGCCCGGGCCACCGACCCGCAACAACGGCTGCTCCTGGAGACCTCCTGGGAGGCGTTCCAACGGGCCGGCATCGACCCCACCTCGCTACGCGGCTCCCGCACCGGCGTCTACGTGGGCCTGATCTACACCGAGTACGGCGGACGGGTCCAGGCCGACCCCCGGGAGCACGGCGGCTACCTGGGCACCGGCAGCGCCGGCAGCGTCGCCTCCGGCCGGATCGCCTACACCTACGGCCTGGAGGGCCCGGCCGTCACCGTGGACACCGCCTGCTCCTCGTCCCTGGTCGCGCTGCACCTGGCGGCCGGTGCGCTGCGCGCCGGGGAGTGCGACCTCGCACTGGTGGGCGGGGCCACCCTGATGGCCACGCCCGCCACCTTCGTCGAGTTCAGCCGACAGCGCGGACTCTCCCCGGACGGTCGCTGCCGCGCCTTCGCCGACGCGGCGGACGGCACCGGCTTCAGCGAGGGCGTGGGGCTGCTGCTGGTGGAGCGCCTGTCCGACGCGCGCCGCCACGGCCACCCCGTGCTCGCCGTGGTGCGGGGCTCGGCGACCAACCAGGACGGCGCCAGCAACGGACTGACCGCCCCCAACGGCCTCGCCCAGCAGCGGGTGATCGAGGCGGCCCTGGACAACGCCCGGTTGGCGCCCGCCGACGTCGACGCGGTGGAGGCCCACGGCACCGGCACCACCCTCGGCGATCCGGTGGAGGCCGGGGCCCTGCTCGACACCTACGGCGCGGGCCGCTCCGATCGGCCGCCCCTGTGGCTCGGCTCGTTGAAGTCGAACATCGGGCACACCCAGGCCGCGGCCGGTGTCGGCGGCATCATCAAGATGGTCCAGGCACTGGAGCGGCACACCCTGCCCCGCACCCTGCACCTCGACGCACCCACCCGACACGTGGACTGGGAGCGCGGCGGGCTCGCCCTGCTCACCGAGAACACCCCCTGGCCGCCCGGCGAACGCCCGCGCCGCTTCGGGGTGTCGGCGTTCGGCATGAGCGGCACCAACGCCCACGTCATCATCGAGGAACCCCCGGCGACCCACCGGCCCGAGGAAACCCCCGAGCCGGAGCCGGCCCCCGACCCGCGGCGGACGCCGGTCACCCCGACCGGTCACGACCCGGTCGTCCTGGTCCTGTCCGCGAAGTCGGCGGCCGCCCTCCGGGGCGGGGCCCGCCGGTTGCGGGCCCATCTGGAAGGGCTGCCGCCCGCCGCACTCCCGGCCGTGGCCGCCGAACTCGCCCACACCGGATCCGTGTTCCCCCACCGCGCGGTCGTCATCGCCGAGGACCACGCACAGGCCCTGGCGGGGCTCACCGCCGTCGCCGAGGACGCCCCGGCACCGTCCGTGGTGTCCGGCCACGCACCCGCGAGCAGGGCACCCGTCTTCCTCTATCCGGGTCAGGGCGCCCAGTGGCCGGGCATGGCCCGGGAGTTGCTGCACCGGTCACCGGCGTTCGCCACCCGGATCGCCGAAGCCGCCGAAGTCCTCGACCCGTTGACCGGCTGGTCCCTCGTGACGGCACTCTCCGGCGAAGCCGACCTCGGCCGGGTGGACGTCGTCCAACCCCTGCTGTGGGCCACCATGACCGCACTCACCGCGGTCTGGGAGTCCTTCGGAGTGCGACCGGCCGGCGTCATCGGACACTCCCAGGGCGAGATCGCGGCGGCCTGCGCCGCCGGCGCCCTCTCCCTGGCCGACTCGGCCGCGGTCGCCGCACTGCGGAGCCGGTCCCTGCGCGCCCTGGCGGGCGGCGGTGCCATGCTGTCGGTCGCCGCCGACGAAACGACCGTACGGGACGTGCTCCTCGCGTCCGGCGCGGCAGCGGGCGTCGCCGCCGTCAACGGACCCCGCTCCACCGTCGTGGCCGGCGAGGTCGCGGCCGTCGAACAGGTGCGGCAGGCCTTCGTGGACCTGGACGTACGGGTACGACTGATCGACGTGGACTACGCCTCGCACTCCGCGCAGGTGGAGCGCCTGGAGGCCGAACTCCTCGCCGTGCTCCCCGAGGTGACACCACCCGACGGCTTCGCCGCGGACATCTACTCGACGGTCACCGGGGCCGCCGTGCCGCCGGGCGCACCGGACTTCGGGCAGCCCGCGTACTGGTACCGCAACCTCCGCGAGACCGTGCGGCTGCGCACCGCCGTCGAGAGCGCCGTGGAGGCCGGGCACGAGGTGTTCATCGAGATCAGCCCGCACCCGGTGGTCGGCATCGGCGTCCAGGACGTCCTCGACGCCGTGCCCGGGAGCGGTGGCACCCCGGCGGTGCTCGGCACCCTGCGCCGCGACGAGGGCGGACCCGACCGGGTGCTGCACTCCGTCGCCGAGGCGTGGGTGCACGGCGTCCCGGTCGACTGGACCGCGCACACCGGCCCCCGTATCCCCGGTCTGGCGCCGCTGCCCACCTACGCCTTCGACCGCCGACGGCACTGGCTCGACCCGGTCGTGCCCGCGGCCCCGGCGGTGCCCGGCGACGGCGCCCGCCCGGTGGGGCACCCCCTGCTGACCGGCGCCGTCCGGACCGCGGACACCGACACCGTGCTGCTGCTCGGCCGGCTCGCCACGGACGATCAGCCCTGGCTCGCCGACCACACCGTGGACGGCACCGTCCTCGTGCCCGGTGCGGTGCTCGCGGAACTTGCCCTCTTCGCGGGGGAGCTGGTCGGCGCGACCACGCTGGAGGAGCTGGTCCTGCAACAGCCCCTGACGCTGTCCCCGGACTCCCCGGCCGGGGGCGAGGACGGCGCCGTGGAGATCCAGGTGGGCGTCGGACCCCCGGAGCACGACGGAACCCGCGCCCTCACCGTCCACGCCCGCCCGGTCCCCGCGGACGACGACCCGCTCGGCGCCCCCTGGACCCCGCACGCCGCCGGCACCCTGACCACCGCCCTCGGGCAGCCGCAGCCGGCCCGCACCCCCTGGCCGGCTGCGGAGGACGGCGCCGCCGTCGACGTCACGGAGCTGTACGACGGCCTCGCCCTGCGCGGCTACCAGTACGGGCCGGCGTTCCGCGGGGTGCGGGCCGCCCGCCGGTCCGGCACCGAGGTGCACGCCGAACTGTCCCTCGATCCGCTGCCCACCGGTGGGCGCCCCGCCTTCCGGACCCCGCCGACCCTGCTGGACGCCGCCCTCCACACGGCCTCCGTCGCCGGACTGTTCCCCGACGACGGTGCGGTGCGGCTCCCGTTCACCTGGCGCGGCTTCCGACGCCACCACCCGGTGGGAGACGGGGAAGCGGTACGGGCCCTCCTGCGGCACGGGGACGACGACACCGTGTCGGTGTCCCTGCGGACCGTCGACGGAAGGCCCCTCGCGGACGTCGACGCCGTGGTGTTCCGCACCGCCGAGCCCTTGCGCGCGGACCCGCTGCACACCGTCCGCTGGGAGCGCCCGGCCCCGGAAGGACGCCCCGATGCCCGCCCCACGGACCCGGCGGTCGACTGGGAGCTCGGCTCCGCGGCCCACCCGGACCTGGCCGCCCTCCGCACGGCACTCGACGACGGGCACCCGTCCCCGCGGGCGCTGGTGCTGCCCGTGGCCGGCACCGGCGACGACCCGGCGGGCCTGCGCGCCACGCTCGGCGAAGTGGTCGAGACCCTGCGCGCCCTCCTCGCCGAACCCCGCCTGGACGGCACCCGCCTGGTGGTGCGCACCCGACACGCCGTCGAGGCGGTCCCCGGGGAAGGGGTCGCCGCGCCGGCCGGCGGTGCGGTGTGGGGCCTGGTCCGCAGCGTGCAGGCGGAGGAACCGGGACGGGTCGTGCTGCTCGACGGCGATCCCTCCACCGACGAACTCTCCGCGGCCCTCGCCACCGGCGAAACCCAACTGGCCCTGCGCGAGGGCGAGGTCCTGGTGCCCCGGCTGCGCCCCCACCGTCCGCAACTCGGCGCCGCCCCCGCCGGGCCCTGGCGGCTGGCCCCCGGCGGCAGCGGCGTCGCCGACGACCTCGTCCACCGTCCGCTGGCACCGGAACCCCTCGGGCCCACCGAGGTGCGGATCGCCGTTCGGGCGGCCGGACTGAACTTCCGTGACGCCATGCTCGCCCTCGGCATGTACCCGGGCGAGGCCGAGCTCGGGACCGAGGCGGCCGGCGTGGTGCTCGCCACCGGCGAATCGGTGGCCGACCTACGGCCCGGGGACCGGGTGACGGGGCTCGTCCCCGGTGGCATCGGACCGGTCGCCGTCACCGACCGGCGGCTGCTCGCGCCCGTCCCCGAGGGGCTGGACTTCGCGCAGGCCGCCACCGTGCCCGCCGTCTTCCTCACCGCCTACTACGCCCTGCGCGACCTCGCCGACGCCCGGCCCGGCCAATGGCTGCTGGTGCACTCGGCCGCCGGCGGCGTCGGCGGCGCCGCGATCCAACTCGCCCACCACTGGGGGCTGCACGTCTTCGGTACCGCGAGCCCCGGCAAATGGGCGGCCGCGGCCGCGGCGGGCCTCCCGCCGGAACGCCTCGCGAACTCCCGTGACCTGTCGTTCGTCCCCGCGGTCCGCGCGGCCACCGACGGCCGGGGCGTGGACATCGTGCTGAACTCCCTGGCCGGGGAGTTCGTGGACGCCTCGCTCGCCCTGCTCGTCCCCGACGGGCAGTTCGTCGAGATGGGCAAGACGGACCTGCGCAGCGCCTTCCGGGTCCGCGCCGAACACGGCGTCGGCTACCAGTCCTTCGACCTGCTGGACGCCGGCCCCGACCGGATCCAGGAGATGCTCACGGAGATCGTCGAGCTGCTGCGGACCGGTGTCCTCACGCCGCTGCCGGTCACCGCCTGGGACGTCGCCCGGGCCCCCGAGGCCCTGCGGCACCTCAGTCTCGCCCGGCACACCGGCAAGGTCGCCCTGACCGTCCCCCGGGCGCTGGACCCGGACGGCACCGTCCTCGTCACCGGGGCGTACGGCGGCCTCGGGCGCCTCGTCGCCCGCCACCTCGCCGACCGGCACGGCGCGCGCCACCTGCTGCTCGTCGGACGCCGGGGCGCCCGCACCGAAGCCGACCGGCAACTGCACCGGGAGCTCGCCGCCCTGGGGGCCGAGGTGACCTCCGCCGCCGTGGACGTCGCCGACGCGGACGCGCTCGCCGGGCTCCTCGCCGCGGTGCCCCCGCGCCACCCCCTCACCGCCGTGGTGCACGCCGCCGGCGTCCTCGACGACGCCACGCTCGCCAACCTCACCCCGCAGCGGCTCGATGCGGTGCTCCGCCCGAAGACCGACGGCGCCCGGAACCTGCACCGGCTGACCCGACAGGCCGACCTCGCCGCGTTCGTCCTGTTCTCCTCCGCCGCCGGTCTGGTCGGCAGCGCCGGTCAGGGCGCGTACGCCGCGGCGAACGTCCGGTTGGACGCCCTGGCCGTGGCCCGGGTCCGGGCCGGACTGCCGGCGACCTCGGTGGCCTGGGGGCTGTGGCACTCCGACAGCGCCATGACCGGCTCGCTGTCCGGCACCGACCGGGCGCGTCTGGTCCGCGGAGGACTGCTCCCCCTGACCCCGGACCGCGGGCTGGCCCTGCTGGACGCGGCGCTGTCCGCGGGCGACCCGGCACCGGTCGCCGTCCGGATCGACGCCGCTCGCCTCGCCGACACCCCGGACCTCGCCCCCGTACTGCGGTCCCTGGTCCGCGGGCGGCCCGGGACCGGCGCGCCGGGCCCCGTCCCCGCCCAGGGCGGTCTCGCCGAGCGGATCGCCGCGGTCGATGCGCCGCGGCGACGGGAACTCGTGGCGGAGACCGTGTTCCAGTACATCACCGCCGTGTTGGGGCGCCCGCCGGGCGACGAGGCCGGTACCGACGGCCGGAGCTTCAAGGAGCTCGGCTTCGACTCCTTGACCGCGGTCGAACTGCGCAACCGACTGGGCCGGGCGACCGGGCTCCGGCTCCCCGCGACCCTCGTCTTCGACCACCCGACCCCCACCGCGCTCGCCGACCACCTGCTGGACCGGTTGGCTCCCGAACCGCCCGCCCACCCGTCCGCCCACCCGTCCGCACGGCCTGACGCCCACCCGGACGGGCAGCCGGGGGACTCCGGGAACGGCAGCGGCTCCGGGGCCGGACCGGTGTCGGCGCCCTCCACCGCCGAGGAGCTCTTCCGGTTCATCGACTCCGAATTCCGTTCCTGATCCGAGCCCGAGAGGTGGCCGCCCCGTGGCCGACGAAGCGAAGCTGGTCGAGTACCTCCAGTGGACGACCTCAGAACTCGCCCGCACCAAAGAGGAGTTGGCGCGCCACGAAGCCCTGGCGCAGGCGCGTGCCGAACCGGTGGCCATCATCGCCATGGCCTGCCGCTATCCCGGAGGAGTGCGTTCGCCGGAGGACCTGTGGAGGGTGGTCGACCAGGGCGTCGACACCGTCGGCGGACCACCGGGGGACCGCGGCTGGGCGCCGGACGCGCTGCGCCACGCGCACACCGGCGGCTTCCTCGACGACGCGGCCGGCTTCGACCCCGCCTTCTTCGGCATCGGGCCGAAGGAGGCCCTGGCCATGGACCCGCAGCACCGTCAGCTCCTCGAACTGTCCTGGGAGGCCCTGGAACGCGCCGGGTTGCTCCCCGCCGAGCTGCGGGGCAGCCGCACCGGGGTCTTCGCCGGGGCCATCCAGCAGGAGTACGCACCGCCCGCCGGCACCGTCCCCGCCGACATCGAGGGGCACCTGATGACCGGCAACGCCGCCAGCATCGTGTCCGGTCGGCTCGCCCACACCTTCGGTTTCGAAGGGCCCGCCCTGACCGTGGACACCGCCTGCTCCTCGTCCCTGGTCGCGGTGCACCTGGCCGTGGAGTCCCTGCGCAGGTCCGAATGCGATCTGGCGCTCGCCGGCGGGGTGACGGTGATGGCGACGCCCCGGGTCTTCACGGACTTCGCCGCCCAGGGCGGCCTCGCCGCCGACGGCCGGTGCAAGGCGTTCGGCAAGGGAGCCGACGGCACCGGCTTCGGGGAGGGCGCGGGCCTGCTCGTCCTGGAGCGGCTCTCGGACGCGGTCCGCGCCGCTCACCCCGTGCTGGCGCTGCTGCCCGGCTCCGCGATCAACTCCGACGGCGCCAGCAACGGACTGACCGCGCCCAGCGGAGCCGCCCAGCGCAAGGTGATCGAAGCCGCACTGCGGGCCGCCGGCGTCCCGGCCGACGCCGTCGACGCGGTGGAGGCCCACGGAACCGGCACGGCCCTCGGCGACCCGATCGAGGCGGGTGCGTTGATCGCCGCCTACGGCGGGGCCCCGGGGCGGGACCGGCCGCTGCACCTGGGTTCGGTGAAGTCCAACCTGGGCCACACCCAGGCCGCCGCGGGCGTGGCCGGAGTGATCAAGACGGTGCAGGCACTGCGGCACGGGGTGCTGCCGGCGACCCTGCACGCCGACGAGTGGTCGGAGTTCGTCGACTGGCCCGCCGACCGCGTACGGGTCCTCAGCACCCCCCGCCCCTGGCCCGCCGAGCCCGGCCGACCGCGCCGGGCCGGCGTCTCGTCCTTCGGCATCAGCGGCACCAACGCCCATCTGATCGTGGCGGAACACCAGCCGGACGCCACCGCGCCCCCAACCGCCACCGCGCCCCCAACCGCCACCGCGTCCCCAACCGCCCCGCCCGACGAACCCCCCTCCGCACCTGGCACCGACGTGGTCTGGGTCCTGTCCGGCAAGGCGCCCGGGGCGGTGCGCGCCCAAGCGGAACGGCTCCGGGAACTGCTGCGGCAGCGGCCGGACCACGACCTCGCTGCCGTGGCGCGCACCCTGGCCACCCGGCGCACCGCGTTCCGCCACCGGGCCGCCGTCACCGGGGCCGACGCGAGTGAACTGGAACGTCAACTCGAAGCCCTGGCCGGCCCGTCGAGCACGGTCAGCACCGCGAAGCCCGGCCGGCGGGTCGGCTTCGTGTTCAGCGGCCAGGGCACCCAACGGCCGGGCATGGGCGCCGAACTCCACGCCCGCTTCCCGGTGTACGCGCAGACCTTCGACACCGTGTGCGCCGCCCTGGACGCGGCGCGCGACCCGTCGGCCGACGGGCCCGCCCTGCGCGATCTCGTCCTCGCCGCCCCCGGCGGCCCGCGGGCGGCACTGCTGGAGCGCACCGAGTTCACCCAACCCGCGCTGTTCGCCACCCAGGCCGCGCTCGCCCGGCTCGCCGAGTCCTTCGGCATCGTCCCGGCGGCGCTGTTCGGCCACTCCATCGGCGAGCTCACGGCGGCGTACGTCGGCGGCGCCCTGGAACTGACGGACGCGGCAGCGCTGGTCGTGGCCCGGGCCCGGGCGATGCAGGCCGCGCCCGGCGGCGGGAGCATGGTGGCGATCCGGGCTCCCGAAGCGGACGTCCTCGCCTCACTCGCCGAGTTCGGGGGAGCGGTGTCGGTGGCCGCCGTCAACGGGCCCCGCTCCACCGTGGTCTCCGGGGACGCCGGAGCGGTGCGGGCCCTCGCCGCGGCCTGGCGCGCCCGTGGGGTGCGCACCAAGGCCCTGCGGGTGAGCCATGCGTTCCACTCGGCGCACATGGACCCGGCGCTGCCCGAGATCGACGCGGTGGCCGCCCGGATCACGGTGTCCGAGCCGCGGGTGCCGCTGGTCACCGACCGCACCGGGGCCCCCGTCGACCGGGCCGGACTGGCCGCGCCCGACCACTGGTCGGCGCAGGCGCGCGGGACGGTCCGCTTCCACGACGGAGTGGAATCCCTGTACGCCCTGGGCGTCGACACCTTCGTCGAGATCGGTCCCGATCCGACGGTCACCGGGCTGATCGCGGACTGCCTCGCCGACCGGCGGGACGCGGTGGCGACGATCCCGTTGGTCCGGCGGCCCTCCGCGGAGGGCCGGTCCGTGGTGGGGGCCGTCGCCGAGGCGCACTGCCACGGCGTGCGCGTCGACTGGACCGGGCTGCTCGGTGCGGGGCCCCTCGCCGACCCCGCCGCGGTCCCCGTCTACCCGTTCCAGCACCGGGCGTTCTGGCTCGCCCGCCCGGCACCGCACCCGGGCGACGCGCCGGGCCTCCGGCTGCCGTCCGTCGCCCCGTCCGTCGTCCCTTCGGTCCCCGACGAGGAGGTGCCGGGCGGGCCACCGCTCGGAGAGGTCCCCGAGGAGGAACGGTTCGCCGTGGTGGTCGAGCGGGTGCTCGCCGCGGTCGCCGCGGCCCTCGGTCACGCTCCCGGGGAGGTGGACCCCGACGACGACCTCACCGACCTCGGCATCACGTCCTTCGGTTCGCTGGAGATCGCCACCCGGCTGACCCGGGACACCGGGCTGGAGGTGCGTCCCGGCGTGGTGCTGGAGCACCGCACCGCGCACACCCTGGCCGTGCACCTGGTCGACTCGCTCGCCCCCCGCCCCCAGGAGACCGTCCGATGACCACGCCCACCGACGGCACGTCCCCGCTCGACCAGCTGCGCGCCCTGCACCGCGACGGCGAACTCGGGCGGCGCTTCGACCGGGTCGCCCCGCTGCTGAGGGCGATGGAGCGCACGGACCTCGCCCGGGCGGCCCGGCTGCTCGCCCGCGCCGATCTGACGCCCGTGCCGGCCCACCACCCGGACCTGCCGTCCGTGACGGTGGCCCTCACCGGCGGCGGCACCCTGGACGGCCTGCGCACGGCGCTCGTCGGCGAACTCGCCCGCCACGGGTTCGTCCCGTCGGTACGGCTCACCGACTTCGGCTCGTACGTCAGGGAGCTCGGTGACCCCACGAGCTCCCTGCACGCCCGACCGGTGGACGTGACCGTGTGCGTACTCGACCACGCCACGGTGTTCGACGAGGTGCCCGTACCGTTCACGGTCGAGGACGTCACCGCGACCCTGGCGGCCAAGGTCGCGCTCTGGCGGGAGCTCGCCACCGGATACACCGCCCGGACCCCGGGCACCCTCGTCCTCAACACCCTCCCGTTGCCCGGGAACTGGCAGGCCCAGCTGCTCGACTACCCGGCCCGGGCCCGGCTGGGCGCGGCCTGGCGGGCGGCCAACGCGGAACTCCTCGGCCTCGGTGCGGCGACCGGACGGACCCTCGTGGTCGACGTCGACCCGCTCCTGGGCGATCCGATCCCCTTGGCCGACCCGCGCTTCGAGGTGTACGCGGGCGCCCGCTTCTCCGACCACCTGCTCGGCGCCTACGCCCGGGAACTGGGCCATCTCGTGCGCGCACTGACCGGCCGGTCGAAGAAGGTGCTCGCCGTGGACCTGGACGAGACGCTGTGGGGCGGCGTCCTGGGCGACGACGGGGTGGAGGGCATCGAGGTGGCCCACGGCCGTCGGGGGGACGCGTTCCACCGGTTCCAGGGCGTCGTCAAACAACTCCAGTCCCAGGGCGTGCTGTTGGCCGCCGTCAGCAAGAACGATCCGGACACGGTGCGGTCGGCGCTGCGGGACCACCCGGACCTGCGGGTGCGGGAGGAGGACTTCGTGCGGGTGCTGGCCGGCTGGCAGCCCAAGCCGGTGTCCCTGCGCGAGCTCACCGCGGGACTGAACCTCGGTGGCGACAGCGTGGTGTTCGCGGACGACAACGTCCGCGAGTGCGCGGCGGTCACGGCGGAGCTGCCGGAGACGGTGGTGGTCGCCCTGGACGGTGATCCGGCGCTGCACGTGCAGCGGTTGCTGGCCGACGGCTGGTTCACGACGACGGCGGTCACGTCCGAGGACCGGGTCCGCACCCGCCGCTACCGGCAGGAGGCGGCCCGCTCGGACTTCCTCGCGGCGGCGGGCAGCGCGGCGGACTTCCTCGCCGGACTCGACGTACGGGTCACCTTGGCGCCCGTGCTCCCCTCCGAGCTCGCACGCGTCAGTCAACTCACCCTGCGCACCAATCAGTTCAACCTCACCACCCGTCGCCTCACGGTCGACGAGGTGCGGCAGGCCGCGGCCGGTCCCGCCACCCGGGTCCTGACGCTCGCCTCCGGCGACCGGTTCGGTGGCAACGGCCTGGTGGGGGCGGTGTTCCTGCGGTCCGGCGACGACGTCCTGCACATCGAGAACGTCCTGCTGAGCTGCCGGGTCTTCTCCCGCGGCATCGAACAGGCGGGTCTGGCCGCACTGCTCGACCGGGCCCGCGCGGCCGGTTTCACGGCCGTGTGCGGCAGCTACCGGCCGACCGCGAAGAACGCGAAGGTCGCGGACTTCTACGTGCACTACGGGTTCGAGGTCGTACGGGACGGGCCGGAGGGCCGGGAGTTCCGGCACGCACTGGTCAAGCCCGTCGAGGTGCCCGGGCACCTCACCCTCGACGCCGCCGAGGACCTGCTCCCCGCCGCGGGCCGCCCGCCCGGGCGCGGCGGGCCCGCGCATTGACAACCTGAGGGGCCCTCAACTTAACTGGGGCGCAGACAACATGAGGTCGCCTCAGGATCACTTCGCACGGTGGACGGTGGCGACCCGAACGGTAGGAGGAGAGCCCGTTGGCCGAAGGAATCGCGATCTCGGTGCACGACACGGTGCCCGTCTGGCGGGGCGACACGCCCGGTGACGCGCTGCGCCGCACCGTCGACCTCGCCCGAGCGGTCGAGGGCTTCGGCTACCGGCGCTACTGGGTGGCCGAACACCACGGCACCCCCGCCCTGGCCACCTCCAGCCCCGCGGTCCTGGCCGGCCCGCTCCTCGCGGCCACCCGCACCCTCACCGTGGGCTCCGGGGCGGTCCTGCTGCCCAACCACTCCGCCCTCGCCGTCGCCGAGCAGTTCGGGGTGCTCGCCAGCCTCTACCCCGGACGGGTCGACCTCGGGCTCGGCCGGGCCACCGGCGGCTCCCCGGCCTCCACGGCCCGGCTCGGCGACCCCCGTGGCCTCGGCTTCGACGCACAACTCCAAGAACTCCAGGGGTACTTCGGCGAGGGGCAGTCGGGGGTGCGGGCCGTGCCGGAGCCCGAGACCCCGCCCCGCTTCTGGCTCGTCGGGTCCAGCGTCAACAGCGCCGTCCACGCGGGCCGGGCCGCACTGCCCTACGTGTACGCCCACGCCATCGTCGGCGGCGGCGCCCCCGAGGCGCTGCACGCCTACCGCGAGGCGTTCCGCGGCACCCCCGAACAACCGGAGCCGCACGCCTGCGTCGCCGTGATAGCGGTCGCCGCGGACAGCGACGAGCGCGCCGAGCGGCTCGCCGAATCCTTCGTGTACGGCCAGATCCTGATGCGCACCGTCGACCCCGAAGGCGTCCTGCCGACCGAGGAGGAGACCGCCGCCCACCGCTTCACCCCCACCGAGCGACAGTTCCTGCGCTCCCGCATCGACCCGCAGTTCGTCGGTTCCCCCGACCGGATCGCTCCCCGCCTGGCCGACCTGGTCGCCCGCACCCGCGCCGACGAACTGTTCGTCCTGACCCAGGTGCCCGACCACGAGGCCCGCATCCGTTCCTACGAACACCTCGCGAAGATCGCCGGCTCCCTCTGAGCACCCCGGCCGCCCCTCCCGCCCCCGCGTCCCACGCTTTCAGAGCGGCTTTAGCCCGGCCGTGCACCGTGGCTGACCAATCGTCACGAACCAAGCGATGAGGACACCGATGCACTCGGGCACACGGATACGTACACACAGACCCGCCACCGGGGCGGGCGCCACCGCGCTGCTGCTGGCGCTGGTGACCGCGTGCTCGGCGGACACCGGGGGAGGGGGCGGCAAGGCCGGCGGCCCGCCCCGCGAGGGCGGCACCCTGCGCCTGGCCATCGCCAAGGAACCCGAGTGCCTGGACCCGCACCAGAGCCCCACCGAGGCGGCCCGACTGCTGACCCGCCCGATCGTCGACTCCCTGGTGCACCAGACCGCCAAGGGCACCTTCGAGCCCTGGCTCGCCAAGAGCTGGAAGGTCTCGCCCGACGGGCTGACCTACACCTTCGTCCTGCGCGACGACGTCACCTTCACCGACGGCGCCGCGTTCGACGCCGCCGCCGTGGTCGCCAACCTGGACCACGTGGCCGACCCGGACACCAAGTCCCTGCTCGCCTCCAGCCTGATCTCGGCGTACAAGTCCTCCCGCGCGATCAATGCCCACACGGCGGAGATCACCCTGAAGCGGCCCGACTCCGGCCTGCTCGGCGCCCTCGCCCTGCCCAACCTCGGCATCGAGTCCCCGGCCACCCTCAAGGGCTCGCCCGCCACCCTCTGCAAGAAGATCGTCGGCACCGGCCCCTTCCGCACTAAGACCGGACTCGTCGCCCAGAAGGGCATCGACCTCGTCAAGAACCCCGACTACCGGTGGGCCCCCAAGTCCGCGGAACACTCCGGGCCCGCCCACCTCGACGGCATCGCCGTCCAGGTCGTGCCCGACAACGCCTCCCGCAACGGCGCGCTCACCAGCGGACAGATCGACGCGGCCACCGGACTCGACCCCACCAGCACCCGGAGCCTGCGCAAGACCCCCGGCTTCACCCTCCACACGAAGGACTTCCCCGGCGCCAACTACAGCTACTGGCCCAACACCGCGAACGGCCCGCTCGCCGACGTCGCCGTCCGCAAGGCCCTGCGCGCCGGCATCGACTGGGCCACCCTCGCGCGGAAGGTGTACTTCGGCCAGTACCCCGCCGCGGACGGCCCGCTGTCCGCCAGCACCCCCGGCCGCGCCGACCAGGGCGCCGCCCACGCCCACGACCCCGCCGAGGCCGGCCGCCTCCTGGACCGCGCCGGCTGGACCGGCCGCGACGAGGACGGCTACCGCACCAAGAACGGCAAGCGCCTGAAGGTCCGCCACCTGTGGTCCGACCCGTCGATCACCAACCTCGCCGTCCAGGTGCAGGCCGCGGCGAAGAAGCTGGGCGTCCAGTTCGTCGAGGAGAACGTCGACGGCGGCACCTTCGTCAAACGACTGCTCGCCGCCGACTACGACGTCATCGACACCAGCTTCTCCGCACCGGGCCCCGACGTGCTGCGCGTCCTGTTCGGCAAGGAGAACATCCCCACCCCCAAGCGCGGCATCAGCAACAACATGGCCCGCTACGACGACCCGGAGGTGGAACGGCTCTTCCTCGCCGCGCAACGCGCCGAGGACCGGTCGGAACAGTTCCGGATCTACGGCGAGGTGCAGCGGAAGATCACCGAGGACGCGGCCGTGCTCCCGATCTACTCCCCGGTCTCCACCCTCGCCGCCCGCGACGCCGTACGCGGCACCGGCTTCACCGCCGACGGCTCCGCCGACCTGTACGCCGCATGGCTGACCTCCTGACCGTCGGGCCCGCTCCGGGAGACACCGCCCCGGAGCGGGCCCGTCGGGCCCGCCTCCTCAGGCTCGTCCTGGTCCGCGCCGCCGGCTCCGTCGGCGTCCTGTGGGGCGCCGTGACCCTGACCTTCCTCCTCATCCAGATCATGCCCGGCAGCACCGCCGACGTGCTGCTCGCCCGCTCCAGCGTCAGCCCGCAGGTCCGTGCCGAGATCATCGCCCAGTACCGCCTCGACGACCCGCTGCTGATCCAGTACGCCACCTACCTCGGCCGCATCGTCCGCGGCGACTTCGGCGACTCGTACGTGCTGCGCCAACCCGTCTGGGACGCCATCGGCTCCCAACTGCCCGACACCCTGCTGCTGATCCTGTCCACCCTGCTCGTCACCGCGGTGGGCTCCGTCCTGCTCGCCGTGCTCGGCGCCCACGGCCGCGGCTGGGTCCCGGCCCTGTTCGCCGCCGTGGAATCCCTGGTGGTGGCCCTGCCCCCGTTCTTCCTCGGGCTGCTCCTGCTCACCGTCTTCTCGTTCACCCTCCACTGGTTCCCCACCGTCGGCACCGCCGGGGTCAGCGGACTGGTCCTGCCCACCGTCGCCCTCGCCGCCGCGCCCACCGCCGTGGTCGCCCAGGTCCTGCGGGAAGGGCTGCTCCGGGCCCTGGAGGAACCCTTCGCGGTGACCGCCCGGGCCCGCGGCATCGGCGAACTGGCCCTGCGGTTCCGGCACGTCCTGCGCCACGCCCTGCTGCCCGCCACCACCCTGATGGGCTGGATCGCCGGCTCCCTCATCGGCGGCGCCGTCATCATCGAGATCGTGTTCTCCCGACAGGGAGTGGGACGGCTGATGCTCTCCGCCGTCCAGAACAAGGACCTGCCCGTCGTGATCGCCGTGGTCCTGCTGGCCGCCACCGTCTTCGTCCTCGTCAACATCGCCGTCGACGCCCTGCACTGGCTGATCGACCCCCGCACCCGCGACACCGGGAGGTCGACGTGAACCGCCCCCGCACCGGGCTCTGGCTGGGCGTGGCGGTGCTCCTCGTCCTGGCCGCCATGGCCGCCGCCCCCGCGCTCTTCACCGGCACCGACCCCAACGCCACCGATGTGAACGCCCTTCTGCAACCCCCCGGCGACGGCCATCTGCTCGGCACCGACCAGAGCGGACGCGACCTGTACGCGCGGATCGTCCACGGAGCCCGACCCTCCCTGCTCATCGGCGCCGGCGCGGTCGGTCTCGCCCTCGTCGGCGGCACGCTCGTCGGCGTCGCCGCCGCGCAACTCGGCCGGATCGCCGACCAGGTCATCAGCCGACTGCTGGACGTCGTCCTGTCCGTGCCCGGGCTGCTCCTGGTCTTCCTGGTGGTCGCGGTGCTCGGGCCGGGCGCCACCACGGCCACCGTGGGGCTCGCCGTCGTGTCCCTGCCCGGCTTCGCCCGGGTCGCCCGCGCCGAAGTGATCGGACTCCGCTCGAAGGCGTACGTCGAAGCCGCCCACGGCTTCGGCTGGACCCGCACCCAGGTGGTCCTCCGGCACGTCCTGCCCAACGCCGCCGGACCCGTCCTGGCCCTGGCCACCGTTTCCCTGGGCGCCATGGTCGTGGCCAGCTCCAGCCTCAGCTTCGTCGGCCTCGGCCCGCGGCCCCCCACCGCCGAGTGGGGGGCGATGCTCGCCGACAGCCGGGAGTTCCTCGCCGTCGCCTGGTGGCCCGCCGCCTTCCCCGGCGCCGCCATCACCCTCACCGTCCTCGCCGTCACCGTCCTCGGCCGGCACCTCCAACACACCCTCGACGGGAGACACCGATGACCGAGGCGACCACCACGGAATCCCCCGTGCACGCCGAGGGCGGCACCGAACTCGTCCGGGTGGAGGACCTCAAGGTGGGCTTCGGCCGCGGTCGCCGCCGGGTGGACGCCGTCCGCGGGGTGTCGCTGAGCATCCGGCGCGGACAGGTCGTCGCCGTGGTCGGCGAGTCCGGCTCGGGCAAGAGCGTCACCGCCCGGAGCCTGGTCGGCCTGGCCGGCGACGGTGCCACCGTCGACGCCCGGACCCTCACCTTCGACGGCATCGACCTGCGCCGCGCCGACCCCCGCCGCTGGCGCGCCCTACGGGGCCGCCGGGTCGGCTTCGTCCTCCAGGACGCGCTGGGCTCCCTCGACCCGCTGCGCCGGGTCGGCGCCGAGGTGGCCGAACCCCTGCGGGAACACCGCACCGTGCCCGCCGCCCGGATCCCCGCCGAGGTCGAACGGCTGCTCGCCGCCGCCGGAGTGCCCCGCCCCCGGATCAGGGCCGCCCAGTACCCGCACCAACTCTCCGGCGGACTGCGCCAGCGCGCCCTGATCGCCTCCGCACTCGCCGCCCGCCCCGATCTGCTGATCGCCGACGAACCCACCACGGCCCTGGACGCCACGGTGCAACAACAGATCCTGCACCTGCTGCGCGAGCACGCCCGCGCCGGCACGGCCGTCCTGCTCATCAGCCACGACCTCGGTGTCGTCGGGGAACTCGCCGACCACATCCACGTCATGAAGGACGGCGTCTTCGTCGAGGAGGGGTCCGCCCGGCAGGTCCTCACCGACCCCCGCCACCCCTACACCCGCGCCCTGCTGGCCGCCGTCCCGGGGGGCGACACCAGGGCCGTTCCCGCCGAACCCGGCCCGGTGCTGCTGCGCGCCGAGGACGTCGTCAAGCGGTACCGGTCGCCGCACGGGCCCGCGCTCACCGCCGTCGACGGGGTGTCGCTGACCGTGCGGGCCGGCGAGACCCTCGGCATCGTGGGGGAATCGGGCTCCGGGAAGACGACCGTGGGCCGGATGCTGATGGGACTCGTGCCGCCCGACAGCGGCCGGATCACCCTCGACGGCCGCTCCTGGACCGAACGCTCCGCCGCCGAACGCCGCACGGACCGCCGACGCGTCCAGATGATCCACCAGTACCCGCTGGGCTCCTTCGACCCGCGTTACACCACCCGGCAACTGCTGGAGGAACCGCTGAAGGCGGTGCGCACGGCGCGCGGCGCCCGCGCGGCGCGGGTGGCGGAACTCCTGACGTACGTCGACCTGCCCGAGACGGTGCTCGACCGCCGGGCCCGCGACCTGTCCGGGGGACAGCGCCAACGGGTCGCCATCGCCCGGGCGCTCGCCCCGGACCCCGACGTCGTCGTCTGCGACGAACCGGTGTCGGCCCTCGACGCCTCCGTCCAGGCCCAGGTCCTCGACGTCCTGGTGCGGGTACAGCAACGCCTCGGCGTGGCCTACGTGTTCATCTCCCACGACCTGGGGGTGGTGCGCAGGCTCAGCCACCGGGTCGCCGTGATGAAGGACGGCCGGATCGTGGAGACCGGCTCCGCCCGCGACGTGTTCGCCGGCCCGCGGGACCCCTACACCAAGGCCCTGCTCGCGGCCGTCCCCCGGCTGGGCGCGACCGGACGAAAGCGGTTCTGAAGCCCCGCTTAACCGCTCTTGCCCAGGGTGCCCGGGCTGCATAGCGTCGAGTCTCCGCAGGCTCGGGCGCCCTCCGCGATTCCCGAACGACCTGCGTGCCCTGAGTGCCCTGCGCTCGCCGTCTTCCCCGCCCCGCCCTTCGTCCCTTCGTCCCTGCGTTCTCCGATGTTCGCCTCCCGTGTGAAGGACGTAGCCCCATGACCGCATCCCCGCCCTACCCCCAGCCGCGCACCTGCCCCTATCAGCCGCCCGCCGGATACCGCGAGATCGGTGCGGCGGGACCGGTCCTCAAGGTGACCCTCTTCGACGGCCGCGAGGCATGGATGATCACCGGGTACAAGGAGTCCCGTGACATCCTCACCCACCCCAACCTCTCCTCGCTGCGCACCCACCCCGACTTCCCCATCGTCGCCCCGCGGTTCCGCTCCCAGATCGCCCGCAGCCTCGCGCTGATCGCGATGGACCCGCCGGTGCACGACACCTACCGGCGCTATCTGAACCCGCACTTCAGCCTGAAGCAGGTGCGCCGGATGAAGCCGGAGATCGAGCAGATCGTCTCCGGATTCGTCGACCGCATCGTCGACCAGGGCCCGCCGGCCGACCTGATCCCGCTGCTCGCGGTGCCGCTGCCGTCCCTGGTGATCTGCCGCCACCTCGGGGTGCCGTACGAGGACCACGCGTTCTTCCAGGACGCCAGCGGCAAGGTGATGCTCGGCACGGAGGAGGAGTCGGCGACCGCGGCCCAGAACCTCGTCGACTACATCGACGCACTGGTGACCGAACAGATCAAGTCGCCGACGGAGGGCCTGCTCGGGCAACTCGTCACCGAGCGCGTCCTCACCGGGGACATCGGGCACGACGAACTGGTCTCCATCGCCCTCGTCCTGCTCATCGCCGCGCACGAGACGACCTCCTCCTCGCTGGCGCTCGGCGTCATCACCCTGCTCGAACACCCGGAGCAGTTGGCCAAGGTGCTGGAGGACGGCGACCGGCTGCCCGGAGCCGTCGAGGAACTGCTGCGCTTCATCGCCACCACCGACCTGGTCGCCACCCGGATCGCCAAGGGCGACATCGAGATCGGCGGTCACCTCATCCGGGCCGGCGAGGGCGTCCTGGTGTCCGGCACCCTCGCCAACCGGGACGAGAACGCCCACGAGCGCCCCGACGAGTTCGACGTGCTGCGCGCGGACACCCACCACGTGACGTTCGGGTTCGGCATCCACCAGTGCCTGGGACAGAACCTCGCCCGCCTCGAACTCGAAGTGGCGTTCCGGGAACTGTTCACCCGCCTCCCGGGCATCCGGCTCGCCGTCGACGTGGCCGAACTGCCCATCCTCGGCGCGGGCACGGTGCAGCGGGTGCTGTCCCTCCCGGTGGAGTGGTGACGGCGCCGTGCGGGTGTACGCGGACCGCGAGTCCTGCATCAGCGGCGGCCGTTGCATGGCCACCCTCCCCGAGGTGTTCGACCAGGACGACGAGGGCCTCGTCGTGGTGCTCACCTCCCGCCCCGCGCCGGAGCACCACGCCAGGACCCGGAAGGCCGCCTACCTGTGCCCGGCGCGGGCCATCGACGTGACCGAGGGTCCGTCCGCGAACTGAAGCACCGCCCGGACGCGAGCGTCCCGAGCACAAGAGAGAAGCGAGCACCGAACATGCCACCCCACCCCCGGACGCCGGGCGTCCGCCCCGCCGACGAGCCGTCCAGACTCCCGTCACTCACCGGAACGCGGTTCGTCGCGGCGTTCCTGGTCTTCCTCTGCCACGCCTTCGTGCTCGGCTACTTCCACCCGGAGACCGAGCGCGCGCTGCGGCCCTTCGCCTTCGCGATCGGCTGGCTCGGGGTGGAGTTCTTCTTCGTCCTGAGCGGGTTCGTCCTCACCTGGTCGGTGCGGGCGGGGCAGCCGGCGCGCCGGTTCTGGCGCCGTCGGTTGGCGAAGGTCTACCCGAACCACCTCGTGGCCTTCGCCGCCGCGGTGGGGGTCGCGCTGTGGTGGGGGCAGGACCTGGACGTGCTGAAAGCGCTGCCGGGGCTGTTCCTGGTGCACACCTGGTACCCCCAGCTCGACGTCATCCTCTCGGTCAACGTGGTCACCTGGTCGCTCGCCTGCGACCTGTTCTTCTACCTCGCCTTCCCTCTGCTGTACGCCGTCGTCCGGCGCGTCCCCGCCCGCGGCCTGTGGGCGGCGGCCGGGGCCGTCGCCGCAGCGGTGATGGTGCTGCCCGCACTGGCCTCCGCCTGGCTGACCGGCGCCCCGCGGCTGCCGGGCCAGGACATGTCGCTCGTCCAGAACTGGTTCCTGGTGTCGTTCCCCCCGGTCCGGATGCTGGACTTCGTGCTCGGCATGATCATGGCGCGGATCGTCCGTGAGGGCCGGTGGATCCGTCTCGGTCCGTTGGCCGCGTTCGCCCTGCTCTCCGTCGGCTTCGCGGCACAGGTCTGGCAGTTCCCCGGTGTGTACAGCCTGACGGCACCGATCGTGGTGCCGATCGCCCTGCTCGTCCCGGCGATCGCCGCGGTGGACGTGGCCGGAGGCCGTTCGGCGCTGCGCGGTCGGGTCGCCCGCTGGCTGGGCACGGTGTCCTACGCCTCGTACCTGGTGCACTACCTCGTGCTGATCGTCGGACACCGGCTGCTCGGCGCGGGGCGCACCTGGGACGTGCTGCCGGCGACGGGGCTGCTCGCCGCGCTGTTCGCCGTGACGACGCTGCTGGCCTGGGCGCTGCACCGGTTCGTCGAGGACCCGGGGATGCGCCGCCTGGGCCGGTCCCGGGACGCGCCCGCTCCCGCCGAACACCGCCCGGACGTACGGGAGGCGCCGTCGGCACCCGCCCTCTCCGACTGACCCGAACCACGGAAAGGAACGTGCCCCTTGTTCTCCTACCCGCAGGACCGGACCTGTCCCTACCAACCGTCCCCCGGATACCAGGACATCGGGCGGAACGGACCGCTGCACCAGGTGGAGTTGTGGGACGGCCGGGCGATCTGGATGGTCACCGGACACGCCGCCGCACGGAAGCTCCTCGCTGATCCACGGCTCTCCGCGGACCGCTCCCGGGACGACTTCCCGGTGGTGCTGCCCCGCTTCGAGGCGCCCATCTTCAAACCCCTCGCCCTCATCGGGTTCGATCCGCCGGTCCACGACGTGCACCGCAGGATGCTGGCCCCGCACTTCAGCCTCAAACGGGTGCGGGACCTACGGGGCGGGGTCGAGGAACTGGCGGGTCGCCTCGTCGACGACATGCTGCGCACGGGGCCGTCCGCCGACCTGGTGCAGGACTTCGCGCTGCCGATCCCGTCCATGGTGATCTCCGAACTGCTCGGCGTCCCCTACGAGGACCACGAGTTCTTCGAGACCAAGACGACGAACCTGCTCCAGGCGAGGGACGCGGAGGGCGCCGAGGCGGCCGGGCGGGCGCTGTGGGACTACCTGGACGACCTGATCACCGCGACGGAGGGCGCATCCGACCCGGGGGAGGGGGTGTTGGCCCGGCTGGCCCGTCAGGTGGACGACCGGGACCTCACCCGCGACGACCTGTTGCGGATCGCCCTGGCCCTGCTGATCGGCGGCCACGACACGACCTCCCAGATGATCGCGCTCGGTGTGGTCACCCTGCTGGAACACCCGGAGCAACTGGCCGCACTGCGCGCCGCTTCGCCCGAGGAACTGCCCGCGGCCGTCGACGAACTGCTGCGGATCGTGTCCGTCACCGATGTGTCGGGGGTCCGGGTCGCGACCTCGGACATCGCGGTCGACGGAGTCGTCATCCGGGCCGGGGAGGGCGTGCTCGTCTCCTCCTCGATGACCAACCGGGACCCCGGGGTCTACGACGACCCGTACGCCTTCGACGTCCACCGCGGTGCGGGCCGCGGTGGCGTGCCGTCCGGTCGCCAGCACCTCACCTTCGGCTTCGGCATCCACCAGTGCCTCGGGCAGAACCTGGCCCGGATGGAGCTGGAGGTGGCGTTCTCGACGCTCTTCGAACGGATTCCGGACCTGCGGCTCGCGGTGCCCGTCGACGAACTGCCGGTACGCACCGGCGGCACCATGCAGGGCGTGCACCGACTGCCCGTCACCTGGTCGGGGGAGGCACGCCGATGAGGGTGAACGCCGACCGGGAGCGGTGCATGGCCGCGGGCCACTGCGCGGTCACGGTGCCCGCGGTCTTCGACCACGGGGACGACGGGCTGGTGGTGGTCCTCGACCCCGAGCCGGACGAGGACGTCCGCGAGGAGATCGAACTGGTGGTGGACCTGTGCCCGTCCCGGGCGTTGTCGCTGGCCACGGAGTGACGCGGGGGTGGGGACGAGGGCCGACCCCCGTCCCCACCCCCCGGTGCGCCCGCCGCAGGGCGCTCAGAGGCCGATGTAGGCCATGCTCTGCTCGTTCCAGCGGGCGCCCCGGACCTCGGCCGGGGGAACCGCGGCGGTGACGGCGGCGAGCTCCTCCGCGCCCAGGGCGAGTCGCACCGCCGCCGCGTTCTCCTCCAGGTGCGCCACGTCACCGGTGCCCGGGATGGGGACGACGTCGGGGCCGCGCTGGTGGAGCCAGGCCAGCGACAGTTGGGCCGGTGAGGCGCCGAGCCGGTCGGCGAGGGCGGCGAGCCGGTCGACCAGGGGCAGGTTGGCGGCGAGGTGCTCCGGGGCGAAGCGGGGGAGGCCGAACCGGCGGAAGTCGCCCTCGGCCAGCTGGTCCACCGAGCGGACGGCGCCGGCGAGGAACCCCCGGCCGAGCGGCGCGTACGGGACGATCGCCACGCCGAGCCGTCGGCACGTCGCCACCAGCTCCTGCTCGATGTCCCGCGACCACAGGGACCACTCGGTCTGGAGGGCGGCCACCGGGGCGACCGCATGGGCCCGGGCCAGCGTCTTCGGGCCGACCTCGCTCAGTCCGAACTCGCGGATCTTGCCCGCAGTCCGGAGTTCCGCGAGTGCCCCGACGGTCTCCTCCACGGGCACGTTCCGGTCGATCCGGGTGAGGGTGAACAGGTCGATGTGGTCGACCCCGAGGCGCCGCAGCGAGGCCTCACAGCTCGCCCGGACGTGGGCCGCGTCCCCGCGGATGCCCGTACCGACCCCCGGGCCCGGCCGGACGACTCCGAACTTGGTGGAGATCACCGCTTGTTCGCGTCGCCCGGCGATCGCCTTGCCGATCAGTTCCTCGTTGGCTCCGTGGCCGTAGACGTCCGCCGTGTCCAGGAGCGTGACGCCCAGGTCGAGGGCGTGCCGGACGGTGGCGATCGCGCGCTGCGGGTCCACGGGGCCGTAAGACCCGTAGAACTCGGACAGTCCGAGACAGCCCAGGCCCTGGGCCCCCACGGTGAGCGAGCCGATCGTGCGGGTGGGCAGCGGGGCGGTGCGGGTCATCGGTCGGGTCCCCTCACTTCTTGTAGACGACGATCGACGACTCGTACGTGCTGTGCGATTCCTTGACCAGCGGCCGGAACTGCCGGAAGCCGATCGCGCCGCGCAGGGGTCCGCCGACGACGACGGCCGGGAACGTCGCGTGTTCGCCCGCCGTGAGCCGGGCGTCGTCGACCAGTCCGCCCGCCCTGATGACGTTCCCGTCGTGGAGGGTGATCTCTTCGCCGAAGTAGGCGACGAAGTGGCCGTCGCCCGGCTGGCGGTAGAGCATCCGGCCCGCGCCCTCGGTGCGCCCGAGCGGCGCACCGTCCGGGCCGAAGATCTCCAGGGACACGGTCGCGAAGTCGTTCTCGGTGGGGCTGGTCCCCGTGGGGTCGGGGTTGTTCGACCGGTAGGCGACCACCTTCTCGGTGAGGTCGCGCAGGATGAGCGACCGGCTGGTGTCACGCAGGGCGCCCACCTCCGTCGAGTCGGTCTTCGGGGGCGTGGCGACCAGCGGCAGCAGCCGGTCGTACAGGACCTGCAACACCACGATGAGCCCTCCTGATGCGGGATGCGCGATTCCCGTAGACGCTAGGAGGCCCCGCTCAACCGGTTCTAAAGGACGTGCACTCACCGCCCGGGCGGTGGGGCGTGCACGACGATCCCCTCCAGCACCAGGCGCAGGAACCGTTCGCTGCCGTCGTCCTGGCCCGGCCGTGCGTTCTCGCGGACCCAGGCCGCCCCGCTGAGCAGGTCGAACAGTTCGTCGGCGGTGAGGTCGGGGCGGATCAGCTCGGCCCGTTGGGCGGCGCGCAGCAGGTCCGCCCCGCTGCTGTGCATCGCGGCGCACGCGGCGTGCGAAGGCGTGCCCTCGTCGTACATGCTCTGGGTGAGGATGCCGACGAGCCCCCGGAACGTGCTGATGTGGTGGACGGCGCAGTCCATCCACTCCGTCAGTGCGGCCAGCGGGTCGTCCTCGTCGGCCAGGCCCTCGGCGCGGGCGATGAGGTGGGCGAGACCGTCCCGGGTGGCCGCCTCGACCAGTGCGGCTCGGGTCGGGAAGTGGCGGTAGAGGGTGCCGATCGCCACCCCGGCGCGGGCGGCGATGTCCTCCAGGGCCGCGTCGGAGCCCTCGGCCTCGAACGCCTTGCGGGCCGCGGCGAGGATCGCGTCGTAGTTGCGGGCGCCGTCGGCCCGTTTCGGGCGCTGTGCGATGTAGGGCGGGTCGTCTGCCACGGGACCTCCACTTGACTACCTGAGGATGCCTCAGGTTAACTGCATCCGCCTAACCTGAGGCTGTCTCACCATAGTATCCCGCGCCGACCGTGGAGGACCCATGACCGCAGACACCGCCCCCGGCGAGCTCCCGAAGGGCGCCGCGCCCCCACAGACCTCCTGGGCCCTGGCGCTCACCGCGATCGTGGGCGCGGAGTTCATGCTCCAACTCGACGGCACCATCGTGAACGTGGCCCTGCCGGCCCTCCAGGAGGACCTCGGCGCCTCCGTCGCCTCGGCCTCCTGGGTGCCGAACGCCTTCCTCCTCGCCTTCGGCGGGCTGCTGCTCTTCGCCGGCCGACTCGGCGACGCCCTCGGCCACCGCAAGGTCTTCCTCGGCGGCATCTCGCTGGTCGTCGTGGCCTCCCTGATCGCCGGCCTCGCCCCCAACCTGGAGGTCCTGCTCTTCGGACGGGCCCTCCAGGGCATCGGCGCCGCCATCGCCGGCCCCACCGGACTCGCCCTGCTCGCCCTCGTCTTCGAAGGGGAACGCCAACAGCGCGCCTTCGGCCTCTACTCCACCGTCGCGGGCCTCGGCGCCTCCGGCGGCATGGTCCTCGGCGGCCTGCTGACCTGGGCCGGGGACTGGCGCTGGAGCCTGCTGGTCAACGTCCCCGTGGGCCTGGCCCTGCTGCTGCTCGCCGCCAAGACCCTGGGCCTCAAGGACGGCCCCACCCGCCCCCGTTCGCTCGGGCTGCCCAGCGCTGCCCTGGTCAGCGGAGCGGTCACCGCCGGCGTCTACGGCCTCGTGCACGCCGCCGAGCAGGGCTGGGGCGACCCCTGGAGCATCACCGCACTGGCCGCGTCCGCCGTGCTGTGGACCGCCCTGTTCGTCGTCGACTCCCGCAGCGCCGAACCACTGCTCCCGGGACGCATCTTCGCCGACCGGGTGCGCGCCGGGTCCTTCCTGAACCTGCTGCTCCTCGCCGCCGTCCTCACCAGCTTCCTCATCTACCTCGTCCAGTACCTCCAAGGAGTGCTTGACCTCAACGCCCTCCAGAGCGGCCTCGCCATCCTGCCCTTCGGTCTCGCCCTGCTGGTCACCACCCAGGTCCTCACCAAGCACCTCGCACCGATCGACCTCAAGCTGCGCGCCATCGGCGGACTGGTCGTCGTGCTGGCCGGCGTGGCCTGGCTGACCCTGCTCGACGGGAACAGCTCCTACGCCACCGGCGTCCTGCCGCAGATCGTGCTCATCGGCGTCGGCGTGGGCGTGGCCATCGTCCCCTTCAACATCATCATCCTGTCGACGGCTCCGCCCGAGTACGCCGGAGTCACCGCCGGAGTGCTCCAGACCGCCCTGACCATCGGCGGTTCCGTGGGCCTCGCCGTCCTCCTGATCCCCTTCACCGCCGACGGCGGAGCCGTCGCCGACACGATCTCCGACGTGTTCGTCTGGGCCTCGGCGCTCACCGCCCTCGCCATCGCCGTCGCGGTGGCGTTCTGGTACGGCCCCGGCGCCCGCACACCGGAGCCCGCCGCACAGGACTGACCCCCGCCCGGCGGCCGGCACGCCACACGGACCGACCCGACGGCCGGCCACAGACCCTCCACCAGGACCGGGATCCGCGCTTCCACCGGGCGGATCCCGCCGAAGCGTACGGGCGGTTCCGTGAACGTTATGTTGCGTGATAAACCGCTCTCTCGGTGCTCTCCTATGCTGGCGGAGCCCTCAGCGGTGCCCGGGACCCGAGAGGCGTCCCGACCGCCGTTGCAGCAGACCGCGGAAGGAGACCGGCCGACATGGTCACCGCTCTCGCAGGGACGAAGACGCGCACCGCCGTCCGCCGCACGGAACTGGAGACGCTCCGCGACCTCGTCCGATCGGCGACCGCCCGCCGGGACGCGACCGTGGAACTCACCGGGGACCCGGGGTCCGGCAAGACCGCGCTGCTCGCCGCGCTCGCCGCCGAAGCCCGGGCCCAGGGCGTCGTGGTGTTACGCGGACTGTGCACCGCAGCCGAACGGGAACCGGTGCCGCTGCGCCCCTTCGCCCAGGCGTTCGGCGGCCTCGAAAGCACCGGAGCCGGCGGCCCCGCGTTGACCCTCGGCTCCGCGGCCCTGGTGCACAGCCTCGCCCGCCCGCCCCGCGACCCCACCGCACTCGTCCCGTCCGGCGGCGGACTCACCCGCGGCTGCCACTACTTCGCCGAACTGCGCCGCATGATCGCGGACTGCGTCGCCGCCGTGCCCCGCGGTCTGCTGCTCGTCCTCGACGACTTCCACTGGGCCGACCCCTGCTCGGTGCGACTCGTGGAAGCCCTGATGCGCCGGCCCATCGGCGGCGGCCTCGGGATCGTCGTCGCCCACCGGCCGCGCCAGGCCCCGGTCGGTCTGCGCCTGGCGGTCCGCCACGGCGTCGAACTGGGCACCGTCGAAGAGGTGAACCTGGCCCCGCTGACCCTCGCCCAGAGCGCGGAACTGCTCGCCGTGCGGATCGACGCCCCCGAGCTCGACCGACTCCACGAACGCAGCGGCGGCAACCCCCTGCACCTCACCGCACTCGCCGCCGAGGAGGGCCCGCCCGACGACCCCGGACACCTGGCCGTGCGCCGCGGCCTGGAGACCCGACTGCTCACCGAGTGCGCACCCCTCGACCCGGACGAACGGCTCGCCGCACACGCGGCGGCCGTGCTCGGCGAGTCCTTCGACGTCGAATCCGTCGCGGTCGTCGCCCGGATGGCCCAGGACGAGGCGTGCCGGGCACTCGGCTCGCTGCGCACCCGCGACCTCGTCCGCGCCGCACCCCGCAGCAGCGTCCTGGCGTTCCGCGACCCCCTGCTGCGCGACTTCCTGTACGGCGAGGCCGACTCCTGCTGGCGGCTCGCCGCCCACCGCAGGGCCCTGACCCACCTCACGGCCCTGGGCGCCCTCCCGTTCGACCTGGCCCCGCACGTGGTCCTCTCCGGCTCCCTCGCCGCCCCCCGGGACCGGGCGGTGCTCGGCGCCGCCGTCAAGGAGGCACTGCCCGCGGGACGCACCGCCCTCGCCGCCCAGTGGACCGCCGCCGCCCTGCGCCTGCACCGCGCCGCCCGCGAACCGGCGCGCGCGGCGGACCCGCCCACCGGCCCCGACGCCACCTGCTCACCGGGCTGCGAGCTGTGGCTCCCCGTGGTCCAGGCCCTCGCGGCCGAGGGCGACGTCACCCATCTGCGGACCCTGACCCGCGAGATCCTCGCGACCCTCGCCGACCTGCCGCCCGCCGACCGCATCCCCGCCGTCGCCACGATCGCCCTGGTCCAGGCGACGCTGGGCCTGCCCGACGAGGCCGGGGCGCTCCTCGCCCCGCTCCTGGCGGCCCTGCGCGGCACGGGCAGACCGGAGGCGGCCCTCCAGGTGCAGTCCCAACTGGTCCTGGTGCTCGCCGGGCAACTCCCCTCCCGCGCCGATGTGGAGGTCCTCGCCCGGCACACCGAAGCCGCCCCACCGATCACCGCCGCCGGCGCGCTCGCGCTGCGCGGACTGAGCACCGTCTTCGCCGGGGACCTGAGCGCCGCCGAAACCGACCTGGACACCTGCGCCCAGATCCTCGACGGTCTGGAGCCCCACGGCCCCGGCACCCCGGCGGAACTGGGCGGCGCCGACGTCTTCGCCGGCTACCTCGCGGTGCTGGCCTGCGGTGAATCGGCGATGGGTTGGTACGGTCCCGCGCAGGCGCACGCCGAGCGCGCCCTCGCCACGGCCCGGCTGCGCGGCGACACCCATCTGCTGCCCATGCTGCTGAACGTCCTGGCCTACGTCGCCTACCAGGACGGGCGGATGTCCGAGGCGCTGGAGTCCGCTCAGGAAGCACGCTCGCTCGCCCGGGCGACGGGCAGCGACCACCACGTGGCCCTCGCCGACGCCGTCACCGCCGCGGCCTGGGCGTGGCTCGGGGACGCCGGACCGCACCCGACCCGCCCGGACAGCCACGGGGCGGTGACCGGAGAGGTCCCCCGCACCTCGGTCATCGCCCTGCTGCACGCCGAGGCGGCCCTCGCGGCGGGCGACGGGCACACCGCGCTCGCCCTGCTGCTGCCGGCCCGGGACGCCCGGCGCGTACCCCAACCGGCCCGCATCCTCGCCGCCCGGGTGTACGAACTCCTGGCCGCCGCGTCCGTGGTCACCGGCGCCGACGCGACCTGCTGGGCGGAACGCGCCGAAACGGCAGCCGCCGAGGCCCGGGTGACGGAGCAGCACGGGTACGCACTCCTCGCCCGCGGCCACGTCCTGCTCGCCGGCTCCCTCCCGGCGGACGCCGCCCACTGCTACCACGAGGCACACGCCCTGCTGGGCGAGACCACCGCCGGCATGCGCGCCCGTGACCTCGCCCGCATCGCCCATCTGGCCTGCGGCAACGGCGAGACCGCCGCCGCCGCGGACGGCCTCGCCGAACTGACCCTCCGGGAGCGGCAGGTGGCCGACCTCGCGGGCCAGGGCCTGAAGACCCGTGACATCGCCGAACGCCTCCTGGTCAGTCCGCGCACCGTCGACGTGCACCTCACCCGCATCTACAGCAAGCTCGGCGTCCACAGCCGGGCCGCCCTGGTGCGGCTGCTGGCCCGGGCCGCCTGACGGCGCCGACCCCGGGACCACCTCAAGCGGGCGGGGACGGGCCGCGGGTCCGCTCAACCCGCCGTGGGCAGGTCGAGCAACCGGTCGGAGGTGAGGATGGCCTGGTGCAACAACCGCAGCGACCGGTGCGGTTCGAGGCCGAGCTCGGCGCGCAGCACCCGCTGCGCCGAGCGGTACACCTGGAGCGCTTCGGCCTGTCTCTCGGAGCGGTACAGCACCAGCATCAACTGCCGGTAGAACGACTCCCGCAACGGGTACTGGGCGGTGAGCGTGCTGAGCAGGCCGACCACCTCGCGGTGCCGTCCGAGGGCCGTGCGCGACTCCACCGACAACTCCAGGCACTGCAACCGCTCCTCCTCCGCCCAGGTCGCGAACGAGGTCAGTACGGGCCCCTCCGTGACCCCCTCCAGAACGGGACCGCGCACCAGTGACAGGGCGTCCTCGAACCGCGCCAACGCCTCCTCGTGCCGACCGGCCGACCGCAGTTCGCGACCCGCCCGCATCGCGGCCTTGAAGTCGTCCACGTCCCAGCTCGAACCGTTCAGGCACAGCTCGTACCCGAGCGGCCGGGTGACGATGGCGCGCCCCGGGTCACCGCCCGCCGCGGCCAGGAACTTGCGGGACTGCGAGACGTACACGTGCACCGCGGCCGAGGCCCGGCGCGGTGGTCGGCCGCCCCAGAGCTCCGTCACGAGGTGTTCCTTGGTGATGACCCGGCCGTTGCCGATCAGCAGCGTGGCCAGCGTCGTCTCCACCTTCGGGGCGGACAGCGAGAAGCTCTGCTCCGCGTGGCGAATGCGGAGGGGCCCAAGGAGTTCGTAGCGCATCGCATCCTCGTCCAGTCAGGGAACACATGTGTGAGTCTCACGTGGTGCATCACTGTCATCTCCGGCGTCGAGTCCGCGCATCGGGGAAAGTACGTACGTAGCCGTATTGGCTTGATCTCGTGGTTGTTGAGGGGAGCGGGAGCAGGGGCGGGCAGGTCAGTGGCCTGACGGCTTTGGCGACGCTTTGGCCTCGTGCCCGACGGTGACGGGATGTCACTCCTGGTCCGGCGCTGTCTGGCACGCATCTGGGCGGCGTTGATCGCCTACGGTCACCTCTGGGTCCACATCCCGGAGACCCCACTCGTCCCGGGGCACGCTCCCGCCCCGGGCCACCCGGAACGGCTGTGTCCCTGGCTCCCCGCCACGGAGCAGGAACAGGCCATGTGGGACGACCTCACCCCGCCGTCCCGCTGATCCGGCCGGTGCGACCCGCCGGATGCGGAACGGGCGAGGTCGTCGGTCGTTCAGCCGGCCAGCGGCCGCGCGCCGTCGAGCAGGTGGGACGGCAGGTAGGGGGAGCTCACCCGGACGGCCCAGCCGCGCCTACGGGCGTGGCAGGCCAGGCCCAGCACGTCGAGGTCGAGCGCGGAATCGACGTGCTGGGCACGGTCCGCGACCCGGTAGTGGTCCCGGTGCTGCTCCAGGGCGTCGGCGAGGGCCAGGTTGAAGCTCTCCTCGTCACCGTCGACCAGCTGCGACAACAGCACCGCCGGAGGCATCCGGAACCCCCAGTCCCGGGAGCGTTCCTGGGTCTGCAACGCCTCGTCCGCCGCGGGGCGGGGGTCCTCGGCGTGCAGGTAGTCCAACAGGGCCTTGCGGTAGGCGGCGAAGGCGGAGCCGTCCTGGGCCAGGGCTTCGGCGCCGCCGACCACCAGGGGGGCCAGTTCCTCGCGCCGTCCGCCGATCAGGGCGAGGGCCACCGCGCTCTGCCAGTCCCCGGCTCCCGCCCGGCCCCGTGCCGTGCGCTGCCGGACGTCGTCCAGCAGGTACTCCGCGTGGGACGCGGCTTCACCCGTGGGGTCGGGCCGGTCCACCACCAGGGAGCGCACGGCGAGTTCCGCGACGGCGTCCGGGCGGCGGTCCGCACCGTAGGCGCCGACCCGGGGCCCGGCGCCCTCGAACCCGGTGATCAGGGTGCGGGGCAGGTAGTCCGTGGACAGCGGCGGCCACCACCCCTCCCGCCGGTAGGCGAGCGCCGCCAGCGCCAACGGCTCCAGGGGCAGCAGGGTGTGGGGACCGGCGTAGAGCCCGGACCGGGCGCTCTGCGCCACCAGCAGCGACGTCAGACACGCGTCGAAGCCCGCCCGGTCACCGGCGGCCAGGGCGCGCAGCGCGGCGAGCGCAGTGGTGTGCGGATGCTCCGCCGCCCCCGCCGGAGCCTGGGCGCGGATCCGGGCCAGGGCGTCGTCCAGGGCGGCGAGCTTGTGCTCCGCACCCGGGGGGTAGGGGGCGTCCTCGTCGCCCAGGTCGCCCAGGACGTACACCATCAGACCGTGCATCAACTCGACCGAGGGTTCCCCCTCCCGGCCCTGCTGCGGAACCTCCCGCGCGAAGTGGAACGCCTCGCCGTGGCGCTCGGCCTTGTCGACCAGGACCGCCAGGCAGAAGGCGTCCAGCCACTGTCCGACGCTCACGCTCTCCGACGGGCCCTCGTCCGGGTCGTAGCTCATCCCGAAGTTCACGTAGTCCAGGAAGACGCTGAAGGAGACGTGCGGCCAGTAGGCAGCGAACTGGACGGCACCCGCGGCCGATTCGGCGGCGGCCTCCAGCACGGCCCGCGCTTCCGGCGAGCTCAGCTCCGGGTCCGCCGCGGACAGGGCGCCCAGGTAGTCGAGGAACTCCTCGGCGATGAACGACCACACCCCGGTCGTCATGCGGTCGGCCTTCGAACTGGAAATCACCAGGCGGGTGATGCGGTCGGTCGCGTCCTCCAGCGTCCCCGAGATCCGGCTCTCGCCCACCTGGTGTCGTTCTATCCGCACTGCTCAACACTCCCCGTGTACAGGTCCGATACCTGGCCGTCACCCTATTCCCCGGCACCGACAGTGCTTTGGGGGCTCCCGCGGGGAGGTCGCCCCTGCCGCCACCGGCCGAAGGGCAGCGGTCGGGCCGCCACTCGGGTGACCTTCGACGGCCACACCGGTCGTGTCGCACCGGAGGCACCTCGGCCCTGGTTCTAATGACGATCGTCTTGTCGTATGAACATCGGAGGGCTGTGGCGGTATGTACGGGAACCAACTGGCGCAGACGGGCGCGGCGATCGTCACGATCGGGGGACTGGCGCTGGGAGGCTGGCACCTGCTGGCCCTGGCGGTGCTCCTGGTGTGCACCGGGGCGTTCCTCCTGCGCTTCACCTTCCGCCGGGGACGCCAGGTGTCCGATTCGTGATCCGAGCCGCCCAGCGCGCCCCGCTCTCGGTCCTCGCCGCCTCCGGGGCGGTCCTGGTCTGCGCCGTGGCCGTCACCGCCTACGCCCTGCGGGCCACCGGCCGACTGACCGGCACCGGCGTCGACCCCCTCGCCTGGCTCTGGCTCCCGGTCGCCCTGCTGTTCGTCGGTCAGACGGCCCTCTTCCTCGGAGCCCGACCGCACCGCGCCGAAGGCGCCGCCCGCGAAGCCCTCCGACGGCTCGACGTCGCCGTCCTCGTGCCCGTCTACCAGGAGGACCCCGGCTATCTGAGCGTCGGCCTGGAGACCTTCCTCGCCCAGACCCGCCCGCCGGACTCCGTCCACGTCGTCGACGACGGTTCGACCGTGGACTACACCGCCGTACGGGCCTGGTGGCTGGCCGCCGCCGCGGAGCACGGCATCACCACCACCTGGACCCGCACCGACAACCACGGCAAGCGGCGGGCCCAGTGCACCGCGGCCGCGCACTGCCGGGACGCCGACGTCCTCATCACCGTCGACTCAGACGCCAGGCTCGCCCCGGACGCCCTGGACGAGTTGCTCCTCCCGTTCGCCGACGCACGCGTGCAGGCCGTCGCCGGGCTCGTCCTGGCCGCCAACAACCGCGGCGGGCTGCTCGCCCGCTTCACCGACCTCTGGTACGTCACCCTGCAACTCGTGGACCGCTCCGCCCTGTCGGCGCTCGGCGGCGTCATGGTGACCTCCGGATCGCTGGCCGCGTACCGGGCCCACGTCCTGTGGGACCACACCGACTCCTACCTCCACGAGACGTTCCTCGGCCGGCCCGTCACCTTCTCCGACGACTCCCTGCTCACCCTGTACGCCCTCACCCGGGGCCGGGTGGTGCAGCAGACCTCCGCCGTCGTCTTCACCGCCATGCCCGAACGCGTCGGCCACCACCTGCGGCAGTACCTGCGCTGGATGCGCGGCTCCACCATCCGCTCCCTGTGGCGCGCCCGTCACCTCCCCGTGCGCCACCCCGCGTACGTCGCGCAACTCGCCCGCTGGCTCCAACAGGCCGCGTACACCCTCGCCCTCGGCTGGCTCGCGCTCGCGCACCTGCACGCCGGCCGGTTGCCCTCCCCGTACCTGTGGGCCGTACCCCTGCTCATCGCCGCCAGCCAGACCCTGCGCTACCTCACGGTCCGGCGCAGCGACCAGACGTTCCGCTCCCAACTCGCCACCTGGACCCTCACCCCCGTCGCGCTCCTGTGGTCCTGGGTGGTCCTGCGGCCGACCCGCTGGTACGCCGTCGCCACCTGCGGCCGCACCGGCTGGGGCACCCGCCGCACCGGGCCCGAAGTCGCCCTGTGACCCGTGCCCCGGCGGCCGGACCGCACCCGGGTCCCGTCAGCGCAGGGACTGGACCGCGTACAGGGCGCCCACCGCGGTGACCAGGACGCCGAGCAGGGCGCGCAGCGCCCGTTCGGGCAGTCGGGGGCGGAGCCGGGCTCCGAGGTAGCCGCCGGCGAGCCCGCCCAGCCCGCAGGCCAGTCCGAGGAACCACAGCGGCGCGATGTCGTCGCTCCCCCCGAGGGCCAACAAGCCGAAGGTGGCGGCGCCCACCACGGAGGTGAGGAACGTGGCGGCGAGCGCGGCCGGTGCGACCCTCGCCACGGGCATCCCGCGGCCGACGAGGAACGGGCCGATGAGGGAGCCGCCCCCGATGCCGTAGATCCCGCCGAGCGTGCCCACGACCAGCGCCCCCACGCGGATGGTCCGCGGAGACGGTTCCACCGCGGTGCGCGCGGGTGCCGGCCGCAGCGTCCGGACGGTCAGCCACAGGCCGAGGGGCAGCAGCAGCACGGCCACGAGGAGCCGGAACACGGCGGGGCCGGGCACGGCGAAGACCCGGATGACGGCGCCACAGACCACCCCGGGCAGGGTCCCCGCGACCAGCCATCGGGTGAGCGGGCCGTACAGCAGCCCGTCCTGGTGGTAGCGCACCAGCGCACCGGGACCGGCGACCACGTTGTAGAGGAGGTTCGTCGGAGTGACCGCGGGGCTGGGCACCCCGAGCAGGCTCAACTGCACGGGCAGCAGGAACACCGCACCGGACACCCCCACCGGTGTGGTGACGACCGCTATCACCAGTCCCACCGCGAAACCCGCGACCCCCGTCTGCCACTCCACGCCCTTCCTGCCTCCCTGCTTTGGCGGACCGCCGCGCAACTCACGCCCCTGCGCGCCTTCCTGGTGTACGGGAGAACCGTAGGGCTCCGGCGCGGGGCCTCGCCCGGAGTGAACGCACGGGGCCGAACGGAGCAGCCGCCGGCGCCGCGTTCCGGGCGGACCGGGCGACCGTCTTGGCGTGCGCGGGGTGAACCGACCTCACCTACGCCGCCCTCTCGCCGCCGCCTTGCTCAGCGCACTCTTCGTGGCCACCCCCGCCACCGCCGCACCCCCCGAGGACGGCTGGGTGCGGACCGGGACCGGCATCACCGCGGGCATCAGCGGCATCGCCGTGACCGGTCAGGACGGGGCCGTCATCAACGAGACGGTGGTGGTGCACGACAACAAGCGCACCGGGCAGCCCAGGGTCTCGCGCATCCGACCCGCCCCCGGCGGGGCCCCACGGGTCGACGTGCTGAGCTGGGACGGCGAGCGGGAACCCGTCGACCTGGAGGCGCTGAGCGCCGTCCCGGGGGCCGGGGGAGTTGCTCGCCCTGGAGAGCTCCGGCCGCGGCTACCACCTACGCCTGACGGATGACGCGGTCCGGGTGCTGCGGGAGTTCACCGTTCCCGGCGTCGAAGCCGGCTCCGGCCACAACCACGAGGCGTTCCACCTCACCGGGACACCCGGCCGGCTCACCGCAGTGTGGGCGCACCGCGGCCAGGACGAGGACCCGGCGGTGCTGTACACCGCCGCCCTCGACTGGCGCAGCCTCACCTTCGGCCCCCGCCGCTCCGCCGAGATCCGGGTCTCGTTCCCCCCGACGCACGTGCGGCACATCAGCGACCTGGCGGTGTCCCCGTCGGGACGGGTGACCGTGACCTCGGCGTCCGACCCCGGCGACGACGGCCCCTTCGACTCCGCCGTCCACGAGGTCGGCCGGGTCCGCACCGGTGGGCTCGACGGCCCCCGCCCCGTCCCGCGGGCGCGTCCCCTGCGGCTCGCAGTGTTCCCCGGCCACAAGATCGAGGCACTGGCCTGCGCCTCCGCCGCGCGGGCCGTCCTCGGCACGGACGACGAGAACGCCGGGGGCTCCTGGCGGGTGACACCCGTCTGCCCGCGCTGAACCGCAGGACACGCCGCCGACGGCGACGCGTCAGCTCCCGTCGGCGGCGAGGAAGGCCAGCACCTCACGGGTGAACCGCCGGCCGGCCTCCAGGTGCGGGAGGTGTCCGACACCGGGCAGCTCCACCAACCGGGCACCGGGCACGGCCGCGGCGGCCCGCCTGCCCAGCACCGGGAAGTTCCCGAGCTTCGCTCGGTTCTCCGGCGTCGCGTACGACTTGCCGACCGCCGCCCGGTCCTCCTGCCCGATGACCAACTGCACCGGGAGCCGCAGCCGCGGCAGTTCCTGCACCACGGGCTGGTGGTAGGCCATCTGGTACGTCCGGGCCGATGCCTGCGCCCAGCGCGGGTACTCCGCACTGAGCGTGATCCGGTAGCGCAGCTCCACGTTGCGCTCGTAGGCGCGCCGCCAGGTCACCACGTAGGACGCGTAGAAGGCGCGGATCCCGGCGAGCGAGGTGTTCGCCAACTCGTCGGCGAACAGGCGCTCGGTGCTGTGCGCGGGCACGAGCTCGCGGTAGTCCTCCAGCCCCACCGGGTTGGCCAGGACCAGCTTGCGGACCCTGGTCGGGTGGTCCAGTGCGAAGCGCACGCCCAGCATGCCGCCCATCGAGTGGCCGATGACGTCGACCTCAGCGATGCCGAGGTGGTCGAGGAGGGCCACCGTGTTCTGCGCCAACAGCGTGAAACGGTAGTCCAGGGCGGGCTTCGAGGAGCGGCCGAACCCGATCTGGTCCGGTACGACGACCCGGTGGCCCGCCGCCGCCAAGGCCCGGGCGGTGGGTGTCCAGGCACCGCCGTCGAAGTTCTTCCCGTGGAGCAGCAGCACCGTGCGCCCGGACGCGGCGCCGCCCGCGGGAGCGAGGTCGAGGTAGGCCATGTCGACCGTCTCGCCCTGGTTGACCAGCCGCAGGAAGCGCACCGGAAACGCGCTCGGGTAACCCTCCAGCGCGATGCCCAACGGAACGTCGTAACCCGGTGCGTGCGGTGCGTCGTCCTGCCGACCGGAGGGGGAACCGGCGGAGGCGGCCGCCGCACTCGCCGACCCGGTCGTCCACCCCGTGCCCACCGCCGCCGCGGCCCCTGCCCCCACCGAGAGGAATCCCCTGCGCGTTCCCATGCGTCCCCCTGCTCGTCCCGTACCCCCATGGGCCATCGTGCCCCAACTCCCGGTGATGTCAAAGGAATCACCGAGCCGGGCGGGGCGCAGGGCCGGTGCCTCCACCAGCGGGCCCGGCACGGCCCGACCGCCGGGCTCCGTCAGGGGGGCTGTCCGGGCGAAGGACGGTGGGGCACCCGGCTGATGTTCGTCGCCGGCGCAGGGTGTCCCGCCGTGACGCCCCGCACGACGGGTACCCCTCGTGCTCATGAGCACAGACAGCGGGACCGCCCGCCCCCGTCGCCGAAGAACCCCGAGCCTGGCCGCCGCACTCGTGTTCGGCCTCCTGGGGGGCACCGTCGGGAGCAGCGCCGAGGCGTCACCCCCGTCGGCTCCCCGAGCGCCCCGAGCCGTCTCCACCCCCCTGGTCGAGGAGACCTTCACCGGCGCCGGTGCCGACCCCGGGTTCACCGCGGTGGGATCGGCCTGCCTCACCGGTGCCCCCGCGGCCGCGTCACCGGGGCCGGGGAACCACCCCCTCGGCGGCTGCCCCACCACGCAGACCGGCCCGGTGCCGCCGACGGGCGGCGCCCCCAACGGATACCTCCAGCTCACCGACGCGTCCAACGACCGGGCGGGGGCCGTCCTCTACGACCAGGCCATCCCCGCCGGCCAGGGGCTCGACGTCACCTTCGACCAGTGGCAGTACGGCAGCACGACCCCGGCGACCCCCGCCGACGGGATCTCGTTCTTCCTCGTCGACGGCGCCACCTCGCTCACCCACCCGGGAGCGTTCGGCGGCAGCCTGGGATATGCGCAGAAACTGCCCGACGACAACCCCGTCAACCCCTTCCTGCCCGGTGTCGACCGCGGTTACCTCGGGGTCGGGCTGGACGTCCTGGGCAACTACTTCGGCGACTGGGAGCAGCGCGGCAACGGCTGCGCGCAGCGTTCCCCGGCCGGTACGGAGTTCAGGATCCCGGCACCGGGAGCCAACATGGTGACCGTGCGGGGCCCGGGCGACGGCATCGAGGGCTACTGCTTCCTCACGGCGACCACCAGCAACTTCTCCACCACGGGTCCATGGCCCTCCACCCTGCCCGGAGAGCTCCAGGGGCCGCTGACCTCTTTGCCGCCGGACGCCACGCCCGCCGAGGCGCAGGCCGCGCTGGAGCCGTCCAGGCGTCGGGTCAACGTCCACCTCACCCCCGCGCCGAACCCGGTGCTCACGGTGGCGGTGGACTTCAACGACGGCGCCGGCTTCCAGCAGGTGATCGCGACTCCGGCGCCGACGGCGGTGCCCGACACGTACAAGTTCGGTTTCGCGGCCTCCACCGGTCTGTTCACCGACGTCCATCTGATCCGCAACGTGTCGGTCCACTCGGACCAGCCGCTGCCGGCGCTCAACCTGGTGAAGCAGGTCCACCAGCCGCTGCCCGGCGTCATCGAGGAGGGCACCGAGGTCCCCTACGACTTCGTCGTCACCAACTCCGGCAACGCGTCGATCACCGAACTGGCCGTGACCGACCCGAAGATCGGGGCGGTGACCTGCCCGGTCACCACCCTGGCCGCGGGAGAGACGGTCACCTGCACGGCGACCTACGTGGTCACGGCCCAGGACGTGGCGGCGGGCTCCGTCACCAACACCGCGACCGCCGGCGGCACCTCAGGGGGGACCCCGGTCACCTCGCCGCCGTCCAGCGAGACGCTGCCCCTGGTCCGGCCGCCCGGGATCAGCATCGAGAAGGGCGTCGACACCGAGGGGCCGTACACCGCCGGCACCGAGGTGGACTACGTCTACACGGTGCGCAACACCGGAGGCCAGCAGCTCACCGGGGTGACGGTCACCGACGACCGCGTCACCGGCATCACCTGCGAAGCGACCACCTTGGAGCCGGAGGGCGAGGCGGGCGACAGCACCACCTGCCGGGGTTCCTACACGGTGACAGAGGCCGACGCCGAGGCCGGCTCGGTCACCAACACCGCCACCGCGACGGGCACCGCACCCGACCGGACCGTCACCTCGCCGCCGGCCCGAGCGACCCTGCCGATCACCGGAGGCCCGGCGATCTCCGTCAGCAAGGAGGTGACGAGCCCCGGCCCGTACCAGGTCGGGGACACCGTCGAGTACGCGTACACGGTGACCAACAGCGGCAGCCAACCCCTGACCGGGGTACGGGTGGTCGACGACCACGTCACCTCGATCACCTGCGACGACACCTCCCTGGCCGCCGGTGCGAGCACGGTGTGCCGCGGCAGCCACGTCGTCACCGAAGCGGACGGCGAGGCCGGTGAGGTCACCAACCGCGCCCAGGCCGCGGGCGAGGACCCCGCCGGGAACACCGTCCCCAGCGACCCCGTGACCGTGACCGTCCCGATCACCCCGTCCCGGGGCAGCATCAAGGTCCTCAAGACCGACGAGAAGAACGGCAGGGCCCTCACCGGCGCCGTGTTCGAGCTCTGGGAGGAGACCAACGGGGTCGCCGGCCTGCAGACCACCGCGTCCGGCTCCGTCGCGGCGGACACCCGGCGCGGCCCCGGCTGCTCGACCGACGAGGCGGGCGTGTGCCTCTTCGACGACCTGGCCGTCGGCGCGTACTACCTCCGGGAGACCGACGTCCCCGAGGGTTACGTGCTGCCCGACCAGCCGGTTAGCGGCCCCTACGTCATCACCCCGCAGAACGCGGACGAGACCGTCACCGTCCACATCGCCAACGAACGAGGAGAACGCCCCAAGGACGAGCGCGAGAAGCTGACCATCCACCCGAGCCCCCGACAGCGGGCCTAGCGCACCGCGCACGACCGGGAGGGGCCCGCCCGCCCACCTGCGGGCGGGCCCCTCCCGTACCGCTCCGGGCCACCGGAAGCGGTACGGCGCATCCGTCCGTAGACTCGTCCGTACAGGCAGCACCGGGCGGTGACCGTCCGCACCCCGGCGCACACGGGCCGCAGACCCGCGCGGTGCACCCCACCAGAGCGCTGGAGCGCGCACCATGGCCGGCGACCGACTGACCGAACGCGAACGACGGACCCTCCAGGACATCGAGGACCGCCTGAACGGCGACCGTGCGCTGCGTCACCGGGTGGGGCTGCTCGCGGTACGGCAGCGGCTGGCGGCCCGGCTGGTCCGCGGTCGCGCACTGGCGCTGTGCGCCGTCCTCTCCCTCGCCCTGCTGGTACTCGGCGGTGTCACCGCCAACCCGGTCGCGATCTGGGCGTTCGTGGTGTGCTGGCCGCTCACGGTCGCCGTGGCCGTCCTGATCCTGCGCCGGGCCGTGCGCGACCACCCCGGTCCGCCCCGACCGTTCGTGTGAGGGCCGCCGGCCGCGCGGCGGGGCCCGGACACCGGCAGTAGCCCGAGCCGCCGCGTACCGACGCACCCGGGCGGCCTCGTCGAGGGGTTCGACACCGGCTGACGCGGTGCCCTGGTCGGCCCCGCACCCGGGTGGGGAACGAGCGCGTCACCGAGGTAGCGGACGTCCCCCGCCCAGCCGTGCACCCGGACCTCCTCGGGGTGCGTGACGCGCCCCCACTGCGACGGGGGCGCTGGTCGTGCCGCCGGCCGGGTCGCGAAGCGGCCCTCAGGCCTCCGCGTCATCGGTGAGGTCGACGGTCTCTCCCGTACGGGCGGACAGCACGGCGGCCGCCGCGATCCGGACCGCGGCCACTGCGTCCCGGGCGCTCACCCTGGGGGCCGGTCCGCCCGCGAACGCGGCCGTGAACTCGCGTAGTTGAGTGAGGTAGGGACTCTCCGCCGCCGGTTCGGCGGGCGGTGCAGCCTCCGGTGCCTCCCCGGTACCGGAGGGAGCGCCGAGGTCCGTCGGAGCCGTGGAGTCGTGCGCCACGACCCCGTGGGTCCCCGTGACCTTGAAGGTCGTGCGGAAGGGCACGTCGGCCCGGCCCCAGGTGGCGGACAACCGGCTGACCGCGCCCGACGCATGGGTGAGCACCGCGGTGCCCTCGGCCCGCGCGCCGCCCGGCGCGGTGCTCGGGCTGCTCTGCGCCTCGGCCCGGACGCTCACCACCTCGCCGGCCAACAGCCGGGCGTAGTCCATGTCGTGGATCATCAGGTCCATCAGGATGCCGCCCGACAGCGCCGGGTCGGCGAACCACGGTGACCACACCGGATAGGCCCCGCCCCGGGTGAACCGCAGCTCGGTGGGCTCCCCGAGTTCGCCCCGGGCGACCGATGCGGCGGCGGCCTCGTACGCGGGGAAGTAGCGCACCACGTGCGCCGGGAAGAGCAGTACTCCGGCCGCCTCCGCGGCCCCTGCGATCTCCGCCGCGTCCTGCGGGGTGAGTGCCAACGGCTTCTCGCACACCACGGACCGGCCCTCGGCGATCGCGGCCAGCGCGAGGGCCGGGTGACTCGGGGTCGGGGTGCAGATGTCCACGACCGTGCTGCGACCGATCAGACCGTCCAGGTCCGGCGCCACCGTGACCCCCTCGGCCCGGTACTCCTCGGCGAGTCGGGCGGCACCGCCGCCGGCGGACCACACGGCGACCCGGGCGCCGAGGGCGAGCCAGGCCGGTAGATGGGCGCGGGCCATGGTGCCCGCCCCGACCAGCCCCACGGCGAGCCCCTGCGGCCCCGGCCCGGCAGCCCCCACCGGCTGCGGGTTCCCCGTCACCTTCATCGCGCCCTTCCCGTCCCCGGCCGCCCGGACCGGCATCGACTCCCGCCCGGATGCCCGGTCTTTCACCTCCCCGGCTGACCGGGGATGCCGAGGACTCTCGCACACCTCGCGCCTCCTGAGAACCTTCCGTAGCAGGGAAGAAGCCGAGGTGGCGGCTCCCCGCCCGTGCCCGTGACGGCTCCTCAGAACCTCCCGCACGACACACTTGACCTCAAGGATGATTGAGGTTCTACCGTCA
Source organism: Streptomyces sp. NPDC005955 (assembly GCF_042871255.1). Taxonomy (NCBI): domain Bacteria; kingdom Bacillati; phylum Actinomycetota; class Actinomycetes; order Kitasatosporales; family Streptomycetaceae; genus Streptomyces; species Streptomyces sp. NPDC005955. Next base: position 151,909 of record NZ_JBIAIF010000016.1, on the reverse strand, counting down.
GCGTCATGAACATGGAGACCACCGCATGGACGCAGCTCAACGGCCTCATCCACGCCCAACAGGACCGCCGCCCCTTCCGCCGCGCGACCCTGCGCCGCATCGCCGCCTTCGCCCGCCCCCACCGCAAGCCGATCGTCCGTTTCCTCCTGCTCAGCATCGTCACCTCGCTGCTCGCCGTCGCCACCCCCCTGCTCGCCGGACGGGTGGTGGACGCCATCGTGAGCGGCGGCCCGCCGGGGACGGTGGTGCGGATCGCCCTGCTGATCGCCGTGATCGCCGTGGCCGAGGCCGGACTCGGCCTGATCGAACGCGGCCTGTCCTCCCGGCTCGGCGAGAACCTGATCCTGGACCTGCGGCGCGCCGTCTTCGACCACGTCCAGCAGATGCCCGTCGCCTTCTTCACCCGCACCCGCACCGGTGCCCTGGTCAGCCGCCTCAACAATGACGTCATCGGTGCCCAACGCGCCTTCAGCACCACCCTGTCCGGAGTCGTCGGCCATGTGGTCACCCTGCTGCTCACCCTCGCCGTGATGCTCACCCTGTCCTGGCAGATCACCCTCCTCGCGCTGGCCCTGCTGCCCGTCTTCGTCGTGCCCGCCCGCCGGATGGGCACCCGGATGGCCGGACTCCAACGCGAGGCGACGCAACTCAACGCCGCCATGGGCACCCGGATGACCGAACGCTTCTCCGCACCCGGGGCGACCCTCGTCAAGCTCTTCGGGCGGCCCGCCGAGGAGTCCGCCGAGTTCGCCGTCCGCGCCACCCGGGTCCGGGACATCGGGGTGCGCACGGCGATGTCCCAGTACACGTTCATGACCGCACTGACCCTGGTCTCCGCCCTCGCCCTCGCCCTCGTGTACGGACTCGGCGGCTGGTTCGCCCTGCGCGGCACCCTGGAACCCGGTGCCGTCGTCGCCCTGGCCCTCCTGCTGACCCGGCTCTACGCCCCGCTCACCGCACTCGCCGGAGCCCGCGTCGAGGTGATGAGCGCCCTGGTCAGCTTCGAGCGCGTCTTCGAAGTGCTGGACCTGGAGCCGCTGATCGCCGAGCGGCCGGACGCCCGCGAGGTCCCCGAAGGCCCGGTGGCCGTGGAGTTCACCGACGTGCGCTTCGGCTACCCCGCGGCCGACCGGGTCTCCCTCGCCTCGCTGGAGGAGGTCGCCTCACTCGACACCCGCGAGGGCGGCGACGTGCTCAAGGGCCTGTCGTTCCGCGCCGAACCCGGCCAGACGGTCGCCCTGGTCGGCTCCTCCGGGGCGGGCAAGTCCACGATCGCCTCCCTGTTGCCCCGCCTGTACGACACCGACTCCGGGACGGTGAGCGTGGGCGGCGTCGACGTCCGCGACCTGACGACCGACTCGCTGCGCGCCACCGTCGGCATGGTCACCCAGGACGGCCACCTCTTCCACGAGTCGGTCCGCGCCAACCTGCTGCTCGCCCGCCCCGGCGCCACCGACGAGGAACTGTGGGACGCCCTGCGTCGCGCCCGCCTCGACGGTCTGGTCCGCTCCCTGCCCGACGACCTCGACACGGTCGTCGGTGAACGCGGCTACCGACTGTCCGGCGGGGAGCGCCAGCGGATGACCATCGCCCGACTGCTGCTCGCCCGGCAGCGCGTGGTGATCCTGGACGAGGCCACCGCCCACCTCGACAACACCTCCGAGGCCGCCGTGCAGGAGGCGCTCACCGAGGCGCTGGCGGACCGGACCGCCGTCGTGATCGCCCACCGGCTGTCCACCGTCCGGGCCGCCGACCAGATCCTGGTGGTGGAGGACGGCCGGATCGTCGAACGCGGCACCCACGAGACCCTGCTCGCCCGTGACGGTCGGTACGCGGAACTGCACCGGACCCAGTTCGACGGCGCCGACGAGGACCGTGCACTCCAGCGGGTGTTGCCCGCGGCGCGGATCCTCGGCGAGCGGGCGAAGGAACTGAGGTGACGGTCCCCGCCCGCGCCGACGTCAGGGCCGGGAAGCGGACGGCGGCCCGGGGGACGACCCCCGGGCCGCCGCCGCGTACGACCGCAGTCCGCGGTCGCCGCGCCCCGTCGGTGCAGAGCCGCACCGCCGCGACCTGGCGGACGTCGTCGTCCACTTCCGGTCCCGCTGCCGCTCGCGACGGTCCTGCCGCGCGGCGGCCGGCAGCGGGGCCGTCGTGTGAGCAGACGGCGGCGGTGGCCCTCGGCCACGGCCCGACTCCTTCGCGGGCAGGACTATCCGATCCCCCGATCGACCCGGCCGAGCGCCACGAGGTAGGGAACGTCCATCTGGAGCCTTCCGCCGGTGCCCTGGTCGTGTGCCGTGAACAACTCGCCCAGGGCGTCCCGTGCGACCTCCCAGCGCCCGGCCGCCTCCAGGGCCGTCCGGTACTGCCGCAACGGACCGGGCTTGTCGGCGAAGGCCCGCACCGCCCGGTCGAGGGACGGGTACGTGACGCGGACCTGGCACACCAGGGTCTCCACGGTCACCGGCAGCGGGGCGAACCACCGCCGTACGTGACCGGCTTCGCCCCAGCGGGTGGGGGCGTCGACCGAACTCGGCGGGCGGGGGAGCACCCGGGCGACGGTCGGGGCGATCCGGCCGAACACTCCGTCCGGGGTCCAGGACGCGACGGCCAGCCACCCGCCCGGGCGACAGACCCGGACGAGTTCGGCGGCCGAGCGCCACGGATCGGGCGCGAACATCACCCCGAACGTGGACAGGGCCACGTCGAAGCGTCCCGTGGGGAACGGCAGCGCCCCCGCGTCCCCCACGAGCAACCGGGTCCGACCGCCGAGTCCCGCCGCGGCGGCCCGGGCCGCCGCCACCCGCACCAGGTCGGCCGCCCGGTCCACACCCACCGCGAGGGCACCCGCCCGGGCCGCGGCGAGCAGCGCGGGACCCGACCCGGTGCCCACGTCCAGCACCTCGGGGACCGACCCGCGGCGTTCCCCGTCGGCCCGGGCGAGGGCCAGCGCCACCACGTCGTCCGCCGCGTGCGCCCAGGCGTCCCCGGCCTCCGTGTACCCGTTCCGCCCGCCGCCCGACCAGTCGTCCCTCACGCCGGTCCGTCCGTCAGTCGCAGCACGGTCAGTCCGTCACCGGCCAGCCGCTCGGGCAGGTCCGCCAGCGCGGGCACCTCCTCGATGTGCCGGACCCCGGGCGCCGGCCCGCCGGTCAGCAGGTGTCGGGCGACGTGCGCGGCCACCAGGGCGGTGAACCGGCTCTGCCGCAGTCCCCGGGCGACCCGGGCGACGTGCAGTCCGTCCCGGTACGCGTCGGCGCGCACCACGAAGGCGTCCCCGCCGAGGTGCACCCGCCCCAGGGCGCCGGTCAGCAGCCGCCGGGGCGCCGGGTGGTCGGCGGCCCGCAGCACTCCGGTGTGGCGCAGCCCGAACAGCAGCGCCGTGGCCGCCCGTGAGTCCAGACACAGCCGGGTGGTCACCCGGGGCACGCCGAGGGTGCCGGTCAGCGTGTGCTGGTCGGAGAACGGGAAGGGGTGCGCGGTTCTGAGTCCGTGTCCGGGCAGTTCGACGCGCAGGGGTCGGGCCGCCGTGGGGGCGGCGAGTCCCGCCACGGTCCAGCGCACCGCGTCGACGCCGTGCCGTTCGCCCGATCCGAGCAGCACGGTCAGGTCGATCCGCTGTGCGCCCCCGACCTCCTCGTGGGCGCGCCGGGCGAGCAGATTGCTCAGTCCCGGCGCGACCCCGACGCTGAGCACCGCCGAGGCGCCCGAGTCGAGCGCCGTGTCGTGGAGCGAGGCGACCGCGCCGAGCAGGCGCTCGTCCGCCCCGATGTCGACCAGGTGGACGCCCCGCTCCAGGCATACACGTGCCACCGACGCGTCCGGCGGTTCCACGCACAGCACCACGGCGCCCACGTCGCCGAGCCGGTCGAGGACCGTGCCGAAGTCCTGCGGATCGTTCACGTCCACCCGGACCCCGCCTTGCTGCCGGGCCCGCTCCGCGCTCCGGCCGCCGGGCACCACCCGCCCGGGGAACCACTGCCCGAGGGTCGCGGTCACCGTCGTGCCGACGGCCCCGTAGCCACCGGGAACCAGGATGCGCCCGCCAGCGGCAGGGAATTTCGCTGTAGTCATACTCCAGTGAAACACGCTGTAGTCTCACTACAGTCAAAGGGTCGGTGGCATTCACCCGAGCAGGTCGTGGAGCCGGCGGCACGCAGACCAGCAGCCCGCGCCCGTCGAGGAGTCCGCCCGTGACCCCACCCCTCACCCGTGCCGAGAAGACCCGTCGCACCCGGCACCGGATGCTCGCCGCCGCCGCGGGACTGTTCGTCGAGCGCGGCTGGACGGGCACCACCGTCGAGGACATCGCCCGGTCCGCCGAGGTCGGCGTGCAGACCGTCTACTTCACCTTCGGCACCAAGCGCGCCCTGCTGAAGGAGGTCCTGGACACCGCGATCGCCGGTGACACCGACTCGGCGGCCACCCTCGACCGACCCTGGGCCCGCGCCGTCCTCGCCGTCCCCGACCCCGCCCGGCAACTCGCCCGGCAGGCCGCGGGGGCGCGCGGCGTGTTGCAGCGGGCGACCCCCGTCCTGGAGGTGGTCCGTGCGGCCGCTGCCTCCGATCCCGAACTCGCCACGCTGTGGCGGACCAGCGTGGAGCAACGGCACACCGTGCAGCTGCACTTCGCCCGCGCCCTGCTCGCCAAGGCGGGCGGCACGCTCCGGGACGGGCACGACGCCGAGTCCGCCGCCGACATCGCGTTCACCGTCCTCGGCCCCGAGACGTACGGTCTCCTGGTCACCGTGCGCGGCTGGTCCCCGGCCCGCTGGGAACACTGGGCCGCCGACACCCTGGTCCGTCAACTCCTGCCCTGAGCGCGCCCCCGCGACCGACCGGCCGCGCACCCTCCCCCCGTGCGTACGAAAAGTAGCGAATGGCTACTGAGGGTGATGGATTTGTGAGGGGCGTTTTGGTTGGGTCACGGGCATGCCCACGCACCCGAGGTTGTTCGCGCTCGCCGCAGCCGTCACCGCCCTGCTCTCCACGACGGCGCCCGCCCTCGCCACGTCGACCGCCGCCCCCGACCCGACCGCCGCCCTCACCGGAACCCGTGCCGAGCCCGCGCCGCTGCGCCCCACGCCCGTGCCCGTCGCGGGCCAGTACATCGTCACCGTCGCGAAGGGCGTCTCGCCGGCGACCGTGCTGAAGAAGGCGGCACCGTCAGCGACCGCCCTCTTCACCTACACCTCGGCCCTCAACGGGTTCGCCGCGAAGCTGACCCCCGCGCAACTCACCGCGGTGCGCGCACTGCCCGCGGTCGACGCCGTGGACGAGGACGGCACCGTCACGGCGACCCGCACCCCGGGCCGCGCCGCGCGGGCCGCCGCCCCGAGCTGGGGCCTGGACCGGATCGACCAGCCCTATCTGCCGCTGAACCAGGAGTTCAACGTCCACGGCACCGGTTCCGGAGTGACGGCCTACGTGGTCGACACGGGCATCGACTACCAGCACGCCGAGTTCGGCGGACGGGCCGTGCCCGGCTTCGACGCGATCGGCGACGGCCGCAACGGGGCCGACTGCAACGGACACGGCACCCACGTCGCGGGCACGGTCGGCGGCGCCACCTTCGGGGTGGCCCGCCAGACCTCGTTGGTGAGCGTACGGGTCCTCAACTGCGCGGGACGGGGCGAGTGGTCCGGGATCATCGCGGGCTTCGACTGGGTCGCCCGCAACGCCCGGCAACCCGCCGTACTGAACGGCTCCCTCGGAGGCGACCGCAACGAGGCCGTCAACCAGGCGGTCAACAACCTCACCGCGCGCGACGTGCTGCCGGTGGTCGCGGCGGGCAACGACGGCAAGGACGCCTGCGACGTCTCCCCGGCCAGCGCCAACTGGGCCCTCACCGTCGGCGCCACCGGCCATGACGACATCGAGACCGACTTCAGCAACTTCGGTCCCTGTCTGGCCCTCTACGCACCCGGCCGGGCGATCGTCTCGGCCCGACTGGGCGGCGGCAGCACCGCCCTCGACGGGACCTCGATGGCCAGCCCGCACGTCGCGGGCGTCGCGGCGCTCTACAAGGCCGTGAACCCGACGGCGACCGCGCAGGAGGTCGGCAACTGGATCATCAGCCAGGCGACCAGGGACGCCCTCACCGTCAGCAAGTCGTCCCCCAACCGCCTGCTGTACACCGCCGGCCTCTGAACCGACCGTGCCCGGCACGCCCGGCCTCCGGGCGTGCCGGGTCCACACGGGACCCCGAACCCCCGGGGCCGCCCACCGGTGAACCGGGAACCAGCCGAAGTTGAGCGTCATCCGGCCCTTCGATTGCACCCGCCTCCACGGTGCTGGCAGCGTGCTGCCCGTGCTCCAGGACACCTACCTGCACCAGGGAGGAATCCGCAATGCGCACATCCACGACCCTGGCCGGGCTGCTCCTCGCCGTCGGTCTCGCCCTGCCCACCGTCACCGCGACGGCGACCAGCGTGACCGGGGGAGGCGCCACCGCCTGGTCCCCCGCACGGGGGGACTCCGGGAGGATCGCGGTCAAGGACGGCAGCCGGGACAGCGACCCGGCGAAGGCCGAGTACTTCCGCACCGCCAGCTCGGACCGCAAACGCACGCTGTGGAACCACAACGGCACCCACACGACCGTCTACTCGGGTGACGGCTCCAAGATCTTCAAGTTCAAGGCCTGCGACGAGAACTTCGGGAGCAGGGACGACTGCTCCGGTTGGGCGTACAACTGACCGATCCACCACACCGTCCCGCACCGCGGAACCCCGCATCCCAGAGGAAGAACACCCCGGTGACCCAGGCAGACGCGTCCGGCCTCCGCATCAGCGGCCTCCGCTACGAGGTGGCGGGCCGCGTCCTCCTCGACGACCTCGAACTGAGCGTCCGCCCCGGGGAGTCGACGGCGATCACCGGACCGAGCGGATCGGGGAAGTCCACCCTCCTCATGTGCGTCCTCGGGCTCATCAAGCCGGACGCCGGACGGGTCACCGTGGCCGGACGGGAGATCACCGGACAGCGGCCCGCCCGACTGGCACGCATCCGACGCGACACCCTGGGCATGGTCTTCCAGTTCGGTGAACTGCTCCCCGAGCTGACCCCGGTGGAGAACGTCGCGCTCCCCGTACTCCTCGACGGCGGCGACCACCGCACCGCCTACCGGCGGGCCGCCCGACTCCTCGACGACCTGGGCGTCCCGCACGGCACCACCCCGACCGGCGCGCTGTCCGGCGGCGAACGCCAGCGCACCGCCGTCGCCCGGGCACTGATCACCGACCCGGCCGTACTGCTCGCCGACGAACCCACCGGCGCCCTGGACCCCGACACCAAGGACGGTGTCGCCGACCTGCTGTTCACCGCCGCCCGCAGGCGCGACTGCGCCCTGCTGGTCGTCACCCACGACCCCGCCGTCGCCGCCCGCGCCGACCACCGCCGACGCCTGGACCACGGAACCCTGGCCGGAACCGGAGCGTCCGCATGACACGGGACCGGCGGCTGTGGACCCGACTCCTGCGCATCGGGCTCGCCGCCGGACGGGGCACCCCCGGCGACCGGCTGCGCTGGTGGGCGCTGTTCGCCGCCGCGGCCACGGTCGCCCTCGTCGTCCTCGGCACCGTCGCCGCGGTCGCCACCCACCAGGGCCGCGAACAACGCAACGAGGCACGGGGACCGATCCTCACCGACGCGCGACGCGACGCCGCGCTGATGTACCGCGAAGTCCTCGACACCGTCGATGACGTGCAGCACAGCGTCCTCTACCTGGTTCCGCTCACCGACGACGCCCCGCTGCCCCCGGGGCTGAGCGCCTGGCCCGAACCCGGACAGGCGGTCCTCTCACCCGAACTCGCCGCACGGGGACGACACCTGGGCATCCACGACCGGTACGGCGAGTCCACCGGGACCATCGGCAAGGACGGCCTGGCCGCGCCCTCGGAGCGCCTGGCCTACGTACGTCCCGCACGCACCCCCGGGCGGGACGCCGAAGGCTGGTGGTACGCCGAGGGCTTCGGCAGGGCCCTCCCGATCGGCGAGATGGTGGACCAACGGCCCGTCACCGACCCGCTGCTCACCTTCTGGGCCCTCACCGGGGTCCCGGCCCTGGCGCTGTCCGTGATCGCGGCCCGCGTGGGTTCCCGCACCCGGGACCGGCGCAGCGGTCTGCTGCACGCCCTGGGCGCCGGGCGGCGCCACCGCGCCCTGGTCCAGGTGGGCGAGGCCGCGGCGCCCCTGCTCCTCGGGACCCTCCTCATGGCGCTGCCCCAACTCGCCGCGTCCCGCTGGGACCTGCGGCTGCCCCCGACCGGTTACGTCCTGGACAGCCGGGACATCCGCGCGGCGTGGCCGACCGCGTCCGCCGGCCTGCTGCTGTCCGTCCTGTTGCTGCTCGCCGTCGTGGTCCTCACCCACCGCGCGCCGCGCGACCGCCGTGCCACCCGACCCGGCGCGGCCTCGTCCTCCGTTCCCCCCTGGCGACCGGCGTGCTGCGGTCTCGGCGTGGCCCTGGTGGTCACCAGCCAGTACCTCCCGGAGCGCAACGCCCTCGCCCCCTTCGCCCTCGGCACCGTCCTCATGTGGGGGTTCCTGCCCTCGGTCGCGGCACTGGTCACCCGCCGGGTCGGAGCCGGGCTCGCCGCGCGCGGCGCGCGCACCGGACGGGCCGGCCAACTCATCGGCGGCCGGTGGACAGCCGCCCACCCCGGCGTGGTCGTACGCCTGGCCCTGGCCATGGTCATCGGCCTCGGCATCGTGGCCCAGCTCCAGGTGTGGAACAGCCGACTCGGCGAACAGGCGGAGCTGGCCCGACTCACCCAGGCCCGCATCGGGGACGGCGTGCTCGCCGTACAGGTGACGCCCATGACACCGCGGGCGGTGACCGCGTTCGCGCGCACCCTCCCCGACGGGGCCTTCCTCCTGAAACGGAACACCACGTACGACGACCAGGGCCGGGGCAGCACCTCCTTGCAGGGTTCCTGCCGGGCGCTGCGCTCCCTGGACCTGGGATGCCCCGCGCAACTGAGCCCGGCGACCGGCGGCGACCGGCGGATCGAGGAGATCCGACGCTGGTCGACCCCGGACATCCGGGTCCGGGCGGTGGCGGCCCCCTTCGGGTTGACGGCGCAGGACTCCGCCCTCGTCATCGCCGAACGCGGGCGGCTGTCCGAGGTGAAACGGGCCTCCTTCGCGGTGCTGGCGACGGCCGAGCCGCTGGGGGACACCTGGGCGAGCGGGGCGGCGGGCAAGGCCCGCGCCAACAACTGGGTCCTGCTGTACGGGGTGACGGGCCTGGCCGTCCTCGCGCTCACGGGCGGCCTCGGCGCGGCGGCCGAGTTCGTGCGCATCCGCGGTGTCCTCGCCCCCCTCACGGTCCTCACCGGCACCCGGTCCGTCTTCCGGTCCGTCGCGTTCTGGCACCTGACGCTGCCGTTGCTGGTGGCCACCGTCCTCGCCACGGCCGTCACCGCGTGGCACTCCCTGTTCTTCATCGCCGCCGCGGGGGAGGGCAGCGTCTCCTGGACGGTCCTCGCGGCGGGGGCGTCGGGCTGTGTCCTGGTCGCGCTCCTCGTCGGTGCGTTGGGGGCGCGCTCCGCGATCCGCGCGACCCGCTCGTGGCGCCCCACCGCCGACTAGGTCGCCCCCCCCGCCGGCCGCGGGCCACGGGTTCCGCCGCTGGTGAACGCGGGGCCCGGCGCCGTGAACCGCCGCGTACCCTGCGGCACATGGTCGATCACTGCACGGTGCACGTGGACGGGGTCAAGCTGGCCTACCGGGTGGCGGGCCCCGAGGACGCTCCGCCGCTGGTCCTCCTGCCCGCCTTGGGGGAGACCGCCGGCGACTGGGAACCGGTGGCGTCCCTGCTGGCGCTCCACCGCCGGGTGTACGCGCTCGACCTGCGCGGGCACGGCCGGAGCGACTGGCCCGGGGAGTACGCGGTCGACCGCATGCGGGCCGATGTGCGGGGATTCCTGGACGGGTTGGGCCTGCACCGGGTGGACCTGATCGGGCACTCCCTCGGCGGGATCGTGGCGTACCTGGTCGCCGCCGACCGCCCGGCGCGGGTGCACCGACTGGTCCTGGAGGACGTTCCGGTTCCCCGGCCCCGCGAGCCGACCCATCCGACCCGACCGGACGGCGACCTGTCCTTCGACTGGCAGATGGTCCTCGACGTCAGACGGCAACTCGACCGGCCCGACCCCCGGTGGGGACGACGGCTCGACCGCATCACCGCCGAGACCCTCGTCGTCGCCGGCGGCCCGCGCAGCCACGTGCCCCAGGACGGCGTGGCGGAGTTGGCCCGGCGCATCCCCGGCGGACGTCTGGTGACGATCCCCGTGGGGCACCTGATCCACCGCGGGGCCCCCGCGCAGTTCACGGAGGCGGTGGAGCGGTTCCTCACGGCGGACGACGCCGGGGCCACCGACGACCGGCCGGTCCCCGCGGCGCGCCGCACCCGCACCGGCCGTCCCTGAGGGCGGGCCGACGGCCGACCGCGCCGTCAAGGCGCTGACCGCGCGCCCCCGAACGGGCCCGGGCACTGCACCCCAATGCCGTGTCACCAGGGCATAGTTGGGGTAACGGTACGGGGGCTCGCCGCAGGGGGCGTCATCAAGGGCGGGTCCTCGCGTAGCCGTGGCCCCTGACCCGGCGGCCCCCGACACGTCCGGCACCTCCGAAAGGAACGATCACCGTGAACACCCAGCCCACCGAGGAAAGCAGCCTCTGGGTCCGTAGGTTCCACCCCCGTCCCGACGCCGCCGTCCGGCTGGTGTGCCTGCCGCACGCGGGAGGCTCCGCGAGCTTCTACTTCCCCCTCTCCCGCGACATGCCGGACTTCGCCGACGTGCTGTGCATCCAGTACCCCGGCCGCCAGGACCGTCGCACGGAACCCCTCGTCGACAACGTCGCCGACCTCGCCGACCGGGTGTACAACGCCCTGCTGCCCTGGGTGGACCGCCCGTTGGCCTTCTTCGGGCACAGCATGGGCGCCTCGGTGGCCTTCGAGGTCGCCCGACGCCTGGAGCGCGACAAGGACGTGGTCGCCACCGCCCTGTTCGCGTCCGGTCGCCGCGCCCCGTCCACCCACCGCCACGAGACGGTGCACCTCCTCGACGACGAGGGCATCCTCGCCGAAGTGCGCAGCCTCGACGGAACCAGCAGCCAACTCCTCGGCGACGAGGAAGTGTTGCGCATGGTGCTGCCGGCGATGCGCGCCGACTACCGCGCGGCCGAGACCTACACCTGTGCGGCCGGCGAGTCGGTGCGCTCCCCGATGCTGGCCATGGTGGGCGACAGCGACCCGAAGGTGACGCTGGACGAGGCCGCCGCCTGGGAGCGGCACGCCGGCGGCTCCTTCGAGTTGAAGGTCTTCCCCGGCGGGCACTTCTACCTGGCGGCCCAGCAGAAGGACGTCATCCGGACCATGGCCGACCGGCTGAGGGAACTCGTACGGGTCTAGGGCCCGTCCCGCGGTGCCGCCCCGGGGAGTCCCCGGGGCGGCACGCGCCCTCCGGACTCAGGAGGGGTCGCGTCGCATGCACCACAACTGCGGTCCGCCGTCCGGAAGTTCGACCTCGGCCGTGACGCGGAACCCCAGGCGCTCGTACAGGCGCACGTTCCGCTCCGTCGCCGTCTCCAGGAACGCCGGGTACCCGGCCCGTTCGGCGGCCTCGATGCCCGGGCGGAGCACCGCGCTCCCGAGTCCACGGCCCTGGGCGCTCGGCGCGACGCCGACCGTCGCCAGGAACCAGACCGGCTCCGTCGGCCGGTACGGCTCCACCGCGGCCTCGGCGGCCGTGAAGGCGTCGATGCGGTCCCCGGCCAACTCGGCGATGTGCGGCCCCACCGCGGCGAACCCGGGGGACGGGTCGCGGTCGGGGGTCGTCCAGGCGGCGACGGCCAGACGGTCCTCCGTGACCCAGACCTGCCCGTAGGCCATGCCCACCTCGGTCAGGAACAGTTCCTGGAAGCGGCGGACCCGCTCCTCGTGGTCGTTCTCGGCGACCACGTGCCGGATGTACGGGTAGTCGGAGAAGGCTTGGGCGAGGGTTCCCACCGCACCCGGTACGTCTGCGACCCCTGCCGGCCGTACCTGCGCCCCGGTGTCCATCGTCGCTCCCTTCCTCGCCGGGTCTCCCCGGGCTGCCGCGGTCGGCCGAACCGGCCGCTCCTGTCGGAAGTCCGGCCGGGGGTTCGCCCCCCGAACAGCCGGACGATCCCGTAACGATCAGTCGTGGCGAGTCGTTCCCGTCGATTTCGGCACCGGTGCGGTCGGCCCCGAGCCGAACCGGATCCGGGAGGCGAGCGGCCGACACTCCGGATATTTTGGTGGACACCCAGGTCAGAGAGGTGCCATGGTCCGGTCATGGCTACACATCCCGCATCCCCGACGCCCCTCGCCCTGGCCGACGGGCTCACCCTGCGCACGGCGACCCCCGCGGACCTCGACCAGATCGGCGCCCTCCTGTCCGAGCGCGGTGATCCGAACGACGCCCTGGACCACCGGCTGGTCGTCACGGACCCCGAGGTCGGCTGGTCCGCCTGTGCCGTGGTCGTGGACGGCGATCGGGTGGTGTCCACCGCGACGCTCCTGGACGAGGAGGTGCGCATCGGTGACCTCCGCCTCCCCGCCGGCCAGGTGGAGCTGGTCGCCACCGACCGGGCGTACGAGGGGCGCGGACTGGTGCGGGCGCTCATGCAATGGGCCCACCAGCGCTCCGCCGCCCGGGGCCACGTCCTCCAGACGATGATCGGAATCCCGTACTTCTACCGGCTGTTCGGCTACGAGTACGCCATCGACATCCCCCCGGCGCTGCGCGTGAGCACCCCACCGCCCGGCGGGAGCGACGCCGTGCTCCGCCCGGCCCGGCCCGCCGACGTCCCTGCCCTGACCGCCCTCCAGCACACGGCCCAGACGGGGTTCGACGTGGCGATGGGGCACTCGGCCGAGCGCTGGCGGTGGCTACTGGAGCACGAGGCGAGCACCCTGTGGGTCCTGGAGCGCGACGGCACCGCGGTCGCCACCGGACGCACCACGCCCCCCGGCGGCGGGGTGCTGTTGGCCGAGGCCGCCGCGGTGGACGGGGCGGCGGCGCTGGACCTGCTCCGGACGGTCGCGGCACGGTTCCCCGAGGAGCCGCTCCGCGTCGTCCACCGGGCCGGCACGGTCACCGCACACGCCTGGCGGGACCTGCTGGTCCACGAGCCGCCGGCCGCAGCGGAGCAGTACTACGTCCGCGTCCCGGACGTCGCCCTGCTGCTCGACCGGTTGCGCCCGTTGCTCTGGCAGCGCCTCACCACGGCCGGGATGGAGCGCGGCGGCCGTGACATCGTCCTCTCCACCTTCGGGGCCCACTACCGGATCCCCGTCCGGGCCGACGGCCTCGGCGAGGTCGTCACCGGAGGTGCGATGCAGGGCCCCCGGGCCGTGCAGGGCGCCGGAGTGGCCCCCGACCACCTGCCCGCGCTGCTGTTCGGCCCGCGGGGAATGGAGGGGCTGACCCGGATCCGACCCGATGTCTACTCCGCCGACGAGGAACGGTTCCGAGCGCTCTTCCCGCCCCTCACCGCCGACATCCTCAGCTACTACCTGCCGTACTAGCGCTCCACCCGTCAGGTGTTGGCCCTGAAGTAGGCGGCTGCCGCATCGACGAACCGGTCGTGTGCGTCCCGTGCGACCTCCTGCGCGGCAGTGAGCTCTTCGATGCTCGTGGCGGAATCGACCATGTCATAGGTGGCGACCACCATCGCCTGCGCCGTGGTGTGGACGGCCGGGTCGGGCACGAGGAGCCGCAACGCCACCAGGGGGCGGGTGACGGCGGAGCGGGTGCTGTGGGACCTGGTCCGCAGCTCTTCCAGCTCTGGGCCGCTGGCGCCGCGCAGTCGAGCCTCCCCGCGCATCCACAGGGCCCGACGGTGGTCGGAGCCGGCGGAGGCGAGTGCGGTCACCGCTTCGAGCCGGTCGCGGCGCAACTGCTCGGCGCTGGCCGCACGTTCGGCGCGGCCGGCCGCCAGGTGGTGGAACGTGCCGGTGACGATCGATCCGAGGAGTGTCCCGACGACGGCGAGCACAGCGGTGATCATGACCTGCCTTCTTGGTCGAGCGGCTGGACGCGGATCACAGCGTAGTGCTCGCGCGGGTCGAACCCCGCAGCCGGGCAACGGCGTTGGCCGGGAGCAGCTGCCCTAGCCATGAAGTTCACGGACCACGGACGGAGTCCTGGCCGGGGGCGCCCGCGTCGTACGACTCGCGGGCGTCGAGGAGTTCGTCCCAGTGGTCGTTCGCCCAGGCGCAGGCCACCGCCATCGGACGGAGCAGGCTGCGGCCCAACGGGGTCAACGCGTACTCCACGTGCGGGGTGGTTCCGGCACGGACGGTCCGCGTCACCAGCCCGTCCCGTTCCAGGGACCGCAGGGACTTGGTGAGGACCTTGGGGGTGACCCGACTCAGCGGCACGCGCAGTTCGGAGAACCGGCGCGGTCCGTCCCGGAGGCACCTGATGACGAGCGGCGCCCATTTGTCCCCGAAGCGGAACGGATTGAGCGACGACGGGCACAACTCGTCGAACATGTCGGCGGGCAGAGGTTCCCTCATGACCTCACGGTAGTCGGTATCCGGAGGGAAACCACCCCCGTGGATAGCGTCCACGCAGCGGTGGGAGCGCAAGGGCTCCCACCCTGGTGAGAGGTGGTTCCTCATGAAGATCGTGGTCTTCGGCGCGGGTGGTCGGGCCGGCCGGCGAGCGGTGGCCGAGGCGCAGCGACGCGGTCATCAGGTCACCGCGGTGGTCCGGGACCCCGCGGGCCACGGCGACGCCTCCGGCGCCCGGGTCGTCGCGGGCGACGTCACCGATACGGCGAGCGTCGAGCGGGTGGCCGCCGGACACGACGCGGCCGTCAGCGCCGCCGTCGACCTGTCCGTCCCGCCGCACGAGTTCTTCACCGCGTCCGCCGGTGCCCTGACCACCGGCCTGACCCGGGCCGGTGTGCACCGCCTGGTCGTGGTCGGGCTCGCAGCGGTCCTGCCCGGGGCGTCCGGGGCTCCCCTGATGGACGAACCCGGCTATCCGAACGAGTACCGCGCCTTCTACCTCGGCCACGCGGCGGGCGTCGCCACCCTGCGGGCCGGCGACCTGGACTGGGCGTACGTCGCTCCGGCGGGCGACTTCGACCACGAGGGCACCGGTACGGGGCGGTACCGGATCGCGGAGCACGGCGACCCGGACAGCCGCATCACCTACGCGGACCTCGCGATCGCCCTGCTCGACGAGATCGAGGCCCCCCGTCATCACCGCTCCACCGTCAGCGTCCGGGAGGCCTGACCGCCCTGCGGAGCGAGGGTGATCGCGACCAGACCGGCGACCAGCGGGAAGCCCGCCAGGACACCGAGCGCGGTGGACGGGGACCACACCTGGGCGAGCGCTCCCGCCGCGGCGCTGCCCACGGCGCCACCGACGAAGAACGTCAGGTTGAGCAGCCCCATCGCGCCGCCGCGCAGGGCGGGTTCGACCCGGGTGGACAGCAGTGCGGTGGCGACGACCTGGACGACCGCGAAGGCGCCGAACCCCAGCGACGCCCCGACGATCAGGAGCGCCGGACCGGGCCGGGCGGCGGAAGCCGCCATCGCGACGGCCGTCACCAGGGCGGTCACCGCGAGCAGCCGACTGCCCCCGGCGCCCGGGGGGAGCTTGCCGACGACCCGGGAGAGCCCGGCGCCGACGACCGCGCCGGGCAGCAGCCACAGACCGATCGCGAGGACGTCCCATCCGTGCGCGCGCACCAGGACCTGCGGCACCGCGTACACGGCGGCGAAGAGCCCGGCGTACACGCCGACGCCGACGACGGCGGCCCGGAGGAAGATCCCGTCGGCGATCAACCGGAGGGGAACGAAGGAAGCCGGGACGGCGCGGATGCGCCGGGCGAGGCCGGCGCCGGCGAGGAGCAGCAGGGCGGCGAGGGCGACGACCGCGGTGGCGGGGGTCCGCAACGCAGGGGTCTGGACCAGCAGGAGGAAGGCGGCGGCGGTCACCGTGAGCAGGGCCGCACCGGGCAGGTCCAGGGCCCGGCCACTGCCGCGCCGGGCGGAGGCCGCCCGCAGGCACAGGGGCACGGCGAACAGGGACAGAGCCGGCAGCACCAGGGCGACGCGCCAGGTCAGCCACTGGGTGAGGGCCCCACCCGCCAGGGTGGCGCTGGCGGAGAAGACGGCCATGGTCGCGCCGAACCCCGCCAGCACCCGGGCCCGTTGTGCCGGCGCTGACGAGGCGCTCAGGGCCAGCGCCCCGGACACCATCGCACCGGACCCGGCCGCCAGCACGAACCGCCCGGTGACCAGGGCAGCGAGACCGGGGGCGACCAGGCAGAGCACCGTGCCGACCAGCAGCAGGAACGACCCCGCCAGCAGGGAAGGACGCAGCCCCCGGGAGTCGGCGAGCCGGCCGAAGAGCGCGGTGCCGATGCCGAGCGCGAGGGCGTGTGCGGTCAGGACCCAGGTCGCGGCCGAGGTGGAGGCGCCCAGGTCCGACGCGACCTCGGGCAGGGCGACACCGGCCGCGGTGACGCCGAAGACGGCGGGTCCGAAGAGCAGGCCGTAGCGGAGGCCCGCCGCACGCGGGGCGTCCGCACCGGGGGTCGGGAGGACGGCGGGCCTGATCCGGCCCGCGCGGTTGCTGATCATGAGGTTCCTTCGAAGACGTGGGTGGGTCGGGACCCCGGTACCGGTGTCGGGGACCCCGGCACCGGTACCGGATCAGTTCGCCGGGGGCAGGGCGTGGCCGAGGCGGAACAGGTTGCGCGGGTCGTAGGACGCCTTCACCCGACGCAGCCGGGCCAGCGTGGGCGCGTCGAAGCAGTCCTGCACGGCGTCCACCGTGTCCGGTCCGCCGAGGAAGTTGAGGTACCGTCCCCCGGTGCCCCGGGCCGTCATGCCGGCGAGCACCCGGTCGGGCGAGCCGGGCGGGGACAAGGTGGACAGGGTGAACGCCCCGTCGCGGTTGCCCACCGCGTTCGGCACCGCGGCCGGGCGCGACAGCGCTCCCCCCAACTGCCGCAACTCGACCATGAGATCGGCGCAGTCCGCTCCCGGACCGGCCAGTGCGACGAGCTCCTCCACCGCGGCCCGGTCCAGATCGCGCAACACCAGATTGCGTTCGTGGTAGGGCAGCGGCTCGGTCGGATCCTGGTGGATCTCCGCGACCTCGGTGTAGGGCCGCTCGCGCACCGAGTCGGACAGGGCGGCCCCGATCGCACGCAGCGGCCGGACCAGCCGCTCGCCCACCCGTGGGTCGCCCGCGTGGCAGATCCGCAGGTGCACCACGGCCCTGCCCCGGAGGAACTCCGGTACCGCAGGCGCCGCAGGCAGCCTCAGCAGCGCCAGGGAGGAAGTCATCTCCTCCGGTACGCACCGCACCCACTCCCGCCAGACGTGGAGCACCTCCGGGGCCAGCTCACCGGGGAAGTGGAGCCCACCGCCGTAGATCCGTCGCACCGGCATCAACGCGAACTCCAGGGCGGTGACGATCCCGAAGTTGCCCTTCCCGCCGCGCAGGGCCCAGAACAGATCGGGGTGCCGGGTGGCGGACGCCGTCCGCAACGCCCCGTCGGCGGTGACGAGTTCGATGCGCGTGACGTGATCGGCGGCGTACCCGTACCGACGCCCCAACGGGCCGAGACCACCGCCCAGGGTGTAGCCGACCACCCCCACGGACGGCGACGAACCGTTCAACGGCGCCAGTCCGTGGACCCCCGCCGCGGCGATGACCTGCTGCCACCGTGCCCCCGCCGCCACCCGGGCCGTACGGGCCACCGGGTCGACGCTCACGCCGCTCATCCGCCGGGTGCTGACCAGTACGCCCCCCACCGCCGGAGCGGCGATGCCGTGCCCGGTGGCCTGCACCCCGACCGCAAGGCCCTGCCGGGCGGCGAACTCCACCGCGGCCCGGACGTCGTCCGGGGTCGTCGCGAGGACGATCAACGACGGGCGGTGCCGGGCGATCTCGTTGAAGCCGTGGAGTTCGCGTGCGTAGGCCGTATCGTCCGGCAGCAACACCCCACCCGCGACCCGCAGTACGAGCCGGTCCAACGCTTCGTTCGCGAGCGGGGGGAACCGAGTGTCCGTCATGGTGGCGAGCCCTTCCTGCCGTACAGCCCCGAGGCGCCCACCGAGGCGGCCGGCACCGGCACCAGCCTGTCCCCGCACGGATTCCGGTCCCATCCCCCCGGCAGGGGACGGGGCGGAGCCCACCCCCCTCAGATGAGGGATGGGTCCGGGACGCGCCCTGTGCCAGGCTTGCCCGGTGACGACAACGGTCCCTGCGCCTTCCCCGACCGGCCGCCGAGAACTGCTCGCGCGGGCCGCCGAAGCCGTCGACGCCCTGGGCATGTTCGCCGCGGTGTCCCGACGGTTGCGCCGGCTCCTGCCGTACGACGCCGCCGTGTGGCGGGCCACCGACCCGGTCACCGGCATGATGACAGCTCCCGTTCGGGTGGAGAGCCTCGACGAGGGCGGCTGCGCCGCGTACTGGGAGAGCGAACTGTTCACCGAGAACGTGAACCTCTTCCGCGATCTCGCGCTGGCCCCGGTGCCGGTCGCGGGACTGTGCCGGACCACCGGTGACCTCCCCGCCCGGTCCACCCTCTACCAGGACTTCCTGCGTCCCCGCGGCCTGCGGGACGAACTGCGCGCCGTCCTACGGGTCGGTGGACGTCCGTACGGACACATCAGCCTCTTCCGGGCGGAGGGCCGTGCGGCCTTCGACTCCCGGGACACCACGCTGATCGCCGCACTGAGCACCCCGCTCGCCCGGAAACTGCGCACGTTCTCCGAACCCACCGCGCCCTTGGCACCCGCGGTGTCCCACGGACCGGGGCTGCTGCTGTTCGACGCCTCCGGCGTGCTGCTGTCGGCCAACGACGAGGCCCGCGCGTACCTGGAGGACGTTCCGGAGGGCCCCGCCGTGCCGTCCGCCCTGGGCCTGCGCGTCCCCGCCTGGATCCAGACCACCGCGATGAAGGCGCGCGCCGTCGCCGAGCAACGGGACCGGGGCCGGGCCCGGATACGCGTCCGCACCCGAACCGGCCGTTGGCTGGTCTGCCACGCCTCCTGCCTGCGCGCGGCCGACGGCGGACCGGGGCCCTCCGCCGTGGTGGTCGAACCCGCCCGCGCCTCCGACGTCGTGCCGCTCATCGTGGACGCCTACGAGTTCACCGACCGGGAAGCAGAAGTCACCCAGTGCATCGCGCGCGGGCTCCCGACCGCAGAGATCGCCCGCCGACTGCACCTGTCGCCCCACACGGTCCGCGACCACGTCAAGGCGGTCTTCGAGAAGGCCGCCGTCTCCAGCAGGGGCGAACTCGTCAGCCGGTTGTTCACCGAGTACTACGCGCCCCTCACCGAATCCGGAACGCTGCGGACCACCGTCCCGGACGGGGACTCCTGACCCGGAACGCCTCCGCCCCGCGTCACGCCCTCAACGGCGCGCCAGTTCGTCCCCCAGGGCGGTGCGCGCGTACAGCACGACGTGACCGCGCCGGGCGGTGGTCAGGAGTCCGCAGTCCCGCAGGGCGACCAGGTGCTCGGAGACGGTGCTGGGGGCGAGGTGCAGCGACCGCGCCAGGGCGGCGGTACCCGTCGGCTCCGCCAGGGCGAGCAGCAGTCGGGCCTTGGTGCGCCCGACGACGCGGGCCAGCTCCGTGCCGTCCGAACGCACCGCACCCGGTCCGGCGATACCGCGTGCGGGGTAGATCACCGACGGCCGCCACGGCGCGACGGCGATCACACTGGTCCGTCGCCAGGTGAACACGCTGGGCACCAGCAGCAGCCCGCGCCGGTCCAACGGGACGCGGGCCCGTGCCGGGTTGCGGACCACCACGGCGTCGGCGTCGGCGCGCTCCACCATGCGCACGTCCGGGTGCAACCCGGTGACCGCGGCATCGAGCCCGCCCGAAGCCCACCGGCCCGAGCGGTAGCGGATGTCGGCGTGCAGGACGTCGCGCAGCGCCGGCCAGCGCGGCGCCATCAGCTCCGTCCAGACGGTCTCCAACTGGTCCGCGAGCAGATCGCGAGCGCGTCCCGGATCGGAGCCCCACTCGCCCACGTCGACGTTCAGGGCGTCCAGCTCGGTCCGCACCTGCGCGGCGGGCGTGCGGCGCACTGCGGCGAGTTGCGCCGCCGCGGTGGTGTCGTACCCGGTCGTCGGCGGGCTGAGGAACTCGCAGACGTAGCGCGGATCGCCGAGCACCGACAGCAGCTCGGCGATCGGCAACGCACCCCACGCGTCCACGGCGAGCCGGGGCACCCCGGGCGGATGGTCGCGCAGTCCGATCGCGGCCTGGAGCGCGGCCAGCAGCTCGTCCAACGGCGAGACCGCGAAGCGCACCCGGTGCGCACCCGACGGCGTGAGCATGAACTCGATCATCCCGGCTCCTTAAGGTTCGGCCAGTTCCGAACCAATGGCGGGTGCGGCGGGTCCGGTGCCAGGTTCGCCGGGTGACGACGACCGGTACCGACCGTGCCCGCCCTTCCCTGTTGCGCCACCGACCGTACTGGCGGTGGTCCGCGGCGACCCAGTTCAGCCGTCTGCCCGGCACCATGGCCCCGCTCGCCTTCACGGCGTTGACCACGACCACCACGGGTTCCTACCGGGCGGGCGCGCTGATGATGGTGGCGTTCGTGGTCGGCCAACTGGTCGTGTCGGTCCCGGTGGGACGGCTGCTCGACCGCACCGTCCCGAACCGTGGGCTGCGCCTACTGCTGTGGTGCTCGGCCGGGGCGGCACTCGCCGTCGGTGCCGCCGCCCGGGTCGCCGTGCCCGTCTGGGGGCTGTTGGCGGCGGCCGGGGTGTGCGGCGCCGCCGCCGGCGGCCTGTCCGCCGGGTTCCGCACCCTGCTGGCCCGCACCGTGCCCGAGTCGCTCCTCCTGCGCGCCGTCAGCGTGGACGCCACCCTCCTGGAGGTGGTGATCATCGCGGGGCCGGCGCTGGCCGTGGCCTCGGCCGGTTGGAGCCCGTGGGCTCCCGTGGTCGGCATGGCCGCCGCGTTCGTGATCAGCTCCCTGATCCTGCCGGTCGGAACGCCCTGCACGTCCGGCGCCGCGGGGGAGCCGGCGGCCGCCGCGGAGCCGATCCGCTGGTTGTGCACCCTGGGCTGGCTGGCCTGTCTGTTCACCATCGGACAACTCCTGGCCGCGTTGGAGGTGGGCGCGTTGCCGCTGGCGGCCCGGCTGACCGGGCCCGAGGGCGGTGCGCACCACCACACGGCCGCGTCGCTGATCGCGGTCCTGGCGGTGGCCAGCATCCTCGGGAGCGCGCTGTTCGCCTGGCGCGGCCGGGCCACGACCGCGCTGGGCGTGCTCTGCCTGTCGGGCCTGGCGGTCGGGGGCGCCGTGGTCGCCTTCGGCGACGGCTGGTTCGCGCTGCTCGGGGGCCTGGTGCTGGTGGGGTCGTGCACCGGTCCGCTGCTCGCCGTCAGTTCCGTCAACCTCCAGCGCGTACTGCCGCCGGCGCGCAGGTCCGAGGGGTTCTCCGTCGCCCATGTCGTCCAGACGGTGGGGTTCGCGTCCGGGTCGCTCGGTCTGGGGGCCCTCGACCTGGACACGGCGATCGCCCTGGGTGCGGGCAGCGCGGTCGTCTCCGCGGCCTGTCTGTGGGTGACCTCATCGGGGCCGGCGTCCGCACGTCGGCCCCGATGAGGACGGGCGTTCCCGTCCCCTCGTCAGGAGCGGGATTCCGCGAGCCGCCACCCGCCGGCACGGGAGCGCTCCGACCAGAAGGCCGCGTACCGGCCGCCCGCGGCCAGGAGTTCGTCGTGGGTTCCGGATTCGGCGACGCGTCCTCCGTCCAGGACGGCTATCCGATCGGCCGCGGTGATCGTCTGGAGGCGGTGGGCGATCACCAGCAGCGTACGGTCGCGGGCGAGCGCGGTGAGCGCGTTCTGCACGATGTGTTCGTTCTCCGGGTCGAGGGCGGCGGTCGCCTCGTCGAGCAGCACGATCGGAGCGTCCTTGAGCAGGGCGCGGGCGATCGACACCCGTTGCCGTTCGCCGCCGGACAGGGCCGTGCCGCCCTCGCCGACGCGGCTGTCCCAACCGTCCGGCAGCCGTGCGGCGATCTCGTCCACTCCGGCGAGCCGGGTCGCCCGGCGGAACTCCTCCTCGGTGGCTTCGGGGCGGGCCAGCCGGATGTTCTCGGAGATCGTCGCGTCGAACAGGTAGACGTCCTGGAAGACCAGCGAGATCCGGGACATCAGGGCCTCGGTGCCCAGTTCCCGCACGTCCGTGCCGCCCACCAGGACCCGTCCCGCGTCGGTGTCGAAGAACCGGGCGACGAGCCGGGTGACCGTGGTCTTGCCCGAGCCCGAGGGGCCGACCAGGGCCGTCATGGACCGCGCGGGGACGTGCAGGGAGAAGTCCCGGAGCACCGGGTCCCCGGGGTCGTAGCCGAAGGTGACCCCGGCCAGTTCGACGGAGGTGTCATCCGGGTCCGCGGGAGTGGCCGGCACCTCGGGTTCGGGGAGCGGAGCGGTCTCCAGGACGGCCTGGACCCGGGCGAGTGCGTTGTCCGCGATGCGCACCGCGGCGGCCAGGTCGGCGGCGACCACCAGCGGTTCCACGAACCGGGCGGCCAGGACCAGCAGGGCGATCAACTCCGGGGCACCGACCGATCCGCCGATGGCCAGCACCGTACCGGTCAACAGGACGACGGTGAAGGCCAGTTGGACGGACATCACGAAGGCGGCGAACCCGGGCACCGCGCGCAGCAGCAGTCGCCGTCCGGTGTCGCGTTGGGCGACCAGGGCGTCGTCCAGGGCCCGGTGCCCGTGCACCGTGCGGCCGAAGGCCCGGAGCACCGGCTGGCTGCGGGTGAACTCGATCACCCGGCCGCCGGCCTCGGCGGAGGCCGCGTGGTGGGCGTGCTCGCTGCGGGCCACCACCCGGCCGGTGACCCGGTGGGCGAGCGCGGCCAGTGGCAGACCGACCAGTGCGGCGAGCGCGAGTCGCCAGTCGAAGAGGAACATCAGGGCCACCACGACCAGCGGGGTGACGAACGCGCTGATGACCGGGCGCAGGAGGTGGGCGGGCACCCCCATCACGTCGATGACGCCCTTGGCGGTGAGTTGGGTGAGCCGGTCCGTCCGCTCCGGGGTGAACCAGCCCAGCGGGAGGGCCGCCACGTGGTCGCCGAGACGGCGGTAGAGGGTCCGGGACAGTCCCGCGCCGGCGCGGTAGCCGCACAGGGTGCTGTCCCAGTAGCAGACCGCGTACGCGGCGAAGACCAGCGCCAGGGCTCCGAACCAGCGGGCGGCTCCCGACGGGCCGCCGTCGCCGAGGAGTTCCCGCAACAGCGGGACCAGCAGGGCGAAGGCGATGCCCTGGAGGACCGCGCACAGCACGAGGCCCACGAGCATGCGGCGCAGCAGGGCCGCGCCGGGCGGGTCGAGCACGGTCAGCAGTCGGCGGATCACGAGGTGGCCTCCGTGGGGTCGTCAGCGGGGCGGGGAGCGGGGGCCCGGGCCCCCGTGACGGCGGGGCCCTCCTGGCCGGACCGTTCGTCGATCGCCCAGGAACGGGCGTACCGGTCGCCGAGGGCCAGGAGTTCGGCGTGGGTGCCCCGTTCGACGATCCGGCCGCGTTCGAGTACGGCGATCTGGTCGGCGCCGGAGACGGTGGCGAGCCGGTGCGCGATGACGAGCAGGGTGCGTCCGACGACGAGTCGGGACAGGGCCTCCTGGATGGCGGCCTCGGACTCCGGGTCGGCGAAGGCGGTGGCCTCGTCGAGCACCAGCACCGGGGTGTCGGCCAACAGGGCCCGGGCGATGGAGAGTCGCTGGGCCTCACCGCCGGAGAACAGCGCGCCCTCGCCGACGACGGTGTCGTAGCCGTCGGGCAGTTCGAGGATCCGGTCGTGGATCTGCGCGGCCCGCGCGGCGGAGACGACCTCCTCCTCGGTGGCGTCGGGGCGGGCCAGGGTGAGGTTCTCCCGCACGCTGGCGCGCAGCAGTTGCACGTCCTGGAAGACGAAGGAGACGAGCCGGTAGAGGTGTTCGGCGGGCAGTTCGCGCAGGTCGGCGCCCCCGATGCGGAGGGCTCCGCCGGTGACGTCGTAGAAGCGCGGCAACAGCCGGGCGAGCGTGGTCTTCCCGGAGCCGGAGGGGCCGACGAGGGCGGTGACGCTGCCGGGCCGCAGGGTGAGGGACACCTCGTCGAGGGCGAGGGAGCGGTCGTCGTAGCCGAAGGACACCCGGTCGAACTCGACGGTGGTGCCGTCCGCCGTGGCCCGACGTCCCGGTGCGGGTCCGGGCAGGGCGGGGGTGGCGAGGATCGCGCCGACCCGGTCGGCCGCCTGGCGGGCCTTGCGGACGTCCTCGGCCGAGTAGCCGAGCCCCAGGACCGGGGCGGTCAGCCCGAGTCCGAGGAGGGCGAAGGGCAGCAGGTCCACGGCTTCGACCCAGTCCCGTGCGACGAACAGGACGCCGACGCCGAGGATCCACAACAACAGGAACACCGGCGAGAGGATCAGCTCGACGGTGGCACCCGTGCGCATCATCCCCCGCACCCAGTCGAGGAAGTGGGCGGACAGGGCGTCGGTGGCGTCGGTGAACCGACGGTGGGCGCGGCGGGCCCGGCCGAAGGTCTTCACCACGGTGATGCCGTGCGCGAACTCCACGGAGGCGGAGCCGACCCGGGCCAGCGCCTCGTCGTAGCGGGCGTGGCCGGCCCGGGCGGAGGCGCTGCCCGCCATCCGGCCGTACAGGGCCAGGCCGATGACGACCGGGACCAGGGTGACGAGGGTGAGCCGCCAGTCCATGACGAGGAGGTACGCGACCGAGGCCAGGGGGACGACGGCGGCACGGGTGAGGTCGGTGAGGGTGTGGCCGACGAGGTGGTGCATGGCCGAGACGTCGTCGTGGACCGCCTTGCGGACGAGCCCGGAGTTGCGGTCGGTGAACCAGCCGAGGGGCACGCGTCCCAGGTGCGCGGCCAGCCGCCGGCGCAGCGCGAGGCTGAGGTCGTTGTCGGCGAGGTGGGTGAGGGCACCGGCGGCGAGGGTGAGCGCGAGCCCGGTCAGCATGGCCGCGGCTCCGGTTCCGGCGACCCACCAGGCGCGGTCCCGGTCCACCTCCCCGCCGGGTCCCGGGTCCAGGAGCACCCGGCCGAGTTCCGCCACCGCGACGAACGGGACCACGGAAGCCAGGGCGGCGACGGCCTGGAGCAGCACCGCGAGGGCGAGTCGACCCCGTACGGGGGCCAGGAGCGCGGCCAGGCCGGTGCCGGCGGGGGCCTCCGGGAGCGAGTACGCGACCGGTGCCGGTGCGTCGGCGGAGACGTCGACGGCAGGGGTGGACCCGGGACCGGTCGCGGGATGTGCTCCGGGCGGCCGTGCGTCCGGTCCCGGAGCTGCTGGCCCGCCCCGCCGTCGGTCGTCCTTGGTTCCGGGCATGTCCCGCCTTCCCTTGTGTATACGCCGTATACGTCGGGTTAGGCTGCACTAAGTGCTTCTTGACTGTCAAGCAGGGCGTGCGGGGTCGCCCCGGGGCACGGGCCGGGCGGGAGTCGCGCCCTCAGGGCCGTGCGCGGGGGCCTCGGGGCTCAGTCGACGCCGAGCACCCCGTCGAGGAGGAGTTCCAGGTTCCCGGCGAACCGTTCCCGGTCCCGGACCCCGGGCGGAGCACTGGACGCGATCACTGCGGACAGGTGCGGGTACCGGGCCGGGTCGATCTCCCGCATCATGCTCCGGGCCTGTGAGTCCGCGTGGTCGTGGTGCGCCACCAGGGTCTCGCCGAACACGAAGCTGAACAGCATCGCGTAGGCGTCCCGAGCCCGTACGGGCTCGACACCGGCATCGGCGAAAGCGGTGAACACGGCTTCCAGGACCGGCAGCACACGGGTGCTCGCCAGCCCCTCCGTGGCCAGCACCTGCACCACCCACGGGTCCCGTCGGAAGGTGTCGTACATGTCGTGCATCACGACGGTCAGTCGCTGTCGCGGCGTCCCCCCGGTGGGAGGTGGGGCGAGTCCGTCCGCGACGGCGTCCAGCATCCGGAGCAACAGGTCCGCGCGGTCGGCGACATGGCGGTACAGGGCCATCGGCGAGACCCCCGACTCGTCCGCCAGCCGCCGCATGCTCACGGCCGCGAGCCCTTCGGACCGCGCCAACCCGAGTGCGGTGGCCACCACCGCATCGGCGGAGAGACGGGCCGTGCGCCGGCCGCGGGCGGGGTGTGTCGACATGCGGTCATTGTCTCCCGACGGTGCGCGGCTCGACCGGTGCCGGTCCCGGGTGCCCGGTCCGTGTTCCCGCCCCGGCCCCGGTCGGGCCGTCGGCCGGCCCGTCAGGCGCGTACGACGACCGTCGCACTGGCCCGCTCGTGGAGGAGCCGGTGCCTGGTGCGCTTGCGCAGCAGGAACATCAGGTCGACCAACAGGACGAGGATCAGCCACTGCCCGCCCGCCTGGAGTACCCAGAGGCCCGCCAAGAGCCCCCAGAACACGGAGGCCCGCCCCAGGGCCCTCCATCCGGGGCGGCGATGGGTGGTCCGGTGGACCACCCGCAGCCCCACCAGGCGTTTGCCGATCGTCCTCCCGAACAGGGCGACGCCGAGGAGCTCGTACACGAAGGCGAAGGCGAAGGTCAGTCGCGCGCCGTCGGCCACCGAGGGGTCCGTCGAGGGTCCCAGGGAGCTGTCCAGGATCATGATCACCGGCAGGGCGACCTGTGAGAGGAGCACCAGGTCGATCAACCGGGCTCCGAGTCGCTGCCCGAACCCGGCCGGTCGGACGTGCGGCGGCTCGGGCTCCGCACGGGCGGAGGGGAGATCCACGTAGGTGGTCGGCACCGGTACGGGACCGGTGGGGGCGCCGTGCATCCAGGGCGCGGGGTGCACCGGAGCGGGGCGTGCGGGGGCGGGGTGCGCGGGCGCGGTGACGGAGTGGTGGTCGACCGCCGTCGCCGGACGGGGGAGCGGGGCTGCCGGGGGCTGGGACGGGAACGCGGGCCGGGAGGGGTCCAGGGCGTGGGCGAGCGCCGCGTGCATGGCCGTCGCGTCGGCGAACCGGTCCTCCGGCCTCTTCGCGAGTGCGGTGAGCACCACCGCATTGACCTCCGGGCTGAGGCCCGGGCGCAGTTGCGAGGGCGGCACCGGCGGCTTCTGGATGTGGGCGAGGAGCACCACGAACGGCGAGTCGCCGCGGAACGGGGGGTTCCCGGTCAGCAACTCGTAGAGCAGACAGCCCACCGAGTACAGATCGGAACGCGCGTCCGTGCCGTTGCCGTCGGCCTGTTCCGGCGAGAGGTAGGACGGGGTCCCCACCGAGACCCCCGTGGCCGTCAGCCGGGTGGAGGTGTCCGCGAGCAGTTGGGCGATGCCGAAGTCGAGGACCTTCACCCGGTTCCGGCTGCCCGTGCCCCCGGCGAGCGGTCCGACGACCATCACGTTGGAGGGCTTGACGTCCCGGTGCACCACGCCCTGGGCATGGCTGTGTTCCAGTGCCTCCAGGATCTCCAAGGTGATCCGCACGGCCTGCTCGGTGCTCAACCGCCCCGCGGCCGCGATCTCGGCCAGCGTCCTCCCCCGGACCAACTCCATCACCAGGAACGGTATCGGCGGGTCGTGCGCCTCGTCCTCACCGATGTCGTGCAGGACCGCGATCCCCGGGTGGTTCAGCCGGGCGATCGTCCGGGCCTCCCGGTGGAACCGGGTCCGGAACTGGGACTCCCGCAGGAACTCGGGCGGAAGCACCTTCACCGCGACCTCGCGGCCCAACTCGCGATCGACGGCCGCGTACACCACGCCCATCCCACCCCGCCCGAGCGTCCCCGTGACCTCGTACCTGTCCGACACGCTTTCCACCCGCACCCCCCAGTGCACCTCGCGTCCCCACCGCACTCCCTGCGTGGACGCCCATTATGACGCCCGTGCGACCCCCGCACGCGAAGTCCGGACGACGGCCGGGACAGCGCGGATCAGCAGCTCCGGAACGGACCCTGACGTTCCGTCCACCCGGCCCGGGCACCGGACCGTGCCTTCTGGCCACTACCCGGACGGGCGCCGGAGCCCCCGCGCCCGGCACCCCGGCGCACCGTGCGACGACGTCCGGACCGGTGCCGCTCCCCGGACGTCCACCCCGCACCACACACGGGATACGGCCAAGTCCCCGTGCCCCCACCTGGCGCACGCCCCCCTCCAGTGCCAGGCTTCCCGCGGTGCCACTCCCCGTTCGTGCCCGGCGGTCCCTGAGCCGAAGCACCGCGCCACTCACGCCCAACCGGCGCATGCACCCCATGTCCTCCGGAAGGGAACGACACCACCGCACTGGACGTCCCTGCCCGTTCGGCACACCCCGTCGACGGGTCCTGTTCCGGTCGTGACGCACGGCCGGCGCGCAAGGAGTTGATATGAGACGGATCTCCCGTAGGGCCTCGGCCGCCGGAGCCCTGCTCGCAGGTGTCGCACTGATCGCCGTGGCCGTTCCCTCCGGCACGGCCGGTGCCGCGCCCGTCGGGTCCGCCCCGACGGCCCCGCAGCCACGTGCCGGCGCCCTGCCGGTGAAGCTCGACCCCCAGCGGCAGGCCGCGCTGCTGTCGCGGGCCGAGGCCGACCGGGTCGAGACGGCCGCCGCCCTCGGCCTGGGCCGCAAGGAACGCCTGCTGCCCCGCAACGTGCTCCAGGACGCCGACGGCACGGTGCACACCCGCTACGAACGCACCTACGAGGGCTTACCCGTCCTCGGCGGCGACCTGGTCGTCCACACCACACCGTCCGGAGCCATCGAGGGCGCGACCCGGGCCACCCGCGCCCGGGTGGCCGTTCCCCGCACCACCGCGGCCCGCAGCGCCACCGCCGCCGGCGCCTTCGCCCTGGCCAAGGCCGAGTCGGAGGGCACCGAGCGCGCCGAGCTCCCCCGGAAGCCGCGCGCGGTGATCTGGGCCGCCTCCGGGCGCCCGGTCCTCGCCTGGGAATCCGTGGTGCACGGCACCCAGTCCGACAGCACCCCGAGCGAGTACCACGTCATCACCGACGCCACCACGGGTGCCGAGTTGTACGGCTACGAGGCGGTGAAGCGGCACGACGGCGTCGGCCACAGCCGGCACAGCGGCCAGGTCACCCTCGGCACGTCCCGGTTCGGCTCCTTCTACAACCTGACCGACACCAGCCGCGGCAGCCACCGGACCTACGACCTCACGGGCCTGTCGGCCGGGGACGCGGGCAGAGGGAAGCTGTTCACGGACTCCGACGGGGTCTGGGGCGACGGCACCTCGGCGAGCAGGCAGACCGACGCCGTGGACGCCGCCTACGGTGCCCAGGCCACCTGGGACTACTTCGCCGAGGTGCACGGCCGCTACGGCATCCGCAACGACGGCGACGGCGCCAGCGCCCGGGTCCACTACCTGGGGGACTACCACGGGGCCTACTGGCAGGACTCCTGTTTCTGCGTGACCTACGGCGGTGGCGGCACGACGCCCTACACCTCCATCGACATGACGGCCCACGAACTCGCCCACGGCCTCATCAGCGACACGGCCAAGCTGAACTACTACGGCGAGTCCGGCGGCATCGCCGAGGCGACCGGCGACATCTTCGCCGCCGCCGTGGAGTTCCACGCCGGCAACAGCCACGACGCGGGTGACTACACGACCGGCGAGAAGGTCGACGTCGGTTCCGCGAACCCGCCGCTGCGTCACATGGACCGACCGGCCAAGCGGGACCGGAGCACGAACTACTGGCACCCCCGTTTCGACTCCAGCACCAACATCGGATACATGGCGGGTCCGGCCACCCACTGGTTCTACCTGGTCGCCGAGGGCAGCGGCGCCAAGACCGTCAACGGCGTCTCCTACGACAGCCCCACCCACGACGGTCTGCCGGTCACCGGGATCGGACGGGCCGCCGCCGAGCGGATCTGGTACCGCGCCCTCACCCTCTACATGACGTCCACCACCGACTACCTCGGCGCCCGGGCCGCCACCCTCGCCGCCGCCGCCGACCTCTACGGCGCGGACTCGGCCGTCCGGCGCAACGTGATGGACGCCTGGGGCGCCGTCAACGTCGGTGCTCGACCCGACAACCCCGCCCCCCGGCCGCCCGGCCCCGTCTTCACCAACAACGACGACGTCCCCCTGCCCGCGCTGCCCGCCGCCGCCGAGTCGCCGATCACCGTCACCGGTGTTCCCGGCAAGGCGCCCACCATCCTCCTCGTCGACCTGCACACCGTCGGCGACCCGAGGGCGGCGCTGGAACTGGTGGCACCGGACGGCACCGCCTACCCCCTGGCGAACGGCTTCTGGATGGAGAGCAGTCCCTACATCGCCACGCTCGGCGTCGACGCCTCGGCGGAGACGGCCAACGGCACCTGGAAACTGCGGGCCCGGGCCGGCGCCTACTCCTATCCCGGCGCGTACATCAACAGTTGGACGCTGTCCTTCTGAACACCCCGCTCCGCGCCTGACCGGGGCGGCGGGCACGAGGGTCCTCCCCGCGTGCCCGCCGCCTCCCGTCCGGGGTGCTCTAGCCGAGCCGGGCGCCCACCCGATCGGCGATGTGGGGCGGCACCGCGATGCCGTCGGGGAGGGCCGCGTCGGCCTGCTCCCTGCCGACCGTCGTCACCAGCGGCAGGGTGCCGGCCCAGATCGGCAGTGCGGCGTCGGGGCCGTCGCCGTCGTCGGGACCACCCTGACGGATCTTGACGGAAGCCTCCTCCAGGGACAGGGCGAGCAGCACGGTCGCCGCCAGTTCCTTCCGACTGGGCGGGCGCGCGTAGTCCCACTGTCCGGGTGCGCTCTGCTCGGTGAGGCACCGCAGGCCGGCGAGCTTCTCGGCGGGGTCGGTCACCAGCCGGGGGACGCCGTAGACCATCGCGCTGCGGTAGTTCACCCCGTGCTCGAACACCGATCGGGCGAGCACCAGGCCGTCCACGTGGGTGACCGTCACGCAGACCGTCGCGCCCGGCGCGGCGACCAGGCTCCGGCTGGCCACGGAGCCGTGGAAGTACAGGTGGAGCCCGTCGGCCCCGTACACGGTCGGCACCACCATCGGATGGCCGTCGACCACCACCCCGAAGTGGCACATGAACCCCGCGGCCAGGACGGCGTCCAGCACGGCGCGGTCACCGCTGCCCTGCTCCCGCAGCCGGCGATGACGGGTGCGATCGGTTCCGGGCAGCTCCGGCGACAGCGGGTCGTGCTTCATATCGGCTCTTTCGTCCGTACCGGTCTGAAGGCTTCCGCCGGGCGCACCACGGGGCACGCCCCTCAGCGGAAGACTCTCGCGACACTACCGATTTAGTCATTGCAAGGCCATGAGTATGGCGAAATTAGTTGAACTGAGACGGGTAGGCGACGAAATTCGTCGCGAGTGGGGGAGGGGTGACTCCGTGCCCCCCTGGTCTTCGGGGTCCGGCAGCGGCGGGCGATCGCGTCGATCCCGACGCTGATCACGGCGTCGAGCCCGGGCCGCGCCCCCCTTCGCGCGGCCGGCGCACCACCGTGCGGGAACACAGGTGCGGGGGGCGGTGTCAGAAAGACCCGATCACGAGATATCTTGATGTCGAGACGATGTAGCCGTGAAGCGGAGTACTGGTGACTGACTCGACCATCATCTATACGCACACCGACGAGGCTCCGGCCCTGGCGACGCACTCGTTCCTGCCTGTGGTCCGGGCGTACGCTGCGACGGCCGGGATCAGTGTCGAGAGCCGTGACATTTCCCTGGCCGGGCGGATCATCGCCAGCTTCCCCGAGCACCTCGAAGAGGCCCAGCGCATCGACGACGCGCTCGCCGAGCTCGGTGAACTGGCGAAGCAGCCCCACGCCAACATCATCAAGCTGCCGAACATCTCGGCCTCCATCCCGCAGCTGAAGGCCGCGGTGGCCGAGCTCCAGCAGCAGGGCTACGCGCTGCCGGACTACCCGGACGACCCGAAGACCGACGAGGAGCGGGAGATCCGCGCCCGGTACGACAAGGTCAAGGGCAGCGCCGTCAACCCGGTGCTGCGCGAGGGCAACTCCGACCGTCGCGCCCCCGCGTCGGTGAAGAACTACGCCAAGACCCACCCGCACCGCATGGGCGCCTGGACCTCCGAGTCCAAGACGAACGTCGCGACCATGGGCGAGAACGACTTCCGTTCCACCGAGAAGTCCGCGGTGATCACCACGGCCGGTGCCCTCCGCATCGAGCTGGTGGGCGAGGACGGCTCCACCACCGTGCTGCGCGAGTCGGTGCCCGTCCTGGCGGGCGAGGTCGTCGACGCCTCCGTGCTGCGCGTCGCCGCACTGCGCGAGTTCCTGACGGCGCAGGTGGCCCGTGCCAAGGCCGAGGGCGTGCTGTTCTCGGTGCACCTCAAGGCGACGATGATGAAGGTCTCCGACCCGATCGTCTTCGGCCACGTCGTGCGCGCCTTCTTCCCGAAGACGTTCGCGCAGTACGGCGACACGCTCGCCGCGGCCGGCCTGACCCCGAACGACGGCCTCGGCGGCATCCTCAAGGGCCTGGACGCCCTGCCGGAGGGCGCCGAGATCAAGGCGTCCTTCGACGCCGAGCTCGCCGAGGGCCCGGAGCTGGCGATGGTCGACTCCGACAAGGGCATCACCAACCTGCACGTCCCCTCGGACGTCATCGTCGACGCCTCCATGCCGGCCATGATCCGCACCTCCGGCCACATGTGGGGCCCGGACGGTCAGGAGCACGACACCCTCGCGGTGCTGCCCGACAGCAGCTACTCCGGTGTCTACCAGGTCGTCGTCGACGACTGCCGTGCCAACGGTGCCTTCGACCCGTCCACCATGGGCTCGGTGCCCAACGTCGGTCTGATGGCGCAGAAGGCCGAGGAGTACGGCAGCCACGACAAGACCTTCGAGATCCCGGCCGCGGGCACCGTCCGCCTCGTCGACGAGCAGGGCGACGTCGTCCTGGAGCAGTCCGTCGCCGTCGGTGACGTCTTCCGCGCCTGCCAGACCAAGGACGCCCCCGTCCGGGACTGGGTCAAGCTCGCCGTCACCCGCGCCCGCGCCACCGGGGACCCGGCGGTGTTCTGGCTGGACGAGACCCGCGCCCACGACGCCGTGCTCATCGAGAAGGTCAAGACCTACCTGCTGGAGCACGACACCGACGGACTGGACATCAAGGTCCTGTCCCCGGTCGAGGCGACCAAGCTCTCCGTGGAGCGCATCCGTCGCGGCGAGAACACGATCTCCGTCACCGGCAACGTGCTGCGCGACTACCTGACGGACCTCTTCCCGATCCTGGAGCTGGGCACCAGCGCCAAGATGCTGTCGGTCGTCCCGCTGATGGCGGGCGGCGGCCTCTTCGAGACGGGCGCCGGCGGTTCCGCGCCGAAGCACGTCCAGCAGCTCGTCAAGGAGGACTACCTGCGCTGGGACAGCCTGGGCGAGTTCTTCGCCCTCGCGGCCAGCTTCGAGCACCTCGCGCAGACCACGGGCAACGCGCGTGCCCAGGTCCTCGCCGACACCCTCGACCGTGCCACGGCGACCTTCCTCAACGAGGACAAGTCGCCGACCCGGCGCGTCGGCGGCATCGACAACCGCGGCAGCCACTTCTACCTGTCGCAGTACTGGGCGCAGGAGTTGGCCAAGCAGACCGACGACGCGGAGCTCGCCAAGGCGTTCGGCCCGCTCGCCGAGACGCTGACCGCCAAGGAGCAGACGATCGTCGACGAGCTGATCGCGGTCCAGGGCAAGCCGGTCGACATCGGCGGCTACTACCAGCCCGACCCCGTCAAGGCGGCGGCCGTCATGCGTCCGTCGGCGACCCTCAACGAGGCGATCGCCACCCTCGGCTGATCGACCGCCCCGTGCGTGCCTGCCTGCCCCCGACCGCCCCGGTGCGGTCGGGGGCAGGCCGTCATCGGCCCCGCCGGGTGCGAGCCCGGCGGGGCCGATTGCTGCACCGCGGTCCCGCGTCACATCGACGGCCGACGCCCGGGCCATTGATCCACTGTTATCCCACGGCAAATGGTGAATGAGCTTCAGTCGAATTGACCAATATGCGCAATGACGTGCCCAACTGTCATTGGTGCATCCCGAAATGGCGTGGCGAAGGAGACTCGCCCTTTGCCGACAACGTCGCCGGTGAACGCGTAAACTGCACGGATGAGTCAGCGTCGATCAACGCGGGGTCGCCCGCGAACCAAACCCGCCGAGGAACGGCGTGCCGACCTCCTCGACGCAGCCGAGAGAGTGTTCGCCGAGCGCGGAATTGACGCTGCTCGAATCGACGAGATCACGGAGCGCGCGGACGTCGCCATCGGCACGTTCTATCTACACTTCGGTTCGAAGCGAGACCTCATGCTCGCGCTACAGGCCCGCTTTATCGATCGGCTGGTCGAACGGCAGCACGCAGTGGTGCAACACCTGCCCGCCGACGACTGGATCGGACGCTTGGACGCCTGGCTCAGCGATGCGGTCCGTGTTTACGTGGAGCATGCCGAATTGCACGACGTGCTCTACGGACACACCCCCATCAACGCCAAGACGGATATCCAGGTCAGCCCTGAGAACCCGCACGTCGAAGCGTTTCGACAACTGATTGCAGAGCGCCCGAACCCGCCGTCGGACGCTCCGAACCCCGCCATGGCCGCGAGCCTGATCTACAGCGCCTGGTACGGGGCCACCCATGCGCTGCTGCACCACGAGGCCGAGGACATCGACCGGTTGGCCGACGAGCTCATCGCCGACATCACCGACCTCGCACACCGTTACCTACGCGTCGAGAACTGACCGCTGTGAGCTGCCGACGACCTCGTACGGGGTCGTCGGCAGCGGCTCGGATCAGAGGGCGGCGTTGGCGATGCGCCAGTGTCGCGCCCGCTCGTACTGCTGACTCAGGCGCGCGAACGCCCCGCCCGTGCGCAGCAACTCCGCGGGCGTGCCGGACTCCACCACGCGACCGTCGTCCAGCGAGACCACGTGGTCCGCGGCGGCCAGGGTGGCGGGACGGTGGGCGATGACGATCACCGTACGGTCGGGGCTGTCACCGAGGTTGGCGATGGCCTGGGTGATCGCGGCTTCGTTCTCGGGGTCGAGCGCGGAACTGGCCTCGTCGACGAGCACGATGCGCGCCCGCTTGAGGATCGCCCGGGCGATCGCGACGCGCTGGCGTTCGCCACCCGACAACTGGGCGCCGCCCTCACCCACGCGCGTGTCCCAACCGTCGGGCAGACGCTCGATCACCTCGTCGAGCCGGGCCGCGCTGGCCGCCTCCTTGAGTTCGTCCCAGGTCGCCTCCGGGTGCGCCAGGCGCAGATTGTCCTCGATGGTGTCGTCGAACAGGTAGACGTCCTGGAAGACGATGGCGATCTCGTCGAGCAGGGCCGCCTGGTCGAGTTCGCGCACGTCGACGCCGCCGACGCGCACCTGCCCCGAGTCGACGTCGAAGAACCGGGCGATGAGCCGGGTCACCGTCGTCTTGCCGGAACCCGACGGTCCGACCAGTGCCGTGGTGGTGCCCGGCCGGCAGCGCAGGGACACGTCCTTCATCGCGGGGGCGTCGCCGCCCGGGTACGTGAAGGTGACGTTCGAGAACTCGACGTCGGCCTCCTCGACCCGGTTCACCGGCTCCGCCGGCATCGGGAGGGTGGGCGTGGCCAACAGCTCCTCGATGCGCCCGATCTGGTTCCGCATCGCGCGCAGGGCCCCGATGAGGTCGATCAGATTGCCGAGCGGCTCCAGGAAGCGCGAGGCCAGCACGAGCAACGCGATCGCCTCGGCGACCTCGATGCGCCCGCTCAGCATGAGCTCGGCGGCCAGCGCCAGCACCGCGATGAACCCACCCATGATCACGCCGGTGTAGACGAAGAACGGCCGCCGTGCGCGACGCATGCCGTCCCGGTAGGTCTCGCGGTGGTCCTCCAGCGCGGCCCGCATGCGGGGGGTCCCGTCGGCGTGACCGGCGGCCCGCAGGACCGGCTGCGCCTGGCCCAGCTCGATCGCACGGCTGGCGACCCCGGTGGCCGCCTGCTCCAGCTCGCTCTCGGTGATCTCCGCGATCCGTGCCGCACGCTGGAGCGCCCAGAAGGCGACCAGCGCGATCGCGCACAACAGCAGCGCCATCCGCCAGTCGACCACGAACGTCACGATGACGACCGTCGCGGGCAGCAGCGTCGAGGTGATCGCGGGCCCGGCGACGGTCACGGCCAGGTGCGCGGCGCTGCCCACGTCCGCGGTCACCCCGCGCGCGAGCCGGGCCTTGTGCTCGGCGGTGAACCACCCCAGGGTCAACGTGCTCACGTGGTGCATCAACCGGCGGCGCAGTTGCGCGGCGAGCGCGCCCGACGCCTTGAAGCCCACCGGGGTGGCGATGATGCTCAGCACCGCGTAGGCGATCACGCCGACCGCGCCGGCCACCAGCCACCCGGTGGCCGCGCCGACATCGGGTTCGGGCCGGACGACGGCGTCCAGAATGGGGACGAGCAGGGCGAGGAGCAGTCCCTGGAGGACGGCCTGCCCTGCCGTGAGCAGCCAGAGCCGGGCCAACAACTTCGGCTCCGGCCACAGTCGGTACAGCCGGCGGATCATGCGAGCACTCCTTCTTGTGCGGCCCACATCCGGGCGTAGAGACCCTGGCGGGCGAGCAACTCGTCGTGGACGCCCCGCTCGACGAGCCGTCCGCCTTCGAACACGAGGATCTGGTTCGCGCCGGCGATCGTGTGCAGCCGGTGGGCGATGACGATCACGGTCTTGCCGAT
The DNA here is from genome assembly GCF_042871255.1 of Streptomyces sp. NPDC005955. NCBI lineage: Bacteria > Bacillati > Actinomycetota > Actinomycetes > Kitasatosporales > Streptomycetaceae > Streptomyces > Streptomyces sp. NPDC005955. The sequence goes on along the minus strand of NZ_JBIAIF010000016.1, from coordinate 115,260 downwards.
CGCCAAGGTGGCCAGCGCCTCCTGCACCGCCGACTCGCTGTCGGCGTCCAGTGCGGCCGTCGCCTCGTCCAGGACGACGATCGGTGCTCCGGACAGGATCGCCCGGGCGATCGTCAACCGCTGGCGCTCACCGCCGGACAGGCCGCCGCCGTTCGCGTCGAGCAGCGTGTCGTACCCGTCGGGCAGCGCCTCGATCACCTCGTGGATCTGCGCGGCGACCGCCGCCCGGCGGACCTCCTCGTCGGTGGCGCCGGGCCGGCCGATGCGGATGTTCTCCACCACGCTGTCGCGGAGCAGCGCGACGTCCTGGAACACCAAGGACATCGAGGCCAACAGATCCGCCGACCGGATCGAGCGCACGTCGACGCCGCCGATCAGGACCGCCCCTTCCGTGACGTCGTAGAAGCGCGGCAGCAGGCTCGTGAGCGTGGTCTTCCCCGCGCCCGACGGCCCTACGATCGCGGTCACCTGGCCCGGCGGACAGGCCGCGCTGACGTCCTCGATCGCGTTCGTCACCCCGTCGTAGGAGAACGAGACGTGATCGAACTCCACCCCGTGACCCGTCGGCGTCTGCGGGTGCTCCGGCTCGGGCAGCGAGGTGCGGGACAACAACTGCTCGATGTTGGCCGCGCCCATCCGGCCCTTGCGCACGCCCTGGGCGGCACTCACGGCCGGCAGGATCGAGTTCGGCAGTCCGACCGCGACGACCAGGAACGCCACCAGGTCGGCGACGCCGAGCGACCCCCGGTCGACCAGGACCAGCCCGACGGCCGTCACGGCGGCGAGCACGGCCATCTCCGAGCCGAACAGCCGGGACGCCGCGGAGCTGTAGCGCACCTCGGCGACCCAGGCGGCGAACGCATCGGTGTGCTCGTCCACGGCGTCGTCGAAGCGGCGCAGGACGCGGCCCCCGGTGCCGAACGTCTTGACCACCTGGATGCCGTCGGCGTACTCGACGCTGGCGGCGCTGATCCGTGCGTCGGCGGCGATCAGCCGGTTCATATGGGTCGTCATGGAGCGCATCGAGATGCGGTAGAAGACGCCCATCACGCCGAGGACGCCGAGGACGACCAGCGCCATCTTGACGTCGACGAAGAACAGGTAGCCGGCGCCGACGGTCACCACCGTGACCGCTCCGGTCAGTTGACCCAGCGCGTGGGCGATGACCTCGTGCATCTCCTCCAGGTCGCCCGTCATCGCCCGCTTGACCTTGCCCGAGCCCGCGGCGCGGAACCAGCCGAGCGGCAGCGTGCCGAGGTGGCGCACGATCCGCACGCGCACGTCGTGCAGGATCGCCGCGTCCGCGAAGTGCCCCACGCGAGCGGACTGTACGAAGAGGAACAACCACAGGCTGGCGCCCGCGGCGCCGATCCCGACCCAGGTCCAGATGGCCGAGTCCGAGCCTGAGGGATCGTCAAGCATCAGTCGTGCGATTTCGGCGACGGCGATGTAGGGCACGATGCCCGCCGCCGCGCTCAGGGCCGACAGGACCGCGCAGACCACGAGATGGGTCCGGATCGGAGCCAACATGCGAAACAAAGCGCCCGGGCCGGCCAGCCCGGGCGTCGATGATGTTGATGATTTCATTAGGGTACCCTAACATGGCGACTGAGTCTCATTCAATAATGTGCGCACCGCCTCTCCACGCCTTTTCCGTTGAAGGGAACGCCACTTCATGCTCCATCCGCACCGTGACCATCGGTCACGAAGCCGTAGACCGCGCGTCGTTCCGAACCGGCTTCGGGCCGCCCTGCTCAGCGCCCTCGTCACGCTCGCGGCCGTGGGGTGCGCCGACACCGACGACGGCTCCGGCGAGGGAGGCGGCGCGGGCGCGATCACCTTCACGTCCTGCGGCAAGACCTTCGAACTCGACCGTGCCCCGAAGCGCGTGGTGATCACCACGGACGCCCTCGCCGACACCCTGTTCGCGCTCGGGGTCGGAGACCGGATCGTGGCCAAGACGCGCGGCGAGTCCGCACCCGCCCCCGAGCTGAAGGAGCGTCTGGCCGCCCTCCCCAGCCTCGGAACGCGCAATCCGAGCACCGAGGCACTGGTCGCCGCCAAGCCCGACCTCCTGATCACCGATCAGATCGAGAAGGTCTCCGGCAACCAGGGCAGCCCGACCATCGCCGAGCTGAAGGAACTGGGCATAGCCACCTACGTGGTCGGCGGCGGCTGCGCCAAGGACCTGGCCGCGGACACCTCCGGACTCGATGCGTTGGACGCGGACCTCGAACAGCTCGGCGCCGTCTTCGCGGTGGAGAAGCGCGCGGATGCGCTGACCGACCGCTTGCACCGCAAGCTCGACGACGTGCGCAAGCGCATCGCCGAGCAGCCCGAGCGCAAGGTCGCCGAGATCTCCCGCGTCGCCGGCCAGCTCTACGTCACCTCGGGCGGCCTCTCGAACGACGTGCTCAAGCGGGCGGGCGGCACCAACGTCTTCGCCGACCTGCCGGGACAGTTCGCACCGATCAGCGCCGAACAGATCATCGCGCGCAACCCCGGGGCCATCATCGTCGACGACTTCACCGCGTCGACAAAGGGCCAGCAGGAGTCGATCACGTTCCTGAAGCGGACGTTCCCCCACACCGACGCCGTGAAGAAGGGCCGCATCCTCGCGATCGACTCGGCCAAGACCGGCGCACGCGGCAGCACCAGGCCGGTGGACGGTGTCGTCGACGTCGCACGCTTCCTGCACCCCAGCGCGTTCCGCTCGCAGTAGGGGTCCGCGATGTCACAGCACACACCGGCTCCGACGACGGCCACCGAAGTCGAGGGGCACGCGAAGAGCGCCGCTCGGGGGACGCCCGGCCGCAGCGGCTGGCGCACCTCCCTCCCCGTCGTCGTGCCGGCCCTGCTCCTCGTCCTCGTCGTCATGGTCTGCGTGGCCGTGTCGATCGGCTCCGTCGGCGTGCCGCTCAAGACCGTCACCACGGTCATCGCCGATCACCTGCTCGGCGCCAAGGCGTCCGCCACCGTCATGGACGATCAGATCGTGTGGAACCTGCGGCTCCCGCGCGTCCTCCTGGCCGCGGTCGTCGGCGCGGGCCTGGCCGCCGTCGGCGTCACGCTCCAGGCGACCGTCCGCAACCCGCTCGCCGACCCGTACGTGCTCGGCGTCTCCGCGGGCGCCGGGTTGATGGCCGCCGTAGTGATCACGCTCGGTTCGGTGGCGGTGGCCGGCCTGTCGACCTCGGCCGCGGCCTTCGTCGGAGCCCTCGTGGCCACCATCGCGGTCCTCGGGCTGTCGCGCCGGGCCGGACGGGTCGTCCCGAGCCGTCTGATCCTCGCCGGGGTGACGCTGTCCTACCTGTTCAGCGGCGCCACCAGCTTCGTGATCTTCCGCAGCGCCAACGCGGACGCGGCGCACTCGGTGCTCTTCTGGTTGCTGGGGTCGCTGACGGCGTCATCGTGGTCGAACCTGTCACTGCCGGCGGCGGCCGTACTGATCGCCGGGATCTATCTGATCCTCCAGACCCGGACGCTCAACGCGCTCGCCGCCGGTGACGACGCCGCGCTCTCCCTCGGCGTCCCGGTGCACCGCGCCCGCATCCAGCTCCTGATCGTGGCCTCGCTCCTGACCGGTGTGCTCGTCGCCGTGTCCGGTGGCATCGGCTTCGTCGGGCTCATCGTTCCGCACCTGGTGCGCCTGGTCGTCGGCCCCGACCATCGACGCCTGCTCCCGATCGCCATGCTCCTCGGAGCGATCTACCTCGTCGCCGTCGACCTGCTCTGCCGCATCGTCGTCCGCCCGGAGGAACTCCCCATCGGCATCGTCACCGCCCTGCTCGGCGCACCGGTCTTCCTCTGGCTACTGCGGCGCTCGGAGGCGTCATGAGACTCTCGTTGGCCGGCGTCAGCGTCCGGCTCGGCTCCACCCCGATCGTCGCCGACTGCGACCTCACCGTCGACGACGGCGAACGCGTGGGCCTCGTCGGGCCCAACGGCAGCGGCAAGACCTCGTTGCTGCGCACGATCTACCGGGCGCTCGACCCCGTCGCCGGCACCGTCGAACTCGCCGGCGACGACGTGCGGGGGCTCAGCCAGCGGGAGGTCGCACGCCGCGCCGCCCTGGTCGCCCAGGAGAGCACCCCGGACTTCGACTTCACCGTCGAGGAACTCGTGGCCATGGGCCGCGGACCCTGGCTCCGGGCGTTCGAAAGCACCACCGGCCGCGACCACGCACGGATCATCAGCGCACTGGAGCGCGTCCGGTTGGCCGACCACCGCACCCGGCGGCTGTCGACCCTGTCCGGCGGCGAACGACAACGGGCGCTGGTGGCCCGGTCCCTCGCGCAGGAGAGCCCGCTGCTGCTCCTCGACGAGCCGACCAACCACCTCGACGTGTACGCCGCACTCGAACTCCTCGAACTCGTGCGCGACCTGAACCGAGCCACCCTGTGCGTCCTGCACGACCTCAACCTCGCGGCCACCTACTGCGACCGGCTCTACGTGTTGCACCAAGGACGCATCGTCGCGGACGGCCCGCCCGCCGAAGTGCTCAACCCGGAGCTCGTCCTGAAGGTCTTCGGGGTCACCTGCACCCATCTGACCCATCCGGTCACCGGCGGCCTGCTCCTCGCGTTCTCACCGCAGCGCGTCGCCCCGCTACCCGCACGCGCGGAGGGAGTGAAGAACCGATGAGTGCTCCGCCGACCCGTGACCGTTGACCGCGGCACCCGAGCAGGGCGGCGCCGGGCACCTGGGGCTGTTCCGCGATCCGTGGGGGAGCGGCACGCGACGTGGGACACGGGTGCGCCACGAGGTGAAGGAGCGTCAACAGAGGGGTCACACCCGGACGTTCCGGCCGGGCGGCGGGCAGCCGTGACGGTGGTCGCGCGCTCGCCGGGGATTGCGGGACGGCCCCCCGACTGATAGGAAGGTGCAATGTGCATGGGTTTCTTGATAGGTATAGGCAATGAACTATGGCCCCTCGGGAAAATGCTGAACGCGACGGCCCGCGGCGCCGGTCGCGTGCTCGGCGCGGAGGTGATCTGAGCGTCGCCGGGACGACCGTGCCGCGCCGAGCGCTCTTCACCGCGTGCGGCACCGTCGCGGAAGCGGCAGCCGGTACCCCGAGGAGACCGGAGCGCTAGCGAACGGCCACCGGAAGAACGGCATCACCGGGCCCGGGTCCCGGTGATCGACCAGACGAAAGGAGGCGAGCATGCTGCCGAAGAACGTCCCCACAACGAGGAACTCGACGGATTTCCAGGACCCATGATGGGGATCTCGGCCACTGGGGACGCGATATCCGCGGAACGTCGGCGCCATCGATAGAGCGGGGCATTGGCCTCCGCCACGACGGCCAGGACCGACGGCCGCCGCGACATCGTTTCGCCCGTTGACGACAGCCGTGACCGCGGCCACAATCGCATCCGGGTCCCGGACTCGTACGTCGATGAATTTCACCACATTGACCTTCGGATCATCGCCAGAATTCTTCGTTCCACTGGCATCGCGAAGTGACCCCCGAAGTCCGAAGTGCTCGTCACAATGACTCGTCCAAACGAAAGGCGAATCACCCGGTGATTGATCGTGCGAACGTCATACCGTTGACGGAACGCCAGGACGAAGACGAAGCCCAGGCGGCCATCGCCCAGATCGACGAAGTGTTGACGCTTTTACAGGAGCTCGGTGACATCGCTCGCCGCGCACGGAAGAACCTGGTCGCCCCCCGGCACCGGGACCGGGCCGTCCGCGGAAACCAGAACCAGGTGACGGCCGCCGGAGCGTCCAGAACCCTAGTGCGGCCCCAGGACGAGACCTGTAGTGATTCCCTCGGAGGGGGAACACGGTCCGGCATCCCCCAGAAGCCGCCCCTGCCCCTCACCCGGCGCCAGAAGGAAGTGCTCAACCTGCTGGCCCAGGGTCTGTCCAACCGCCGGATCGGCCGCTCCCTGCACATCACCGAGCAGACGGTGAAGGCCCACCTGCACATGGTCTACCACAAGCTGGGTGTCGCGGACCGAACGGAAGCGGTGGTCATCGCCATGCGCCAGGGGCTCGTCCCGTACCAGTGCCGGGAGGACTCGCCCTCCTGACCCCGCCGCTCCTCCTCACCGGGAACGGGGTTCCGGACGATGACGACGGACCGCCGCTGAACCGCCCGGTCCTCTGTGGCTGACCCCCAGGACCACAGGGCACCCGTGTCGTCGTCGTACCGGATGGTGGCAGTGGTGGTGGGTCGACCCCACTGCCACCACCCGGGACTCAGGGGGCGGTGTCGGGCACGGCCTCGATCAGCGATGCGTTGAGCTCCTGCTCCAGCGGCACGACCCCGGTGACACGCAGCCTGGCCCGGGCGCAGAGCGCGGTGTACTCCGCCCGGGTGCGCTCCCGGCCGCCGATGGTGACCAGCATGTGCAGGTCCGTCAGGTACGGGTTCTCGATGGCCGCGTGGTTGAGGGTGTCCAGGTTGGCGGTGTCGGGCAACACCGGCTCGGCGATGAGCAGCCTCCCGTGGTCGGGCATGGCCGCCCTGACCCGGCGCAGGATCACCCGGGCCCGCTCGTCGTCCCAGTTGAGGATGACGTTCTTGATGAAGTACAGGTCGGAGCCGCCCGGCACCTCGGTGAAGAAGTCACCCGCGACCGCCCGGCACCGCTCCTCCAACCCGGCCTTGGTGATGGTGGTCCGTGCCTGCACCACCCCCGCCTCGGTTTCGAGCACGGTGCCCGTCAGATGCGGGAACCGGTCGAGCCAGGTGGCGAGCAGGGTGCCGTCACCGCCGCCGACATCGGTGACCGTGCTGAAGCGGCCCAGGTCGTAGGCCGAGGAGATCGCCGAGGCCATCTCCTCGGGGAGGTGGCGCTTGCTCATGGCCGCGTGGAACAGGGCGGCCAGCTCCGGCTTGCCCGACATGTAGTCGTAGACCGGCTCGCCGAACTCCGTGTCGAAGGCGGCCCGACCGGTGCGCAACGACTCCTCCAGGTTCAGCCAGTTGCGCTGGAAGACGTGGTGCGTCAGGAATTTGGCGAAGGCCAGCAGGGAGGCCGGGTGGTCGTGGCGGAGCAGGGCTCCCGCCTCGGTGAGCGCGAACCGACCGGGCGTGCGCTCGGCACACAGGCCGAGCGAGGCCAGGGAACGCAGCAGCCGCTCCAACTGCTCCGGGGGCAGACCGCAGGCCGCGGCCAGCTCGACGGACGCGGCCTCGCCGTCGCCGATGCGGTCGGCCAGGTCCAGGCGCGCGGCGGCGCCGATCGCCTGGGTGGCCAGTGTTCCGAAGATCCCCGCGACCACGGTGCGGCGGGCGTCGGCTTCGACCGTCATGACGTCACCGGTCCTTCCCCGTCGGTGTACTGGGGTTCGTCTGCGTACGGTGTCATGCGTGTTCCTTCCTGGAGGCGGGTGCCGCGGGGAGGCTGACGGTCCTGGTCCGCATGAGGAATCCGCCGGGATGCCCGTCGGGTGACGGCTCCGGGGGTCCACCGGTGGCCCTGCGGCCCCGAGTGCTCGGGTGGTGCGTCGCGCGATACGTCCCGGGTGGTCCGTGCGGGGCCGAGGGGGTTCCATCGCCGCCCGGCCCGTGTCTCAAGCCGCTCCGGTGACGGACAGGGCGTGGTGGAAGATGTTCAACGGATCCCACTTCGCCTTGACTTCCTGCAACCGGGGATAGTTCTCGCCGTAGTACAGCGCGTGCCAGGGCGTGGGGGACGTGTTCCATTCCGGATCCGCCAGGTCGACGTCCGCGTAGTTGACGTAGGCGCCGGTGTTGATCTCGTTCGGCACCGGAACTCCGCCCGTCGAGGCGTGCACGTCGCGGTAGAACTCCCGGATCCACCGCAGGTGCTGCTCGTCGGCGGCCGGGTCCTGCCACGTCACCATGTAGAACGTCTTCAGCAGGGCGCCCCGCGGGATGGCGGTGGCACCGGAGGGCACGGTGTTGACCTTGCCGCCGTACGCGATGTACTCCAGCGCCGCATAGGTGCCCCGGTAGTCGTCCCGGGTGAGGTGCCGGTAGATGGTGGCGAGCTGCTCCGTACCGTGCGGAGCGCGCAGATCCGCCGATTTGACCTTGCAGCGCAGGGCGAGGGCGGTCGGTCCGGTATCGGGAACCGCCAGGTACTGGGTCGCGGCCAGCCACGGCAGGGACTGCCGTCTGACCGTCGGGGCGACCCCGACGCCGGCACGGAGCCCTTCGAGGAAACGGTCCATGCGGGCCTGCGCGTTCGGCGCGTCCGCCGGGATCTGCGCGTTCATCGCGATGTTCCCCGCGGACCGGTGCAGGCAGTTGACGAGGGCGTACAGATCGATGTCCGGCGAGTCCGCGGCGCTGTTCGCCAGTTGCCAGTCCGTGAAGTTGCCGATCAACCGGACGAAGTCCGCCTCGGTGAGCCGCTCCCACGGCCAGCTGACCTCTGCGATGTGCAGGGCGCTCGGCGGGCGGGGCAGCAACTCGGCCGGATCGGTGCCGGACGCTTCGGGGGAGCGCATCCAGTACCGGGTGATCACCCCGAAGTTTCCTCCGCCGCCACCGGTGTGCGCCCACCAGAGGTCCCGGTTCGGGTCGTCCTCCTCACGGGTGGCCACCACCGTCGACACCTCGCCGTCCCCGTCCACGACCACCACTTCGACCGCGTACAGGTGGTCGACGCTGAGCCCCATCAGCCTGGAGAGGGGCCCGTAACCACCACCGCTGATGTGGCCGCCCGCTCCCACCCCCATGCAGAAACCACAGGGGACGGTCACCCCCCAGTGGTGGAAGAGATCATTGATCATCTTCCCCACGCGCGTGCCCGCCTCGATGACGAAGGCACGGCGTTCCGGGTCGAAGCCGACATGGGACATCGGCGAGAGGTCCAGGATCACTTCAACATCGGGTGCGGCGACGAAGTCTTCGCCGCAGTGGCCGCCCGACCGCACCGTGATCCGCTTTCTTGCGGTGACCGCCTCGCGAACCGCCTCCTCGACCTGCTGAGGAGAATGAACCAGCCGGAAGTAGTCCGGCTTTGCGGCGAACCGGTAGTTGTACGCGCGACGCAGATTCTCGTAACGGATGTCTTCGGGTGTGACCTTGGTGGAACTTGGCGTTAAATAGGCCGGCCCATTTCCCTCTTCACCAAAGGTGTGGTCATGCTTCATGAACTGTCCGCCATCTCTACTGTCCGGACCGGAAGGTGGAGCGGTCGCGTAGCCGGTGTGGACTTGTTAAGTCGTCAGATCACCCTACCCTGGCAGTGGGGTTGACAATGAGGAACATAAACGAAAGTTCGAGCCCGGCTAAACCTGGAGATCTAAACCCGTTGTCGGTGCGGATGCTCGCCTGTAGCGTGGAGAATCACGTGAAATGAATGAGTGAGTGCGCACCTGGATCAGGATTCCTCAAGGAATAGAGGCACGGCATGGGAAACCCGACCGACGAACACGTCTTCGCGGACCGCCTGTTGAACGGTTGGCTGCGCAGTGTGGGGCTGGACATCGCGTACACGCGAGCAGAAGGGAACACGCTGTACTTCGTGGACGAAGACGGTCAGGAAGTCGCCGTTCTCGACCATGTGTGCGGCTTCGGGTCCTTGATCTTCGGCCATAACCACCGGGGCATCACCGAGTATGCGAAGTCCGTTCTGGACCAGCAGGTCCCGGTGTTCGTCCAACTGTCCCGGCAGCCCCGTGCCAACGACGTAGCGGCAGTGCTCAACGGCATCCTGCGACGCGAGACGAACGAAGACCATCACTACGCGGCGATCTTCGCCAACAGCGGAGCCGAGGCCATCGAGATCTGCCTGAAGCACGCGGAGCTGGAGCGCCAGGCCCGGGTCGCGCAGCTCATCGACGACGTCGGCGCGCACATCGAGGAAGCACGAGCGGAAGTGCGAGCAGGGCGCGCCACGGTGGCCGGGAACCCGTACGTGCCGGTCGGTGACGGTCCTGACGGCAGCGACGCGCTCGCATCGCTGATCGCCGAGATCGAGCGCCGGAACGCACGACTGATGACGAAGGAGCCCGTCCACCTGGCGCTGGAGAACGCCTTCCACGGCAAACTGGTCGCCAGCGTGCAGCTGACCCAGAACCCGAGTTGGCGTACGCCGTTCACCTCGTTGGCCTCCTCGACCCGCTTCCTCCGGGCCGATCAGCCGGACACCATGGCGAAGGCGGTCGAGGACCTCCGCGAGAGCCTGTTGGACGTGGTGGTGGACGACGGCGTGGTGCGGGTGGTGGAGCGGGACTTCCCCGTCATCGGCGCCTTCTTCGTCGAACCGGTTCAGGGGGCGAACGGCATGCGACCGGTGACGGAAGCGGCTGCCCGCGCGATCAGAGCGCTGTGCGACGCCGTCGGATGCCCCCTGGTCGTCGATGAGATCCACAGCGGCATGGGGCGCACGGGCGCCTTCCTGGCCAGCTCCCACATGGGGTTGCAGGGCGACTACTACGCGCTGGCCAAGAGCATCGGTGGCGGGGTCGCCAAGAACTCCGTGGCGCTCTTCCGACAGGACCGCTTCCGCCCGGAGTTCGAGGTGATGCACAGCTCGACCTTCGCGAAGGACGGATTCTCCGGAGCCATCGCCCTGAAGGTGCTGGAGATGCTGGAGGCCGATGACGGCCGGGCGTACGAGGTGGCTGCCGAGCGCGGCAACCGGTTGAAGGACATGCTCAACTCGGTCAAGTCCGACTTCCCGGATGTCGTGGACACCGTGGAGGGCATCGGCCTCATGCTCGCCCTGGAGTTCCGGGACCACTCGACCGTGTCGTCGGAGCTCATGCAGGAGAAGGCCCGATCAGGGATGCTCGGGTACCTGATCGCGGCGTACGTCCTGCGCGAGCACCGGATACGCGTCCTGCCGATCGGGCCCGCAGGGAACTCCCTCCGCTTCGAGCCGTCCCTCTTCCTGACGGACGAGGACGTCGCACGGACGGATTCCGCGCTCCGGGACGTCTGCACGATCCTCCGGAACCAGGACGCGCACCGCCTCACGCCCTGACGACGAACGGGGCGCCCGTCGCACGCGTCGACGGGCGCAACGTTGGACCGGCAGATGATCACCGATGGTTCGATCGGCAGAAAGAGGTGTCCGTCATGAGCAGTGCGAAGTCGGCCGAGTCCCTGGCATCGGGCTTGCTGGAGCACGCGCTCAGTGCTGCATGTGCGGCTTCTGTGCGTGCGGCCGTCACCTTGGGCTTGCCCGAGGTCCTCGGCGACGCGCCCGCGACGGTCGAAGAGCTCGCGACCGCGGTCGGCGCGGATCCGGCCGCCCTGCAACGGCTGCTGCGCGCGCTGACGTCCTACGAGGTGTTCGCGCAGGACGGCGAAGGGGCGTTCGTCCACACGGAGAAGTCACTGGCCCTGCGCGAGGACTCCCCGCACAGCCTCAAGCACCTCGTGCTGTGGTGCACCGAGCCGTGGCTCTGGTCGCTCTGGGGCCGGCTCGACGAGTCGGTCCGGACCGGGAACGAAGTCTTCACCCAGGAGCACGGCCGGAAGTTCTACGAGCACTTGCACACCCGGTGGCCGGAGTCGGCGAAGACCTTCGACCGCGCCATGACCCAGCAGACCGGGTTGTCCGCAGCCGTCCTCGCCGACCTGCTCCCGCTGTCCGGTGTCGACACGATCGCCGATGTCGGTGGGGGGCAGGGACTCGTCCTCGCCACGGTGTTGGAACGGCACCCGGGGCTCCAGGGGTTCCTCCTCGACCTCCCCGACGTGGTGGCGAACGCCGACGCCCGGATGCACCCCGGCGGTGCGTTGGCCCACCGCGTGCAGTTGGTGCCCGGGGACTGCCTCCAGGAGGTCCCCGTCCAGGCGGACCTCTACCTGTTCAAGAACATCCTGGGGGTGGACGAGGAGCGGTCGGTCCTGATCCTGCGCAATGCGGTCGAGGCGGCGCGGCCGGGAGCCCGGATGGTCATCGTGGACAACTTCGTCGACGCCGACGGCCCCGGGCAGCAGCTCGCCTCCGCGATGGACCTGAGGATGCTGCTCGTCATCGGTGGCAGGAAGCACACCCGGGCCGGGTTGCTGACGATCGCGGAGCGGGCCGGCCTGATCGTGCACGGGGTGCGCCCGGTGGACTCGTCCCTGCACATGATCGAGGCCACCGTGCCCGAGTAGTGGGTGCGGTGGTGCGGTTCACCGGGTCCGACCGGCGGTTCGCCGGTCGGACCCGCACTTTGCCGGGGGCGCCGTCAGCCGACGACGACCGCTTTGGTCTGCATGAGGAACCCGCCGAGGTATCCCTCGTGGGGGAGACCGGGGCGCGTCCAGGTGGTCGGGTGGTCCCCGACATGGATCTTGTTGATGGTCGGCTCGGCGACCAGTGCATCGATGAGCTCGCCGTCATCGGTGAAGGCCGTGAGCGACAGGGTGTCGCGCAACGGTGCCATCCAGTCGCCCTCGCGTCGCCACGGCAGGACCCACACGCAGGGGAACCCCATCTCGATGCGGGCCTGCGGGGCGTCCTGGCGGTCGAGCAGGAACACCGCCGGGCGCAACACCGCCGAACCGTCGCCGAGTTCGTGGACGACGGTGTCCGCTCCCAACAGCGGCCGTGAGTTCCCCGCCTTGGCCCACAGGTACGCGTCGACGGCGCGGGCGGCGGCGGCCTGGCGGACCGGCAGCCTGGCGCGCTCGTCACCCGGCGGCAGCGAGGGGAGCCCGCCCAACCGGGTGGCGATCGCCTGGGCGACCGGTGCGGGATCGCCCTCCACGAACACCGCGGTGGCGTTCACGCAGCCGGTGCCGGCGTGACCGGCGATGGACTCCGTGATGGTGTCCAGGTGCCGTGCGACGTCCACCCCGGAGGTGAGCAGGATCTTCGACCTGCCGGGTCCGAACGGCATCACGAGGGTGCTGGCCGCGTACTTCCGGGCCACCTCGTCGGCGCCGAACGCGACGGCGACGTCCGCTTCGGCGACCAGCCGGTCGGCCGTCTGGTGGTCCGTGGGCAGCAGGACGACCTGGTCGTTGTCGTAGCCCACCTGCCGGAGCGCGGCGACCAGCCGGTGGGCGGTGAAGGGCTCCCGCCCGGACGGCCGGATCGCCACGCGGTAGCCGAGGGCCAGCGCGTCCAGCCATGCGGTGTGCACGGCGGGGGAGTTGGCCGGCGCATGGACCATCAGGACCTCGCCGCGGCGGGTCCACACCCCGGAACCGAGCTGGGTGCGCTCGTCGCGCCAACTGTCCGTCGCGCCGATCGGGCGGGCCTGGCTCGCGCTCGTGCACGCGGTCGCCGCGTAGTCGCCGACCTCCTGCGCCAGGTGCCGCACGACGGAGATCGGGATGCCGGACACCTCGGCCACGGTCCGGTGGTACGCATCGGGGGAGACCCCGTCGACCGAGCCGCTGGCGAAGAGCCACCCCGCCCTGGTCAGGAGCTTGTTGCGGCGCGCCGGATCCGGCGGGGTGGCACGGCGCAGGGCCCGGATGTTCCGTTGGGCGAACAGCCAGGGCACGAGGCTCAGTTCGGCCACCGGTTCGGAGGTGACGGCGCGGACGATTTCGCGGTTGCGGCTCTGGTACGGCCCTCCGATGCCGAGGGCGTGGAGTTGCGCGGGTGCGGTGGTCGGGCTCCGCACGTCAGTAGACCCCTTCGATCACGGTGGCATCGCCGAACTCCTGGACCGGCTTGATCTCGGACACCGCGTCGCCCGGGTACCCGAGTCGGTGCGGATGACGGATGCCGGTGTCCCGGTCCAGGTTGTTGGGCAGGAACAGGTTCCGCGTGATGTGGTGCGTGACCACTTGACCGCGCTCCCCGTGGGCCACGTTCTGCCCGGTGGCGGGATCGACCACCGAGAACATGGAGAACGGGGACGGGGGGTCGAAGACCGGGGACTCGCCGGCCGGTGCCCCGGGTCGTTCCGGCATCGCGCAGAAGATCATCGTGCTGCCGAAGATGCTGACGAAGTTGACCTGCGGGAAGACCTCGGTCCGCAACAGGTGACGGGTGTCCTCGTCCATCGACGTGCCGCCGTAGATGATCGTGTTGACCTTGGCGTTGATCAGGTCCACCAGGTGTTCGCGTTGGCAGACCGCTTCGATGAGCGGCGGCGTGATGACCATCACGCGGATGTCCTGGCTCTGGAGGATCCACTCGATCTGGTTGACCAGGTGGTTGACGTACTCCTTGAGCTCGCCGACGGCGCCGCGGGCGGTGACGAGTTTCGCCCACCGCGGGTCCAGGTCGAGCGTGAAGAAGATGCTCCGGAACCGTAGGGCGGTGTCCTGGGCGAGGATGCCGGCCATGTGCGGTCCGGCCGGCATGACGCCGAGCCAGTTGTCACCGGTGGCGATCCCGTGCTCCACCAGACGGTGGTGGTACCAGGCCCAGGATTGCTCGCGGACGTCGGGCAGCACGAACACCCGCTTCGGCGAGCCGGTCGTGCCGCCGCTCTCGCCCACCACCGGAGGAGTGGGCAGTGCGTCGATGCTGCCGTACCCCCGGGGCACCAGGTCTTCCACCCGGACGTTGCGCAGCTCGTCAACGACGTTGGGGAACAGGGAAAGGTCTTCTACGGTCCGCACGTCCTTGCGCGGGTCGAAGGCCAGTTTCTTCCCCAACTCCTGCCAGAACGGGGAGCCGGTCTTCGGGTCGAAATGCCAGGCCATTGCTTCCTGAATGAGGTCCTGCGCCTCCGGCGGGCTATCCCACGAATTGTCGAGTGCGGATGCGGCACGTGAGGTCATTGCCTTGCTCCTCGGCATTCTCTTTCAATGATCGGCTGAGTGGACGCGGATGGTGAATGTGTTTCAAACTCGGGCGGCCAGACGTGAAAGTCTCCGTGCTGCCTCCGCAGTCCCTTCCGAAGGTACAAGGCCGGATAGTTCTGCCGCTAGCCCCAGGTTGTCATCCGATGGAACGCCTGGTATTACAACCGTGGATCTAGTCTCGTTGCCGTAGTCGCGGGCGTGTGCGTAGTCTGCTGTGTGCTGCCTCTCCTCTGAGAGGGAAAAGCAGGAGCGATGAGGGCGCGGCGTTCGCATGCTCACCATCGATCGGGCCGTGGCGGGGAAATTGCGCGGCCGGTGGAATGCCGCCATCGGATGTCCCGGCGCTTCTCGGCTCGACTTCGCCGTGCGGACGGTGAGCACGGCGAGCAACTGCGCGCCCCCCCGTCCGCCTTGACCTCGGTGGAACGACGCGTCCCGACCGGCACGGGCCCGGTGCGCTGCGGTCGGCCCGGGGCGGCGCCCGCGGGAGGCGGCCCCCGGATCGGCGCCGGGTCGAGCAGCACCCATCCGAAGAACCACCACAGGACAGCGGGCAGGAGAGAAGGATGAGCGGTACCGGGTACGACGTGATCGTCGTGGGAGCGCGGTGCGCGGGGTCACCGACCGCGATGTTGTTGGCGAGGAAGGGGTACCGGATCCTGGTCGTGGACCGGGCGACCTTCCCCAGCGACACGCTGTCGACGCACCTGGTGCACCCACCGGGTGTCGCGGCCCTGCGCAGGTGGGGCCTGCTCGACAGACTCGTGTCCACGGGGTGCCCTCCCATCCACACGTACGCCTTGGACTTCGGTTCCGTCGTGCTCACGGGCGGTCCGGGCACCGTGGCCGAACCGGTGGCGTACGGGCCGCGTCGGATCGTGCTGGACAAGCTGTTGGTGGACGCGGCGGTCGAGGCGGGCGTGGAGGTCCGGGAGGGCTTCACGGTCTCCGAGATCGTCTTCGACGACGACGGCCGGGTGGCGGGGGTGCGCGGTCGGGAGCAGGACGGTCCGGTGGTGACCGAGCGGGCGCGGGTGGTGTTGGGCGCGGACGGACTGCACTCGCTGGTCGCGCGGGCGGTGACCGCACCGCAGTACAACGAGAACCCCAAACTGATGTGCGGCTACTACAGCTACTACAGCGGGCTGGACATGGACGGCGTCTTCAGGGCGCACTCCCGCCCCTACCGCGGCTTCGGGGCGTGGCCGACGCACGACGGTCTGACCCTGGTCGGTGGCTGCTGGCCGTTCGCGGAATTCCACGAGGTGAAGAAGGACCTCGAAGGCAACTACCTCAAGAACTTCGCATTGGCACCGGCATGGGCCGAACGCATTCGCGGGGCCAAGCGTGAGGCGCGGGTGGTCGGCGCCGCCCTCCCGAACTACTTCCGCAAGCCCTACGGGCCCGGCTGGGCGCTGGTCGGTGACGCCGGCTACTGCAAGGACTTCTTCACCGCCCAGGGAATCAGCGATGCGTTCATTTCCGCTGAGCTCTGCGCCAGCGGCCTGGACGACGCCTTGTCCGGGCGGCAGCCGTTCGACGTCGCGATGGCCGACTACCAGTCGGCCCGTGATCAGCACGCGCAACCGGTCTACGATTTCACGATGCAGGTCTCCACCCTGGAGCCCCTTCCCCCGGAGTTGCAGAAACTCTTGGAGGACATCGAGGGGAACCAGCCGGCGATGGACGCCTTCGCCCAGGTGAACTCGGGCGTGCTGTCGATGGCGCAGTTCCTCGCCGATTGGGATCGCAGCAGCTGAGAAGCGGCGGGCCGGCCCCTTCGGGAAAGTCGGGCCGGCGCCGAACCGAAGGAACCGTCCGCGCGGTCGCGGACGGTTCCTTCACGTGGTTGCTCGCCGCGCTGCCCGGTTCCGCGCCGGCAGGGCTACCCGGCGCAGCGGTCGGGCGGCCGTTCACTCAGCCGGGCCGCTGGACGGCGTCGTCGGCCATGCGCCGGTGGACGAGTTCCCCGGACTTCCACACATGGGTGATGCGGTCCTGGTCGGCCAGCAAGGTGACGTCGGTCAGGGGGTCCGTGTCCACCGCCAGGAGGTCGGCGTCGTAGCCGGCAGCCAACCGACCGGACCGCGGGGCCCGGGGCCCGAGCGTGTCGGGGCCGTGGGCCGTGGCCGCCTCGATCGCCTCCAACGGGCTCAGTCCCGCAGTGATCAGATGGGCGAACTCGCTGGCGTGCTTGCCCCAGGAGAGCGGTCCGTTCCGATCGCTCGTGCCCAGATCCGTACCCAGTGCGATGGAGACCCCCGCCCGGTGCGCGATCCGGATCGCCCTGAGGTGCCGCTCGGCCATCAGCTCGAAACGGTCGCGCCAACTGGGCGGCAGGGCGGCGACGTTGTGCCGGAGCGCCTCGTAGATGGTGCGCGTGGGCACCAGCATCATGCCCCGCTCGGCCAACAGACCGGCACACTCCTCGTCGAGTTCGGTGCCGTGTTCGATGGTGTGGCACCCGGCCTCGATCGCGGCCAGGATCCCGGCCCGTCCGTGGCAGTGCGCCGCGACGACCCGGTCCGCCCGTGCGGCCTCGGTGACGATCGCGTGCAACTCCTCGCTGCGGTACTGCTGGTGGTGCGGGTTGTCCACCTCGCTCAGCACGCCGCCCGAGGTGCAGATCTTGATCACCTCGGCCCCCGCCCTGAGCTGGAGGCGCACCGCTCGGACGCACTCGTCCACACCGTCGGCGATGCGGAGCGTACCGCCGGTCCGGCACGGGTCGGTCACCCAGCGGTAGGGCAGGCGGTGCGCATCGGTGTGCCCGCCCGTCTGCCCGATGACCTGGTTCGCACTGTAGATGTTCGGGCCGACCAGGGTCCCTTCCCGGACGGCCTCCGCGAGTACGCAGCCGTGGCCGCCCATGTCCCGCAGGCTGGTGAACCCCGCGCGCAGGGCCGCCTCGGCGTCCTTGACGCTGCGGGCGACCGCCAACGCCTCGGGCGTGAGCATCAGTTCCTCGGTGTTCACCCGACCGCGGATGCCGGCGAAGTGCACATGGCAGTCCCACAGGCCCGGCAGCAGGGCGGTGACCCGCGTGGGCTCCAAGGACCGGTCGTCCTCGCTCAGCTCGGCCGTGGGTCCCGCGAACCGGATGCGGCCGTCGGCGTGGATCACGGTGCCGTTGACGGTGGGTGCTCCGGAGCCGGGGATGAGCAGGTCCGTGTCGATGCGATGCCTCACGCGCTACGCCTCCGCAGCCCGGCGTCGCGCGATGCGTGCGCGCAGTGCCTTCTTGTCGATCTTGCCGATGGCCGTGGTGGGCAACTGCGCCACGACCTCCATCTGTTCGGGCAGCTTGAAGGAGGCCAACCCGAGTCCGCGCAGGAACCGGCGCAGCTCCAACAGGGTGGGTTCCTGTCCCGTTTCCGGCACGACGTACAGGTGGACGACCTCCCCGTACAGTTCGTGCGGTGCGCCGACGGCAGCGGACGTCCGCACGGCGGGGTGACGCGCGACCAGCAGCTCCAGGTCCTCCGCCGGGATCTTCTCGCCGCCGCGGTTGATGATGTCGCGCACCCGGCCGTTGACGACGAGGTCGCCCTCGGCCGTCCTGGTCGCCAGATCGCCCGTGCGGTAGAAGCCGTCCGGGGTGAACGCCTTCGCCGTGGCGGCCGGGTCCCGGTAGTAGCCCGCGACGGTGTACGGCCCCCTGGTGAGGAGTTCCCCGGTGGTGCCGTTCGGGACCTGACGGCCTCGTTCGTCCACGATCAGCACCTCGTCCATCGGGGAGGCGGGGCGCCCCTGGGTCCGGACGATGACCGTCTCGTCGTCGGTGAGCCGCGTGTAGCAGAGCAGGCCCTCGCTCATGCCGTAACACTGTTGGAGCGTGGCGCCCAGCACGGAGCGGATCCGGCCCGCCAGTTCCGGAACGGGGCGGGCGCCGCCGACCTGGATCACCCGCAGGCTGCTGAGGTCGGCGGTCGCCTTGGCCGCCGCGGTCAGCCACTGCATCGCCACGGTCGGCACCAGGGCGCAGTGCGTCACGCCTGCCCGCTCGATCAGGTCGAACGCCTGCCGGGGATCGGTGGGATCACCCAGCACCACCGTGCCGCCCGCGGCCAGGGTGCCCAGCACTCCGGGGCAGTTCAGCACGAAGCCGTGTGCGGCGGGCATCACGGCGAGACAGACGGAGTCCTCGGTGACCCCGGCGATCTCCGTGGCCGCCCTGATCATGTAGGCGTAACCCGCATTGCCCCGCGGAATCACCTTCGGCGGTCCGGTGGTGCCGCCGGACAGCAGGAACACGGCGGCGTCCCCCGCACCACCGTCGCTCCGGCGCGGCGCGTCGGTGGCCGTCGCGTCCTGCTCGTCCCAGGGTGCACCCGGGTCGCACAACGCGGCGAGGTCGACGTCCCCGGCCGTGCCGTCACCGAGGGCGAGGACGTGCCGCAGGGACGCGTGCTCCTTCCGTAGCCGTCGGGTCGACTCCGCGGTGAGCGCCGCCCGGTCGCCCGTACGCACGGCGAGGGCGACCGGGCGGGCGGTGCGCACCACATGCCCGAGTTCGTACGCGCCGAACCCGGGCAGCACCAGGACCGGGGGAGCCCCGATGTCGATCAGTGCCAGGGTCAGGACCAGGAACTCCGTGCAGTTGGGCAGTTGCACCACCACCCGGTCGCCGGCGCGTACGCCGAGCCCCTCCAGCCGTCGTCCGGCCACGGTGACCGCCCGGTGCAGCTCGCCGTGCGACAGCGTCGTCGTCCCGCTGACCACGGCACGGCGATCGGGGGAGCGCAGCCGCGCGGCCCGCAGCAGATCGGCGATCCGCTCCTCGCGCCACAGTCCGGCGCGGAGGTAGCCCGCGGCCCGTTGTCGGTCGATCGCGGGTACGTCCGGATCCAGCGGTCGGACGTCGAGCGGGCTCATCGGGGCGTCTCCCGGATGTCGCCCGCCAACTGGTCGATCGTGTAGTCGACCTGGTCCCACAGGTTGATCGTGACGTCGAATCGTTCGCGCAACTGGATCTCCAAGTCGGTGGTTTCGATCGAGCTGAGGCCGAGATCGGCTCGGATTCGGGTATACGGTTGGATCTCGTCCAGCTTTTCCCCCGCGATCCCGATATCCAGCAACAGCTTTTTCAGTATGTCCACGGACACGGTGACGTCCCCTTGTTGTCAGACGGTGAAGATCCCGGGGCGGCGACGATTCCGCATTCTTGCGGAACGGCGTTGCGGCGGCGCAGGCCGAGGCTAATCGACACCTGCTGGCGTGACAATGGCCTAGTACGTCGGGCGTAGGCGGTCTGTGCTGGTTCGGATGCCAGGTGAAACCGGCAGGTCAGCGAGCCCACCTGCACACCTGTTCCATCGAACTCGGTGAATCCTGATCGTCATCCACCCCCGGCTCAGGTGTGATGTGGCGAGGTCGTAGAACGGCATTAGATCAACCGGTGTATTCCCGATGGTGGCGGGATTTGAGATTCTTGGGTTATGCCGGACAAATATCGCAAGCCTGCGGCGTGCGGTGGTAGCCGTGAAAGATTCTCCCTGATTCTCAGGGTGGTGCCGTCTCAGATAGACGCTCCGATACCCGATCCCTCGGGTGACACGGTGTTCAGGCAGTTGGGGGTCTTGGAGGTGGGCGGTGGAGCAGTCGTACGCAATTCCTTACCCGCAACTCGGGTCCGTGCTCGGAGAGCAGGAAATCGGAGTGCTAGCCCAGTTGGTCAACTCTGGTGAGAACCTGTCGGGGGGGCGATGTCGGGAGGAGTTCGAGCGGTGTTTCCGTGAATACCTCTCCGTGCCGTACGCACTTTCGGTGACGAGCGGGACCGTCGCGCTGGAGATCGCGATACGCCTGCTCGACCTGGACGTCGGGGACGAGGTCATCGTCACCCCGCAGACCTACAAGGCCAGCGCGCAGCCGCTGTTGAACTACCCGGTGAAGGTGCGCTTCTGCGATGTGGACCCGGTCTCGCTGAACATCGGACCCGAGCAGTTCGAATCGTTGATCACCAGTCGCACCAAGGCGCTGATCCTGGTGCACTACGGCGGGCTGCCGTGCGAGATGGACCCCATCATGGCGATCGCGCGCCGGCACGGCATCACGGTCATCGAGGACTGTGCGCACGCGCTCGGCTCCGAGTACCGCGGCCGCAAACCCGGCACGCTGGCCGACATCGGCTGCTTCAGCTTCCACTCCAGCAAGAACATCACCACCCTCGGCGAGGGCGGGATGATCACGCTGTTCGACCGGACGCTGGCCGACCGGGTGGACCGCATCCGGTCCAACGAGGCCGATGCGGTGTACCACGAGAAGGTGCGGGCCATCAGGGAGCGCACCAGCGCGCACCCGTGGATGATGCACCCCGGCTTCGCCTTCACCCACGGCTGCGCCGCGATCCGCTACGGCGGCACGAACGCCACGCTCGCGGAGCCGAACGCGGCGGTGGGCATCGTGCAACTGACCAAACTGGACGAACTGGTGAGGCGGCGGACCGAGATCGCCGCCACCTACACCGACGTGCTCGCACAGTTCCCCGGCGTCCGGGTGCAGGAGGGTCCCGATCCGGTCCGGCACGGCTACCACCTGTACACGTTCTTCGTCGACCCGGCCAGCGGCATCCTGCGGGACCGGTTGGTGTCCCGGCTCGACGCCCACGGCGTGCAGATGCAGTTGCGGTACTTCCCCCTGCACCTGCTCCCCGAGTGGCGGGCCAGGGACCACGACGCCGGTGAGTGCCCGGTGGCCGAGCGCATGTGGTTCGAACAACAGGTCAACCTGCCGTGCCATCCGGGAATGACCGACCGGCAGGTCGACCAAGTGGTGTCCCGGTTGGACACCGTCCTCCGCCAGGAGGTCCGAAACGTACCGATCACGTCGGCAGCGGCGCACGAGGTGGAGGGAAACCCGCAGTGTCCGAAGTAGAGCACTACGACATCGTTGTGGTCGGCGGAGGCCCGGTCGGTCTCGCCTCGGCGTGGCACGCCGCTCGCCGCGGTGCACGCGTGGCGGTCTTCGAGCAGTTCGCCTTCGGCAACGAACAGTGCGGCACCAGCGGGGCGGAACGGCACTGGCGGTTGCAGTACACCGAGCCGGACCTGTGTCAGTTGACCGGGGAAGCCCTGCCCCTGTGGCGGGAACTCGAACGGGCCGGCGGGCAGCAGCTGCTGCACGCCTTCGGCAGCCTGTGGTTCGGCGACGTCGACGTGGCCACCAACGAGGGCAAGATCTCGGCGACCGCCCGGACCATGGACCAGCTGTCCATCCCCTACGAATGGCTCACCGCCGCCGACATCGAGCGGCGCTACGGCTTCGCCGACCTGCCCCGCCACTTCGAGGGGTTCGTGCAGCCCGACGGCGGTGCGGTCGACGTGCGGGCCACGGTCGACGGCCTGCTCCGGCTGAGCGAATCGGCGGGTGTCGTGCTGCGGGCGGGCGAGTCCGTGCAGGAACTGGTGCCCGACGGCGAGGGCGTGCGGCTGCGCACCCCCCGCGGCTGGTGCCGGGCGGGCAAGGTGGTACTGGCCAACGGCCCCTACGTGAACCGGCTGCTGGAACCCCTGGGCGCCCGACTGGACCTCAACGTCTTCGAGATGGCGCTGGTGACCCTGCGGCAACGGGACCCCCGGGCCCGGTACCCGTTCTGGTTCGTCTTCCAGGAACCCACCGAGGAGGACACCAACCTGTTCTACGGCTTCCCGCCCAACGCGTGGCAGGACACCGACGTGGTCCGGGTCGGCCCCGTGTTCGAGGTGAACCCGCTGGACGACCCCGAGCAGGCGACCGGCAGCCCGGACCCGCGCCACGTGTCCCGGGTGTGCGACTGGGTCGACCGGCACCTGCCCGTGGTGGACGCGCGACCGCTGGCCCGCGAGACCTGTCTGGCCGTACTGCCCGCCGACCCCGAACGGCAGTTCTTCCTCGGCACGGCCAAGGGACTGTTCGACGGCGGGGACAACGTGGTGATCGCCACCGGAGGGTGGGGGTTCAAGTTCGTGCCGCTGCTGGGCAAGGTCTGCGCCGACCTGTGCGTGGACGGCGCAACCGACTACCGCGTCGAACGCCTCATGCTGCCCGACCCGACCCGCCCCTAGCTGATGCGTACGGACCCGTGGTCGATGCTTCGTCTGCAAAGGAGAACTTCCGGTGACATCCGCAGTCCCCGTCTCGGGTGCTCAATACGACGGCGCTGTCGTCGACATCGCCGTCGTCGGGATGGCGGGCCGGTTCCCCGGCGCCCCTGACCTCGACGCCTACTGGCACAACCTGCGCTCCGGCGTGGAGTCGATCGAACTCCTGACCGAGGAGGAACTGAGGGCCGAGGGGATCAGCCAGGACCTCATCAACGGGCCCGACTACGTACCGGTCGCCCCGACGCTCGAAGGGATCGCACTCTTCGACGCCAGGTTCTTCGGCTTCACGGCACGGGAGGCGGCGCTCCTCGACCCGCAGCAGCGACTCTTCCTGGAGAGCGCGTGGCACGCGATGGAACACGCCGGGATCGACCCCGCCCGGTCCGGTACCGCCGGGGTGTTCGCCGGTGGCAACATGCCCGCGTACCTGATGTCCAACCTGCTCGGCGGTCATCGGATCGTGCTCGACTCGACCATGTTCGAGTTGCAGATCCACAACGACAAGGACTACCTGGCCAGTCGGACCGCCTACAAGCTCGGGCTCACCGGACCCGCCGTGAACGTGCAGACGGCGTGCTCCACCTCGCTGGTGGCGGTGCACCAGGCCGCCGCGGCGCTGCGCTCCGGCAGCTGTGAGCTCGCCCTCGCCGGCGGCGTCTGCGTCCGGGTCCCGCACCGCGTCGGCTACCGCTACGAGCAGGGCCTGATCTACTCGCCGGACGGGCACTGCCGTCCCTTCGACGCCGACGGCGCGGGCACGGTGTTCGGCAACGGGGTCGGCGTGGTGGTGCTCAAGCGGCTCACCGACGCCCAGCGCGACGGCGACCGGGTGCTCGCCGTGCTCAAGGGCTCCGCGGTGAACAACGACGGCGGGGACAAGGTGGGTTACACCGCGCCGAGCGTGCGCGGACAGGAGGCGGTGGTCGCCGAAGCGATCGCCGACAGCGGGGTGCCCGCCCGCTCGATCACCGCGGTCGAGGCACACGGCACGGGCACCCACGTCGGGGACCCCATCGAGATCACGGCGCTCACCCGGGCGTTCGGCAGGCAGACCGCGGACACGCAGTTCTGCGCCGTCGGCTCGGTCAAGTCGAACATCGGCCACTTGGAGTCGGCGGCGGGCATCGCCAGCTTCATCAAGGCCGTGCTCCAACTCCAGCACCGGACCCTGGTGCCCAGCCTGCACTTCCAGCAGCCCAACCCGCGCATCGACTTCCCGTCCACTCCGTTCTTCGTCAACACGGAACTGCGCGAGTGGCCGAACGGAGCGTTCCCCCGCCGCATCGGGGTGAGCTCGTTCGGCATCGGCGGCACCAATGCGCACGTGGTGCTGGAACAGGCGCCGGAACCGGCCCCCACCGCGCCCTGCGACCGACCGCAGCTGGTGGTCCTCTCGGCGAAGACCCCGGCCGCGCTGGACGCACTCACCGGGACGGTCGCCCAGCGGCTCGCCGAACTGCCGCAGCGCCCGCTGACCGACGTCGCGCACACCCTCCAGACCGGCCGCGGGGCGATGCGCTACCGCAAGGCCGTGCTGGCCACCGACACCACCGAAGCGGCGGCACTGCTGTCCGGGACGGAGCCGGGCCGGGTACGCAGCGCGGACGCGGGCCTCGCCCCGGCGAAGGTGGTGTTCCTCTTCCCCGGGCAGGGCGCCCAGTACCCCGGGATGAGCCGGGACCTCTACGCGAGCGAGCCGGTGTTCGCCGAGGCGATGGACGAATGCGCCCGCCTGCTGGACGAACCCCTCGGCATCGACCTGCGCACCGTGCTCTACCCGAGCGACCCCGCCGAAGACGGACTGACCCACACCACGCTCGCCCAGCCGGCCCTGTTCGCCACCGAGTACGCGCTGTCCCAACTGCTGCTGTCCTGGGGCGTCGAACCGGACGTCATGGTGGGGCACAGCATCGGTGAGTTCACCGCGGCCTGCCTGTCCGGGGTGCTGTCCCTGGCGGACGCCACCCGCCTGGTCGCCCTTCGCGGCAAGCTCATGCAGGACCAGCCGACGGGAGCCATGGTCTCGATCGCCGCCGCCGCCGCGGACGTCGAGCGACTGCTGCCGCCCGGCGTGTCCATCGCGGCGGTCAACGCGCCCTCGCTGTGCGTGGCCTCCGGGCCGCACGAGGCGGTGGCCCAGCTCTCCGACCGGCTCGCCGCCCGGGAGATCACCGTCCGCCCGCTGCACACCTCGCACGCCTTCCACTCCGCGATGATGGACCCCGTGGTGGAGCCGTTCACCCGTGCCGTGGCCGAGTCCGTGCTCGTCGCCCCCGGCCGACCGCTCGTCTCCTGCGTCACCGGAGAACCCCTCACCACCGAGTTGGCCACGGACCCGCGCTACTGGGGCACGCACATGCGCCGCCCCGTGCTCTTCGCCGACGCGGTGCGCACCGCGGTCGGCGACCGACCCGCCGTGCTCGTGGAGGTGGGGCCCGGCAACACGCTGAGCACCCTGGCCCGGGCCGGCGCGGAGGACGGCCGCCCCCGGTCGGCCGCCGTCACCACGATGCGCAGGCCGGACGAGTCCGCCGAGGACGGGCAGGTGCTGCGCACCGCCGTCGGCGACATCTGGCTCTTCGGCGGCGCCGTGGACTGGCGCGCCCTGCACGAGGGCCGGCGCAACCGGGTGGAACTGCCCGGATACCCGTTCCAGCGCGATCGGTACTGGATCGAGCCGCGCGGCACGAGCACGTCCTCCGTGGCCGACCTCGGCGGGCGGATCGCCGAGCACGAGGAGCCCGAGGCACAGCAGCCCACGCGGGCCGCCCGGCCGAGCACCCTGGTCACCAGCTACGTGGAGCCGGCGGACGAGCTGGAGCACACCATCGCCGGGGTCTGGGAGGAACTGTTCGGCATCGCGCCGATCGGCACCGGGGACAACTTCTTCGAACTCGGGGGCCACTCGCTGCTGGCCACCCAGGTGCTCAACCGGCTCCAGGCCACGGCCGGGGTCACGGTCCCGTTGAGCAGGCTGCTGGCCGCGCCCACCATCGGCGGACTCGCCGAGCAGCTGCGCGAGGCCGGCGCGACCGAGGCCGACGACCGGTTGGCCGTGGTCGTCCCGCAGCCGGAGCGACGCTTCGAACCGTTCCCGCTCACCGAGATGCAGCAGGCGCAGTGGATCGGTCGGCTGTCCAGCTTCGACATGGGCGGTGTCGCCCCGCACCTGTACTTCGAGTTCGACAGCCGCACCATCGAGGTCACCCGGCTGGAAGCCGCCTGGCAGCGGGTGGTGCAGCGACACGACATGCTGCGCATGGTCGTCCTCCCCGACGGCCGCCAGCGCGTCCTGCCGGACACCACGCCCTACCGGTTCGAGGTGCTCGACCTGCGCGGCGCGCAGACCGAAGAGGCCGACCGGGAACTCGCCGCGATCCGCGACCGGATGGGCACCGAAGTGCGCCGCGCGGACGTCTGGCCGCTGTGGGAGGTCAGGGTCAGCCTGCTCCCGGACCACCTCGTCCGCGTGCACATCAGCTTCGACCTGCTGGTCGCCGACGTGTCCTCGTTCTTCTACCAGCTGCTGCCCGAGTGGCGGGAGTTCTACCACGAGCCCGAGCTGGACCCCTCGCCGCTGACCCTGTCCTTCCGCGACTACGTGCTCGCGGAGGAGGAACTGCGACGGACCCCGCGTTACGAACGTGCACTGGAGTACTGGCGCAAGCGGGTCCGTGAGCTGCCCTCCGCACCCGAACTGCCCACGGTGCCGGCCACCGGCCACGGTGAACGGCTGGCGTTCGTGCGCCGGCACGCCCGGCTGGACGCCGAGGTGTGGGGCCGGATCAAGGCCAGGGCGGGCGAGTTCGGCGTCACCGCGTCCAGTGCGATGCTCGCCGCGTTCGCCGTCACCATCGGCACCTGGAGCAAGAGCCAGCGGTTCACCCTGAACTTCACGGCGGTGAACCGGTTGCCGGTGCACGAGGAAGTCGACGACCTGGTGGGCGAGTTCGCCTCCTTCGACCTGCTGGAGGTGGACGCGGTCTCGGCGGTCGACTTCGCCGAGCTGGTCCGCGAGCTGCAACGGCAGAGCTGGGACGACTTCGAGCACCGCTACGTCAGCGGCGTGCGCATCCTGCGCGAACGGGCCAGGGCGCGCGGGGGCGCCGGCGACGTCATGCCGGTCGTGTTCACCAGTGCCCTCGGCAGCGATGTCGACGGCAAGCCCGCGCCGTCCCCCGTGGACTGGCTCGGCGAGCAGAACTACTTCATCTCGCAGACGCCGCAGGTGACGATCGACCACTTCCTGCTGGAGTTCGGGGGCAATCTGGAGCTGGCCTGGCACGCCGTCGACGGCTTGTTCCCCGAAGGGCTGATGGCCGAGATGTTCCAGGCCTACCAGGACTTCGTGGTGGGCCTGGCCGAAACCGACGGCTGGCACCGGGCCCCGGTGCTCGACCTGCCGCCCGCGCAGCTCGCACCCAGGGCCGCGGCCAACGACACGGACGGCGAGCTGCCGAGCGACGTGCTGCCCGCCCGGGTGTTGGCCCGGGCCCGTTCCACCGAGCCGGCGGTGATCGCCGAGGACCGCGTCCTCGACTTCGCCGAACTCACCGGGCGCGCCGTGGCGTTGGCCGGGACACTGACCGCGGCCGGGTTCGGCCCGGGGAGCGTGGTCGGCATCGGCCTGGCCAAGGGGTGGCG
The DNA here is from genome assembly GCF_042871255.1 of Streptomyces sp. NPDC005955. Lineage (NCBI taxonomy): Bacteria > Bacillati > Actinomycetota > Actinomycetes > Kitasatosporales > Streptomycetaceae > Streptomyces > Streptomyces sp. NPDC005955. Next base: position 87,885 of record NZ_JBIAIF010000016.1, on the reverse strand, counting down.
CCAGATCGTGGCGGCCCTGGGAGCCTCCGCGGCGGGCTGCACCTATGTGCCGCTGGACCCCGATCTGCCGGAAGCCCGCCGTCGCTGGCTGGTCGAACAGGCCGGCATCGGGTGCGTACTGGCCGAACCGGGGACGGCCGCGCACTGGCCGAACGCGCCGCAGGTGCTGCCGGTGTCCGAGGACGCCGAGGGGTCCCCCGTGGACGCGGCGCAGTGGATCTGTCCGGCCCGACCGGAGGACACCGCCTATGTCATCTACACCTCCGGCTCCACCGGAACGCCCAAGGGCGTGGCGGTCAGTCACCAGGCCGCGCTGAACACCCTGGTGGACATCGAGGAACGCTTCGGCGTCCAGCCCGGCGACCGCGTCCTGGGGCTGTCCGCCCTCAACTTCGACCTCTCGGTGTTCGACGTGTTCGGGATGCTCGCGGCCGGCGGGGCCATCGTGCTTCCGGACGCCGCGGACCGCCGCAACCCGGCCCGCTGGGCCGAGCTGTGCCAGCAGCACGGGGTCACCCTGTGGAACTCGGTGCCCGCCCTGATGCAGATGCTGGTGGAGCACGTCGAGGCGGCGGGCGACCCGACTCCGGTCTCCTCGCTGCGGCTGGCACTGCTGAGCGGGGACTGGATCCCGCTGTCCCTGCCGGACCGGTTGCGCGCGGTGGTGCCCCCGATCGAAGTGATCAGCCTCGGCGGCGCCACCGAAGCCGCGGTGTGGTCGATCGCCCACCCGATCGGTGCGGTCCCCCCTGACTGGCCGTCCATCCCCTACGGGCGTCCCCTGCGCAACCAGCGCTTCCACGTCCTCAACGACCGCATGCGGCACGCACCGGTCTGGGTGCCGGGACACCTCCACATCGCCGGGGCGGGCCTGGCCGAGGGCTACTGGAACGACGAACAGCGCACCGCCGAGTCGTTCCTGCTGCACCCGGAGACGGGGGAGCGGCTCTACCGCACCGGCGACCTCGGTCGGTACCTGCCCGACGGCACCATCGAGTTCCTCGGCCGCGACGACTTCCAGGTCAAGGTCGGCGGCTACCGGATCGAGCTGGGGGAGATCGAGCACGGGCTCGCCCAGCACCCGCAGGTCGTCAACGCGGTGGTGTCCGCACTCGGCCCCCGCACCCAGCAACGGCTGGTCGCGCACGTCGTGCCGACCGCCTCGGACGACGGGGGCGAAGCGGACTTCGCCGACCGGTTGCGGGCCCACCTCGCCCTGTCGCTGCCCTCCTACATGATCCCGTCCGACTTCGTGCTCATCGACGAGATGCCGCTGAGCAGCAACGGGAAGGTCGACCGCTCGGCCCTGCCCGATCCGCAGCGCGCGGGCAGCGGCGAAACGGCCGGAGCGGGGGAAGCGGGGGAGGGGGCGGAACACGCCGGGGCGCTGCGCACGCTGCTGACCCTGGCGGCCGATCTGCTCGGGGTGGACCGGCCCGGGGCGCGGGACAACTTCTTCGAACTGGGCGGCGACTCCATCATGGGCGTCCAGTTCGTCGGCCGGGCGAACGCCGAGGGCATCGCGATCAACCCGCAGGACCTGTTCGAGAGCACGACGTTCCTCGAACTGGCGCGGGCCGTCCCCGTGGAGACGGGCATCGAGGGCACGGGCCCGGCCGTGGCGCTCACCCCGCACCAGGCACTGGCGAGCGCCCAGGTGGGCTCGGTGGTGCTGGAGGTGCCGGACACCTTCGACCCGGTACTGGCCGGGCGGGCGTTGGGCGCGCTGCTCCACCGCCATCCGGCCCTGCACACCCGGGTGCGGGCCGAGGACGGGCGCGCCTTCGCGGTGCAGCCCGAACGGGCCGGGGACCCCGAGACGCCCGAGGTGCCCGAGATCGACCTCAGCGCCCTGCCCGAGGAGGTGCGGGCCGACGCGGTGCCGCAGATGCTCGGCGAGATGACCGAGGAACTCGACATCGGGGCCGGACCGACCGTCAAGCTCGCGGTCTTCCGGCTGGGCGAGCAGGGCAGCGTGCTGGCCTGCACGGTGGCCCAGGGGCTGATCGACGACGCCTCCGTGATCCTCTTTTGCCGGGAACTGGTCCAGGCGTACCAGCGGCTGGCCGCCGATCAGTCGGTGGTGTGGAGTGCGGGCGCCGGTTCGCTCCCGGCGTGGAACCGGGGCCTGCGCCGGGACCCGGTGCATCCGGCCGGGCTCGCCGAGACCCCCGGCGCCCCGCCGGCGCTGCCCCGACAGCACACGGTCGAGCTGGCTGCCGCGCGCACCGCGGACCTGCTCTCCGCCGCGGCCGCCAGCTACCACCTGGACCCGACCGAGGTACTGGCGGCGGCTGCGTCCGCCGCGCTGGGCCGGGTGCTGCCCGAACCGCCGCAACTGCTGGTGGAGCGTTCGCTGCGGGCCGACCTGGCCGGCAGCGAGGAGCCCGCCGGCCGGCTGGTGGGCCGGATGACCGAACTGCGGACCGTGCAGCCGGTGACGGCCGGCACCGCGCCGGGCGAGTTCCTGCCCGCGGTGAAGGCCCAGCTCCGGGCCCCGGAACCGCACCCGGTCCGCGGGACGACCCTCGCCGTGCGGGAACCGGTGACCTGGGACCGCGTCGACGGCGCGATCACGGTTCCCGCGGACTTCGCCGGAGTGGCCGGAGTCGCCGGATGGCACGACCGGACGGTCGGACAGCTGAGCACGGCCGTGGTGGACGGGGCCCTGCGCATCCGCTGGCAGCTCGACGGGTCCCTGACCGCGGCCGAACAAGGCCGCCTGACCGTCGCGTTCGACGCAGTGCTGGAGGAGATCGCCACGCACTGCCGCGGAGCGGGGGAGGGCTCCTACGAACCGTCCGACTTCCCCCTGGCCGGTCTGTCCGAAGACGAGCTCGACGAATTCCTCGACGAACTGCGGTGACGTGTGACGAAGGCGGACGCGACAGCGATGACTGACAACGGCGCGACCCAGCGACCCGTCCGCGACATCGCGGACATCTACGAACTCTCCCCGATCCAACAGGGCCTGCTCTACGAGCAGCTCGCCCAGCCCGGCCTGGGCATCTACGTGGAACAACTGCGGCTGGAGTTCTCCGGGACGATGCACCCCGAGCACTTCGAGCGGGCCTGGCAACTGGTGGTCGACCGGCATCCGATCCTGCGCAGTTCCTTCCACTGGCGCAAGAACGGCACCGTGATGCAGGTCGTCCACGGCACGGCCCGACTGCCCCTGGAAACGCTGGACTGGCGCGCGCTCGACGACCGGGCGCAGGAGGACCGGTTGGAGGCGTCCCTCGCCGCGGAGCGGGCGGCCGGATTCGACCTGGCCGACGTGCCCTTGATGCGCAGTACGCTGATCCGGCGCGGTGCCGAACGATGGACGTTCTCCTGGCGGTTCTCGCACCTGTTGATGGACGGCTGGTCGTTCACGCTGGCCATCCAGGACTTCATCGACCACTACCGGCTGCTCTGCCGGGGCGGGCGGCCCACCACCTCCCCGGGGCGGCCGTACCGCGACTACCTGTCCTGGTGGCGCGACCGGGACAGCACGGCGGCACGGGAGTTCTGGCGCCGGGAACTGGCGGACTACCGGCCGGTCGAACAGGTGCACCTGGGCGGGACCGAGGTGCCCGCGGGGCAGTCCACCCACGCCCACTTCGAGCAGCTGCTGACCGAGCTGGCCCCCCGGCTGACCACCCTGGCCCGGGCGGAACAGCTGACCCTCGCCACCCTGGCGCAGGGCGCCTGGTTCATCGTGCTGGGCCGCTTCCTCGGCCGCACCGACCTCGCCTGCGGGATCACCATGGCGCACCGGCCCCCCGACCTGGTCGGCTCCACGGACATCCTGGGTCCGATGATCGCCACGCTACCGCTGCGCCGGAAGCTGGACCCCGCGATGGTGCTGCGGTCCTGGCTGCGGGAGTTCGGCAAGCACGTCGTCGAGGCGAGCCAGCACAGCGCCGTGCCCCTGCCCGAGATGCAGTCGTTGCTCGGCCTGGACACCGCGGTGCCGATCCTCCAGAGCAGCGTCTCCTACGAGAACGTGCCGATGCCGGACTTCGACCTCGCCGACGTCGGAGCGGAGATGACCGGGCTGGCCTACGACGGCAGGCCGCACTTCCCGATCACCATGGTGATCATGCCGGGCGACGACATGCCGCTACGGGTCGTCTACGACCGCAGGAGGGTTGCCGACGACGTCGCGAAGCGTTTCGCCGACGAGGTGGTCTCGGTGCTGACGCAGATCATCGAGCGTCCGGAGGTGACCCTGGGGGAGCTGACCTTCCTGAGCACCCCACGGCCCGAGGTCACCCCGCTCGTCCAGCCGGCGGACGCCTGTCTGCACAAGACGTTCCGGCGGCACGCGGCCGCTCGCCCCGACGCGGTCGCCGTGCGCTGCGAGAAGCAGACGCTCACCTACCGCGAGCTGGACGCGTACTCCGACCGCATCGCCGCCGCGCTGACCGAACGCCGTCCGGACGTGACCCGCGTGGGTCTGAGCCTGCCCCGCTCCGTCGATCTGGTCGCGGCCATGATCGGCGTGTTCAAGGCCGGCGCCGCCTACGTCCCCCTGGACCCGGACTACCCGCCGAGCAGGCTGGCCGACATCCTGGCCGACTCCGCCGCGGAACTGGTGCTCACCGACGGCGCGCCGGACGGGCCGCTCCCCACCGGCGACACGGCCGTGGTCACCCTCGCGGACGCGGCCGGGCAGCCGGCCGGCGGCGGACCGCCGGCGGCCACCGACCCCGACGCGGCGGCCTACCTGCTCTACACCTCCGGCTCGACCGGCCGGCCCAAGGGCGTGCCGATCACCCACCGGCATGTGCAGAGCCTGCTGGCCGCGGGCCGTGACGCCTTCGGCTTCACCGCCGAGGACGTGTGGACCTTCGCCCACTCCTTCGCCTTCGACTACTCGGTGTGGGAAATCTGGGGGGCACTGGGCAACGGCGCCGAACTGGTCGTGGTGCCGCGGGAGACCGGACGCGATCCGCGGGCCCTGGCCCACCTGATCGCCGAGGAACGGGTGACGGTGCTCAGCGAGACGCCCTCGCTGTTCGAACACCTGGTGCCCGAGCTGGCCGGCGACACGACGCTGCGGAAGGTGTTCCTCGGCGGCGACCGGCTGGACCCCGCGATCCTGCGGCCCTGGTTCGCCGCGTTCGCCGACCGGGACGTCGAGTTGTACAACCTCTACGGGGTGACCGAGGCCACCGTGGTGTCCACCTACCACCTGGTGCGCCCGGAGGACGTGCGCACCGACCGGCCGATCCCGATCGGTCGCGCACTGCCCAACCAGCGGGTGTACCTGCTCGACGAGCACGACCGCCCGGTCCCGGTGGGCGCCACGGGTCAGCTGTGCGTGGCCGGGCACGCGGTCGCCTCCGGGTACCACGCCCGGGACCCGCTCACCGCACAGCGCTTCGGTGTCGACCCGCTGGTCGGCTCACCCTCCGACCCCGTCCCCCTGTACCGCACCGGCGACCTCGCCACCGGCACCTCGCAGGGCGAGTACCGCTTCCTGGGACGGGCGGACTCGCAGGTCAAGGTGCGCGGGTTCCGCGTCGAACTGGGCGAGGTCGAAGCCGCGCTGCGCGAGGCCCCCGGCACCAGGTCGGCGACGGTGGCCGTCCGCGGCACCGGAGCCGCGAAGCGGATCGTCGGATACGTCGTGCCCGAGGAACCGGATCCGACGCCCGCTGCCGGACCCCGGCTCGCCGAACCGGTGCGGGACTTCGTTCGCGCCCGGCTGCCCGAACACATGGTGCCGGCCGCGGTGTACCTGATCGACCGGATCCCCACCACCCCCGGCGGCAAGGTGGACCTCGCTGCCCTGCCCGCACCGGACGACGGGACGGCAGAGCAGTTCATCGCCCCGAGGACCGAGACCGAACACCTGCTCGCCCGGCTGCTCTCCGAGGTGCTGGAGGTGCCGAAGGTGGGCGCGGGCGACGCCCTGGGCGAGCTGGGCCTGCACTCGATCGGCGCCATGCAGCTGACCGCCCGACTGCGCAGCGAACACGCGCTCGACCTCGCACTGAGCGAACTGCTGGCCGCCCGCACGGTGGCCGAACTGGCGGGCGCGCTGGACGCCGTGCGCCCGGTGACGGCGGGGGAGGCACGGTGAGCGCGGCAGCGCAACGGCCCGCACCGGCGGAGCGCCACGACAGTCCGGAGAACCAGGAGTGGCGGGCGCGGGTCCGGCAGTTCGCCGAGGAGAAGATCGGCCCCCTCTCCGCCAAGATGGACCGGACGGCCAGCCTGGACGCCACGCTCCGCGAGGAACTGTTCGCGGCGGGTCTGATGTCGGTGGAGATCCCGCGCGGCTACGGCGGCACCGGGGGCACCCTCTGCCAGCTGATCCTCACCATCGAGGAGGTGGCCCGGGTGGACCCCGGGATCGCCGTCGGGGTCCACGTCCACAACGTGCTCGTCGCCGGATCGCTGCTGCGGCACGCCACGGGCGACCAGCGCAGGAAGTACCTCCCGCTGCTGGCCACCGGGAAGATCGGGGCCTTCGCCCTGTCCGAGGAGCAGGCCGGCAGCGACGCGTTCGCCCTGACCACGCTCGCCCGGGAGGACGACGGGGGGTACCTGCTCCACGGCCGCAAGCGGTGGACCAGCAATGCGCGCAACGCCGATCTGCTGCTGACCTTCGCCCTCCTCGACGACGGCGGGCCCACCGCGTTCGTGGTGCCCGCCGACGCCCCCGGAGTGTCCGTGGAGAACCGGGTGGAGCAGATGGGGGTGAGGGCGGCGGCCACGTCGGACGTGGTCTTCGACGGCACCCCGGTCCGTGCCGCCCAGCGCATCGGCCCGCCCGGCGGCGGCCAGACGGTGGCCATGGGCGGACTGGACCTGGGACGGCTCGGCATCGCCGCCCAGATGGTCGGCCTCGCCCAGGGGGCGCTGGACGTGGCGGTCGGCTACAGCCGGTCCCGCGTGCAGTTCGGCAACCGCATCGCCGACTACCAGGGCGTCCAGTTCCCGTTGGCCGACGTGGCCAGTCAGCTGGCCGCGGCGCGGGCGTTGTTGTACGAGACGGTCGGCCTCTTCCAACGGGACGCCGACCCGGTCGAGCGGATCCGGGGCACCGCCATGGCGAAGTACACCGCGTCCCAGGTGGCGGAGCGGGCTGCCTCGGTGGCCGTGGAGACCCTGGGCGGCAACGGGTTCACCGACGCCTATCCGGTGGAGCGGTTCTACCGGGACGCCAAGGCGGGGAAGATCTACGAAGGCACGTCCAACGTGCTGCTCCGCACCATCGCTTCGATCATGATCGGGGTGAGCCCGGGTGACTGACCGGCTGCGCCTGCTCTGCTTCTCCTACGCCGGCGGCAACGCCCAGACGTACGTCCGGTGGCGGCGGCCGTTGGGCGAGGGCGTGGAGGTGCGCCCCATGCAGTTGCCCGGCCACGGGGAGCGGATCGGCGAACGGCCCGAGCACCGCTGGGACGCGCTGCTGGACGACGTCCGGACCAGGCTGGCGACCCTGGTGGACCGGCCGATCGCCCTGTTCGGACACAGCCTCGGAGCGCTGCTCGCCTTCGAGAGCGCCCGGATGCTGGTGGCGGAACACGGCGTCCAGCCGGTCAGGTTGCTGGTGTCGGGCCACCGGGCGCCGCAGCTCCCGATGCGCGAGGAGGTACTGCACCACCTGCCGGACACGGAGTTCCTGGCGAAGCTCAGCGAACGCTCGCGCACCTTGCGCGCACTGACCGATCCCGGATTCCGCAAGCTGCTGCTGCCGATCCTGCGGGCCGACTTCACCGCGTCGGAGACCTACGCCTTCACGCCAGGACCCCGGTTGACCTGCCCCGTCACCGCGCTGGGCGGCGAGGAGGACCGGGACGCCGAGCTGGCGGAACTCGCCGGGTGGCACCAGCACACCACCGGCGGCTTCGAGTTGCTCACCTTCCCCGGGGACCACTTCTTCGTCGACGACGCCTGGGAGACGGTGGTCGCCGCGGTCGGTGATCGACTGCGACCGCGCACCGGGGCCGCGGGCGCCGGCCGGCCGCGCGGCTGAACGGAGAACGGCGGGGCCGGCCCGGTCCGTGAGGCACCGGGCCGGCCCCGACCCCGTCAGACCGGTGGCCGGTTCGCGTTCTGCCGGTACTGCTGTTGCTGACACGCGCGCGAACAGTACGTGCGGCGACGACCCCGCGCCGCTTGGGCGACCGGCCCCGCGCAGACGGCGCAGCGACGCGAAGGGGTAGTGCTTTCCTCACGCAAGGGCTTCATTTCGTCACGGGACCGGCGGCCCGCGGTGCGCCGCGGTATCGACCGTGCCGCGGCGACGAGGTCGGGTATCGCGACGAGCCCGCGCGGCGTGTGTTCGACCAACTCGCCGTCGAGATCCGGGCACTGCCCGACGATGTCGTCGTCCGGGCACTGCAACAGGTGCAACAGATAGGCATGAGCGCTCTGGAGCTGCCTGATCTTCTCCTCGGTCAGCCTGGCCTGGCGCTTCACGGCGCTCTGCCACTGCCGGTTCCGGCCACCCGCAGTCACCGCGGACGCCTGTTCGAGCGGCATGGCTCCCACCACGCAGCACAAGTAGGCCAGGCCGATGCGACGGAGTTCGGTCTCGTCGTAGGACCGTCGTCCGTTCACCCGCGGCGGCTCGCGCAGCACTCGTTGGGCCTCCCACCACCGCAGCGTCGACGGGGCGAGGCCGTAGAGGGCTGCTGCCTGGCCGATCGAGACACCAAGTGGATCGCTCATGGGCCCATTTGACATCAAGTTGCCTTGAAGACTCAAGATTGAGGTTAGGCAAGCCTTACTGCACCCCGGGGCGGCGGAGGCGGCACCGGGGGCCGCACACCCGGCCCACCCACCGGCACATCAACCAGGAGAACACCCGCCCATGCTGAGCACCGTCACCCGCCGCCGTGCAGCGCACGCGCTAGCCACGCTCGTCTCGGCCGTGCTCGTCCTCACCGCCTGCGGCTCCGGCAGCTCCGGCGACCAGGGCGAGGAAGCCGCCCGCAGCGGCGGGCCGAGCGAGGTCACCCTCGCCGGCGCCTACGGGAAGACCACCGTTCCCGTCACCGACCGGAAGGTCTGGGCCCTCGACCCGAGGACGGCGACCGAACTCCTCACGATCGGCGTCACCCCCACCCACTCCGGAACGTACTCCTACAAGGGCGACGCGGCCTTCGAAGCACGCCACCGACTGCTGGCCGACGAGGGCGTCGAACTGGTCGCCCCCGACAAGGTCGAACGCATCCTCCAGGCGCAGCCGGCACTCATCATCGGTGAGCAGAGTCCCAGCACCGACGAACTGCTCGACGACCTGAAGAAGATCGCTCCGGTGCTGATCACCCCGGCCTCCACACCGTGGGAGAAGAGCCTGCACCTCCTCGGTCGGGCCACCGGTCACAGCAGTACGGTCAAAGCCGTCATCGACCACCTCGACCGGGAGATCGCCACCACCAAGGGCGACCTCGCCCGAGCGGGCCTGGCCGGCAGGACCGTCTCGCTGATGTCCGCGTGCGGTGACGGAACCTTCTGCGCCTACGGCAGCAGCCGGACCGCCGGCCCGGTCCTGACCGACCTGGGCTTCAAGCGCCCCGCCACGCACGGCCAGAACCGCACCGGCCTGGAGTACGGGTACACCAGCGTGAGCGAGGAGAAACTGGGCGAACTGGTCGCTCCGATCGTCTTCGTCCTCAGCGGATCGGTCCAGTACGGAGCACCCGACCCGCTGGACAACCCGCTGTTCGAGGTCGGCGACTCCACGGTCGGTGCGGTCGACTTCGCCGCCTGGTACGGCTCCGGAGCCTTCGACGTCCCGTGGGTCCTGCGCGACATCCGCGCCGTCCTCCTCGGCGACGGCACCGTCACCGACGAGAAGAGCGGCGTGAAGCTGTTCGACGAGCTCAGGAAGGCCACCGCCTGATGCAGCGCCCACTGGTGCTCAACTACGTGCTCACCTCACAGGGGTTCCCCTGGGAGGCCTGGCGCCACCCCACCATGGACGTCACCCGGGTCAACGACCTCGACTTCCACCTCGAACAAGCGCGCCTCGCCGAGGCGGGCCGCTTCGACGCCCTCTTCGTCGTCGACCACCGTGCGCAGTTCCACACCCCCGACGCCGCGCTCTTCTTCGACCTCGACCCCGTGCAACTCCTGACCGCCATCGCCGCGCACACCGAACACATCGGCCTGATCGCCACCCTCGGCACCAGCTACTGGACGCCCTACGCCGCGGCCCGCCAACTCGCCACCCTCGACCACCTCTCGAAGGGTCGGGCCGGCTGGAACGTCGTCACCTCCGCCTCGGTGCAGGAGGCCCGCAACCACGGCTTCGACGAGGCCGAGGGCCGCGAGATCCGCTACGGCCGGGCCCGGGAGTTCATCGACGCCTGCCTCCAACTCTGGCACTCCTGGGAGCCGGACGCGATCACCGCCGACCGCTCGCGGCTGACCCCGGTGGACACCGAGAAGATCCACGCCGTCAACTTCGCCGGTGAGCACGTACAGGTCGACGGACCACTCGGTACGCCCCGCTCACCGCAGACCGTGCCGCTGATCTGCCAGGCCGGCCCCTCACCCGCCGGCCGCGCACTCGCCGGGGCGTACGCCGACCTCGTCTACGCCGCCTACACCGACCCGCAGGTGGGCCGCGCCTACCGCAAGGACCTCATCGACCGAGCGGTCACGGCCGGCCGCGCAGCCGACGCCCTCAAGGTCGTGCCCCACCTGGTGCCCTTCGTCAAGAGCACCGAAGCCGAAGCCAGGGCCTTCCAACGGGAACTCCTCGACCTCGCGCCCGAGGACGCACCCACCGTCGACTCGCCGAGCATGGTGGTGGGCACACCCGAGCAGATCGCCGACCGGATCGCGGTCGACTTCGCGTCCGGGGCCCACGACGGCATCACCCTCGGCGTGCCCGTCCTGTCCGCCCTCGCCGACTTCGTGGACACGGTGGTGCCGCTCCTCCAGGCCCGCGGCATCCACAAACGCGAGTACGCCCACGGCACCCTGCGGGAGAAACTCGGCCTGCCGTTCACCCTGCCGGTCCAGCGCGAGCGCTGGACCCGGTTCTACCCCGCATGACGCCGACCGGGACGGCCCGCCCCGCCTCCCCGCGCGCCGAACGCCTCTGGCTCGGACTGGCCCTCCTGCTCGCTGCCGTCCCCGTCGTCACGGCGCTCAGCCTGGCCGTCGGCGCGGGCGGACTCCCGCCCGCCGAGGTGCTGGACGTGCTGCTGCGCCCCGACGGCAGCGAGGCCGCCATCATCGTCCACGACCTGCGCGTCCCCCGGACGGCCCTGGCGCTCGCCGTCGGCGCCGCACTCGGGCTCGCCGGGGCGCTGATGCAGGGGCAGACCCGCAACCCGCTGGCGGACCCCGGTCTGCTCGGCATCGAGGCCGGCGCCGCGCTGGCCGTGGTGCTGAGCATCGCGCTGCTCGGCATCGACACCATCGCCGGCTACCTGTGGTTCGGGCTCGCCGGCGCCGGCGCCGCAGCGGTCGCCGTCCTGGCCATCGGCTCCAGCCGCGGCGGACCCGACCCCCTCTCCCTGGTCCTGGCCGGCGCCGCGACGACCGCCCTGCTGATGGCCCTCACCCAGGGCATCGCGGTCCGCGACGCCGACTCCATCCAGGCGTACCGCGTCTGGGGGTCCGGCACGGTCATGGGACGCGGCCTCGACATCTTCTACGCGACACTGCCGCTGCTCCTGCTCGGGCTGCTCCTGGCCGCCGCCAGCGCCCCCGGGCTCAACCTGCTGCAACTCGGCGACGACGTCGCCCGGTCGCTGGGGCAGCACCCGCTGCGACAGAAGGTCCTCGGCATCGCCGCCGTCATGGTCCTCTGCGGTGCGGCCACCGCCGCCTGCGGCCCGATCGGATTCGTCGGCCTCACCGTCCCCCACGCGGCCCGCTACCTGTGCGGGGTCGACTACCGCTGGGTGAGCGCGTACTCGGCCGTGCTCGGCGGACTGCTGCTGACCCTGGCCGACACGATCGGCCGGGTCATCGCCCTGCCGTCGGAGGTCCACGTCGGCATCATGATGGCCCTGCTCGGCGGCCCGGTCTTCGTGCTGATCGTCCGCCGCACCACGCTGGTGCGCATATGAGCAGTCCGCGCCGCCTCGCCAAGACCCCCGTACGCCTGGGAGCCGCCTCCTGGCTGCTGCCGCTGCGGGCCCTGTCCGCCACCCTCGCGGGTCTGGCGCTGCTCGTCCTGCTGGTCACCGTCGACCTGGCGACCGGTGACTTCACCCTCGGCGTGGGCGAGGCGTTCCGGGCTCTGGTCATCGGCGACCACCCCGCCCACGCCCTGCTGGTCAGGGAACTCCGGCTGCCGCAGGCCACCGTGGCCGTGCTGGCCGGCGCCGCCCTGGGACTCTCGGGGGCCCTGACCCAGACGTTCGCCCGCAACCCGCTGGCCAGCCCCGACATCCTCGGCGTCACCCAAGGAGCGTCCCTCGCCGCCGTGCTCGTCATCATCCAGGGGACATCGGCCGGGTACGGCGGCGGACTGGTCGACGGGCCCCTGCAACGCTTCGGCCTCGTCCCTGCGGCCTTCGCCGGCGGCATCGCCGCCGCCGGCCTGCTCTGGCTCCTCGCCCGGCGGCGGGGACTGGACCCGCAACGACTGGTCCTGACGGGCATCGCCGTCAGCTCGGTACTCACCGCCGCCACCCAGTGGCTCCTGGTCCGGGCCAGCATCAACGACGCCGCGAGCGCCCAGGTGTGGCTGTACGGCAACCTCAACGGACGCGGCTGGGACCACGCCGCCCCCGTCGCCGTCGTCCTCGCCGTGATGGTCCCGCTGTCGCTGCTGCTCGGCCGACACCTCAATGCGATCCACCTCGGCCACGACACCGCCCGCGGGCTCGGGGTGCGCCTCCCGACCACCCAACTCCTCACCCTGCTCGCCGCCGTGCTGCTCGCGGCGGCGGCCGTCTCCGCCGTCGGGCCGCTGGGGTTCGTCGCCTTCGTCGTCCCGCAGATCGCCCTCCGGCTGACCGGTGGATCGAGGCCACCGCCCGTCGCTTCGATGGTCTACGGCGCCTGCCTCGTCGTCACCGCCGACCTGATGTGCCGCACGGTCCTCCCCTCCGGCGTCCCTGCGGGGGTCGTCACCGCCTGCGTCGGAGCGCCGTACCTGATCTGGCTCCTCATCCGCACCAACCGGAGGAACGCCGCATGACCACCCCGAGCGTCCACCCGCCCGCCTCGCGGCTCGGGGCCGAGGCCGTGACCGTCGGCTACGGCAGCGACCCGGTCGTCCGGGACCTCACCCTGGACGTGCCCGACGGGATGATCACCACGATCATCGGCCCCAACGGCTGCGGGAAGTCGACCCTGTTGCGCACCATGGCCCGCATGCTCGCGCCCACCGCCGGCCGGGTGCGCCTCGACGGGGAATCCGTGCACGCCACCGCGACCCGAGAGGTGTCGCGGCACCTCTGCCTGCTGCCGCAGCACCCGGTCGCGCCCGAGGGCCTCGTGGTGCGCGACCTGGTCACCCGCGGACGACACCCGCACCAGCGGTGGTTCCGTCAGTGGTCCCCGCAGGACGAGGAGGCCGTGGACCGCGCCCTGGAGCTAACCCACCTGGCCGACCTCCGCGACCGGCGCCTGGACCAGCTCTCCGGAGGCCAGCGACAACGGGCCTGGATCGCCATGACCCTGGCCCAGGACACGGAGATCATGCTGCTCGACGAGCCCACCACCTATCTCGATCTGGCGCACCAGGTGGAAGTGCTCGACCTGGTGCGCCATCTGAACCGGGAGCGCGGTCGCACCGTGGCGATGGTGCTGCACGACCTCAACCTGGCCGCGCAGTACAGCGACCTCGTCGTGGTGATGAAGGACGGTGCGGTCCTGGCCCGCGGAAAGCCGCACGAGGTGTTCACCCCGGGCACGTTGGCCGAGGTCTTCGGACTCCACGCGGACGTACTGACCGATCCGCGCACCGGTCTGCCGATCGTCGTACCGGTGGGTTCCGCCTTCGCCCCCGGGTAGGTGCACCGCCCGCCCCCGGCCGGCGCACCGCTTTCGCCCGTTCACCGGGCCGGTGCGGTCCACCCGTTCACCACGCCGTTCCACCGGGTTCCCGTGCTCCGTTCCTTCTAGGCTCGCTGGCATGGGGCGCGTTCATCCGAGTCCGCGTCGAAGCACCGGTCTCAGCCAGTGGCGGCGACGTTCGTACGCGTTCGCCGTCTGGTACCTGCGCGCGGTCGCGTTCGTCGACCTCCTCAGTGCCGTGTGGATCTCCTTCGGCAACGACATCAGACGGCACGACGACGACGAGTTCTTCACGCCCTACCTGGTCACCCCCGGATTCTTCTCCGGCGCCTTCGTCCTGTTCCTGGCGATCACGATGCGGCGCCGCAAACGGGCCGCATGGATCCTCAACCTCGTGCTGAGCGGACCGGCGCTGGTGCTGAGCGCGGTCGCCCTCGGACTGCCGGAGTACCGCCAGCACGCCCAGAACTGGATCGCGGCCCTGGTGACCGCACTCTTCGTCACCGCCCTGCTCGCCGGCCGGCGCGAGTTCTACGCGAAGGGCGACCGCTCCAATCCGAAACTGGCGACCGCCATCGCGGTGGGCGGGCTGGCCGTGGGGTCGTTGCTCGCCGCCGCCATGGTCACCGTGACCAACACCGACCCCGACCCCGGACGCTCCGACTTCCTGGAGCGCTGGCACTACGGTCTGCTCCGCATGCTCTCCCTCGCCTACGACGACATCCACTTCGAGGGCATCACCACCCCCGGTTGGGCCGAGGTGCTCATCAACCTGATGAGCACGGCGCTGATCCTGCTGGTCCTCTATGCGGCGTTCAGGTCCCGTCGAGCCGTCGACCCGCTCACCGAGGACGACGAGGAGCGCCTGCGCGCCCTGCTGGAGCAGCACGGGGACCGCGACTCCCTCGGCTACTTCTCCTTGCGCCGGGACAAGAGCGTCATCTGGTCGCCGACGCACAAGTCCGCCGTCACCTATCGAGTGGTCGGCGGGGTGTCGCTCGCGTCCGGCGATCCGATCGGCGACCCGGAGGCATGGCCGGGGGCGATCGACCGCTGGCTCGCCCAGGCCCGCGAGCACGGCTGGACCCCGTCCGTCATCGGGGCGAGCGAGGAGGGCGGCACCGTCTACGCCCGGCACGGGCTCAACGCCCTGGAACTGGGCGACGAGGCGATCGTCGACATCGGCGAGTTCACCCTTGAGGGGCGTGCCATGCGCAACGTCCGCCAAGCGCACCACCGGATCGAACGCGCCGGCTACACCGTCGCCGTCGCCCGGCACCAGGGCCTCCCCCCGGACGAGATGGACCGGCTGATCGAACTGGCCGACGACTGGCGCGGCGGGGACACCGAACGCGGCTTCTCCATGGCGCTGGGCAGACTCGGCGACCCCGGGGACGGCCGGTGCGTGATGCTGGTCTGTCGCGACGCCGACGGGCTGCCGCGTGCGCTGCTGAGCTTCGTCCCCTGGGGCACCGACGGGCTCTCCCTGGACCTGATGCGCCGTGATCACGACGCGGACAACGGCCTGTTCGAGTTCATGGTGCTGGAGCTGATCCGGCGCGCCGGTGACCTCGGCATCCGCCAGTTGTCGCTGAACTTCGCGATGTTCCGCGCGGTCTTCGAACGCGGTTCCCGGCTCGGTGCGGGACCGGTGCTGCGGCTGTGGCGCTCGTTGCTGACCTTCTTCTCCCGCTGGTGGCAGATCGAGTCGCTGTACCGCGCCAACGCCAAGTACCGGCCCGTCTGGGAACCCCGGTTCCTGCTCTACGGCCAGAGCACCGACCTGCTGCGGATCGGACTGGCGAGCGCCCGCGCCGAGGGTTTCCTGGAAGCACCCGGACCACCGAAGTGGCTGCACCGCGCGCACCTGGACACCCGCCGTTGAGCCGGGCGGCCTCGTTCGCCCGGCGCGAGTGGGGACCGTTCTCCGCGGCCGTGCGGAACGCGCTGGTCGTCCAGGGGTGGCGGGCGATCCCGCTGACGCTCGTCTCGATGGCCCTCATCGTGCTCTTCGACGCCGTCCAGAACCAGGAGTGGGGCCACGGCTTCGTCCAGGACATCGGGTTCGTCCGTGCGGCGGACCCGGTGTGGCTCGCCCTGCTCCGCACCCCGGCCTCGCTCTTCGTCCCCGCGCTCAGCCTGCCCACGTGGGGTGCGTTGGCACAGGTGCTGCTGGTGTTCGGCACCGCGGAGATCGTCCTGGGCCGACCGCGGACCCTCGTGGTCGCCTACGTCTGCACCCTCGCCGGGACGTTGTACGCGCGGTTCGGGGTCGCCGTCGGTCCCGACGGACCGCTCGGGCTGTCCGCAGCGGACGCGCAGGTCGTCGACACCGGGCCCTCGGCCGCGGTCACGGGACTCGCGATCTGCGTGTGCGTGAGCCTGCGGGCGTGGTTCACCGCGGTGCTGGTGGTGGTGGCGATGGCCGTCGAAGTGGTGGTGAAGACCAACCTGGCGGGCAGAGAGCACTTCGTGGCGATCGTGACGGCGTTGGTGCTCTGCGCACTGGCGGCGCTGCTGCGTCGGCGTGCGCCCGCGGAGGGTGGGCCCGGCGGTGCGGAGCGGTCCGCAGCGCCACCGCCCGGAACCTGAGCCCCGCGGGCGGCCGCCGGGAAGCGGAGCGACCGGTGCCCTGCCCCTGGGACGGGACGCGGCGGTCATCGCCTGGTGCAGCCTCCTCGTGTGCTTCCGGGC
The DNA here is from genome assembly GCF_042871255.1 of Streptomyces sp. NPDC005955. Lineage (NCBI taxonomy): Bacteria > Bacillati > Actinomycetota > Actinomycetes > Kitasatosporales > Streptomycetaceae > Streptomyces > Streptomyces sp. NPDC005955. The sequence continues at coordinate 71,256 of NZ_JBIAIF010000016.1, read as the reverse complement.
ACCGTCGGTCCGCCTGCCGGACCGGCGAGTCAGGAGTGCATCGGGTCGGTCGACGTCCGGCCCGGTCGTTGACCCGGGACCGCGGACCGCCCGGTGATCCCGTACGGGTGCGGCCCGCGTGGCCCCGGGCCGTCCCCCCGGCGCTGCGCCGTCCCGTGGCCTACAGTCCGTCCCGTGTCCTTGGGGATGGTGTGCGCACTCGCTTCGGCCTGCTGTTTCGGTACGGCCTCCGTGCTCCAGGCCGTCGCCGCCAGAGCCGTGGAAGCCGGCTCCGGCTCCGGCGTCGACCCCGTGCTGCTGGTGCGTGCGCTGCGCCAGTGGCGATACGTCGCCGGTCTCGCGCTCGACGGCCTCGGGTTCGTCTTCCAGGTCATCGCCCTGCGCTCGATCCCCCTCTACGCGGTGGGCGCCGCGCTCGCCGCCAGCCTCGCCGTCACCGCCGTGGTCGCCGCCGGGCTCCTCAGGACCCGGCTGACCACCGTGGAGTGGGCCGCGGTGGCCACGGTCTGCGGGGGACTGGCGATGATCGCCCTCGCCTCCGGGCCGGCGGGGAACCGCGTCGGACCGGCCGCCCTGCGCTGGTCCCTGCTCGGCGCCGCCCTCGCTGTGCTCCTGGTCGGCGCGTTCGCGGGGCGGTTCCCACCGGGGCCGCGCACGCTGCTGCTGGGGCTCGGTGCGGGCGCGGGCTTCGCAGTGGTGGAGGTCGCGGTCCGGACGATCGACTCCCTCACGGTACCCCGGCTCTTCGCCGACCCGGCCCTCTCTGCGCTGCTGCTCGGTGGGGCGGCGGGGTTCCTCCTGCTCACCTCGGCGTTGCGGGGCGGCTCGGTGACCGTGGCGACGGCGGGCATGGTCGTGGCCGAAACGGCCGGACCCGCCCTGACGGGTGTCCTCTGGTTGGGCGACCGGCCCCGCGAAGGCCTCCAGTGGCTGGCCGTCACGGGTTTCGCGGCGGCGGTGACGGGAGCGTTGGCCCTGGCCCGGTTCGGCGACACGGGGGACGGGCCGGCGCCACGGAAGGGGGCACCCGCGGACGGGTACGGGGCCGCCGGCCGCCGCCGTCAGCCGCCCCAGCGCCAGTAGAGTTCGGGCCGGGGCCGCGTCCCGCAGTCGGCGAGCGTCAGCTCGGGGTCCTGGTGGCTGCGGTCGTTCCAACGGGGGGCGAACCTCCGGTCGTCCTGGAACAGACAGCGGCCCCCGTTCCCGGAGATCCGCCAGGCCGTGCGTTTCCACGTGCTGCTGCTCGGCCACGGCTCCCGGGTCCACCGCTGGTCCGGGCGGCCCGTCCCGCACCGCTGGAGCCCCACGGCCGACGGCAGCACGGTCAGACAGGAACCGGGGGCGAGCCGGGGCCTGACCGTGTCGCCGGGCCCGGTGTCCCACTGCTGCGCGGGGGACCCGTCACAGGCCCGGATGCCGACCGTGCCGGTGTCCCCGGTCCCCGCTGTCGAGTGCAGACACCGCTCCGGGGCCCTTCCGGAAGCGAACGTGGTGCGCCCGACGTCTCCGAGGACCTCCCCGGGGCGCGGCTCGCGGTGGACCTGCTGGTACTGACGGTGGGTCCAGCGGTCCCAGTCCTCGGCCAGCGGGCCCCGGTAGGGCGTGGGCATGGTGCAGTGGCCGGTGCCGCGGCACTCCCGGTTGGCGATGTACCAGCGCACGATCTCGTCCTTCTCCGCCACCTGCGCCGCGTCGAGATTGGCCTTCAACGACGACATCGTGTAGGCGAGGTAGGCGGTGACGGGCACACCGAGCGCGTAGCCCACCCGGCGGAGGTAGCGGCCGCCGATGCCGTGGTCGCTGTGGTCGACCCCGCCGGCGAGGCTGAAGGCGAAGCTGGCGTTGTCGTGGTCGAGGGTGAGGATGCGCTCGGCCCGGCTCAGTCGGACCAGCGCCGTGACCGCCGCCAGCAGCTGCTCCTCCGTGTACGAGCCGCCCCCGCGGAACGCCGCGATGCTCCGCCGGTCGCCCCTGAACAGCCTCAGCAGACTGTTCTCCTGCTCGCCCTGGGGCAGGCCGTCGTGGAGGTCGAGGAACGTGAGGCGCACATCGCTGACGCGTGCCCGGTCGTCCAGCAGATAGGAGCGCACCCGACGGCTCCCGGCCTTCACGTCGGCCCGCTTCCAACGGTTGTCCGCCTCCGCCATCTCGGCGTAGGCGGCCCGGACCCCGAACTCCCGCTGGTCGGCGTAGGCCACCGCCGCGCGGCGGTCCTTCTTCCCCGCGTCCCCCGCCGTCAGGTACACGGTGTCGACCGGGCACCCCGCGCGGATCGTCCGCCGGACCTCGGGATCCACGAAGAACACGTCGTCGTCGGGATGCGCCACCCCCACCAGCGTCCGTCGGCACCCGGGCACCTCGGAAGGAGCGGAGCCGACGGCGGGCGTGTCCGGACCACGAGGAGCGGGCGCCGTCCCCGGTGAGCAGGCCGAGCCGAGCAGGGCGCCGAGGACGAGCAGCCCACAGGCCCACCGCCCCGGCGCCCGGCGAAGGCATTCCGTCCACCACACTGCGGACCTCCCGCGACGGCCCCCCTCGACCCGCAGATGATCACTGCACGGAGCCCCGCCGGCAACCGACGCGCCGGGCCCGGACTGCGCCCTCGGCCGTACGGGTGGTCCGGCGGTCGAGAGCACCTCACGGGGCGTCGTCCGTCGTCACTCACCCGTGCGAACCAATGACACGGCCGGGCCCGGGAAGGGGTGATAGGCATCAGAGGGGAGACACACGCACGCGTTCCGTCGTGATTCCCGTGCATGGCCTGGGACGGAGGAAGCCGGTGCGGAGGAATCGGTGCAGCGGCCCCAGGGAGGCTCCCCGAACGTACGGCTGTGGTCCATTCGCTACCCCAGAGAGATCGTGCCCGGTGACTACTCCGCAAATCTCCGTCGTGGTGCCCTGCTTCAACGAGTCCGAAGTCATCGAGGCGTTCCACACCACCTTGCTCTCGGCCGTCGAGCCCACCCGGGAGACGTTCGAGGTGTGCTACGTGGACGACGGCAGCAGCGACGGCACCCGCTCCCTGCTGAGCGGGATCGCCGCCGTCGACCCGCGCGTCCACTACACGGCCTTCAGCCGCAACTTCGGCAAGGAGGCCGCGCTCCTCGCCGGTCTGCGCATGGCCCGGGGACGCGCCGTCGTCATGATGGACGCCGACCTCCAGCACCCACCGGCACTCCTGCCCCGCATGTTCGCACTGCACCGGCAGGGCTTCGACCAGGTGGTGGCCCAGCGCGACCGCAGCGGCGAAGGCGTCCTGCGCGCCGCCCTCAGCCGGGCCTACTACCGGCTGGTCCGCCACTGCATGGACGTCGACGTGGTCGACGGGGCGGGCGACTTCCGGCTGCTGTCGCGGCGCGCGGTGGAGAGCGTGCTGTCGCTGCCCGAGAACAACCGGTTCTCCAAGGGGATCTTCTCCTGGATCGGCTTCGACACGGTCAGCTTCACCTACCACAACTGTCGGCGCGCCGCGGGCACGTCGAAGTGGGGAGGCCGGCGGCTGCTCAACTACGGCATCGACGGACTCATCTCCTTCAACAGCCGTCCGCTGCGCCTCGCCATCCACACCGGCCTGTGGATCTTCCTCTCGGCCCTCGCCTACGCCCTGTGGACCCTGACGAAGGTCGCCCTGGACGGGGCCTCGGTCCCCGGCTACGCCACGTTGCTGACGGCCGTCGTCGCGCTCAGCGGAATCCAGTTGGTGACCCTCGGGATCATCGGCGAGTACGTGGGGCGCATCTACCACGAGACGAAGAAGCGTCCGCACTACGTGGTCCGGGAAACGGACGCGGCCCGCGGGGCGTCCCCGCCCGAGGAGCGGGTGCCCGACGTGACCGGCGTGGTGTCCGCGATACCCGAAGGGACTCGACGGGTGGTACGTCAGTTCCTGCTCTTCGTCGCGATCGGTTTCGTCAATACGGCCGTCTACCTGGTCGTCTACATGTCGCTGAACCGATGGCTCCCCTACCTGGCCGCGCACGTGCTGGGGTACGCGGTGAGCGTGGTGGGCTCGTTCCTCCTGAACTCGTACATCACCTGCCGGACCAGACCGACGTGGCACGCGTTCGTCCGCTACCCGCTGTCGAGCGTCGCCGGCCTCCTGGCGGCCGGTGGTCTCCTCTACCTCGCCGTCGGCCACCTGGGCATGGACGAGAACATCGCCGCCCTGGCCGCGGGAGTCCTCGTCACACCGCTGTCCTTCCTGCTCGCCCGGTGGGCCATCACCTCCGGGGCGCCGGCGCCGGCGCCGTACGAGGTGCGCGGCGGCGGTCTTCGACGGCCGGCGGACGAGTCCGACACCGTCTGAGGAGAACGGTCACCCCCGGACTGGGGATCGGCGCACCCCGAAGGACGGACGAAGGGCAACACCGCGCATGGTCATCGACGGCTCCGGAACGGTCGGTCCCCCGCAGTCGAACAAGACGCAAGGGGCGCCCCGGGAGCAACGCACGCGGTCCGTGCGCCTGTGGAGGCAACACTGGGCCACGGTCTGCTCCCTGGTGCCCCTGGGCCTGCTCGCCGCGGCCATGTGGGTCGGACGGTGGGTACGCCCCAGCGGCGACGACTGGTGCTTCCTGCCCGTGGTGCGCGACGACGGTCTCCCGGGGATGGTCGAGAAGTTCTACGTCCGCGACAACGGACGGGTGGCGAACGCCCTGCTCGTCTGGGCCTACGCGCGGTTCGGCGTTCCCGGACACCAGTGGTTCGCCCTGATCAGCGGCCTCCTGGTACTGGGCGTGCTCTGGGCCGTGACCGCCGCGGCGGTGCGCAGGGCCGGCGTGACCGTCCCCCGGGGGGTTCCGCTCCTGGTGGCGTCCATGGTGACGGTCCTCTTCCTGTTCGCCTCTCCCAACACCTACAAGACGTTCTACTGGCCGGCGGCCTCCGTCTCCCACACCCTGGCGCCGGTGCTGGCCACTGCGGCCGCGATCCCGTTGCTCCGAGCGCGCTCCCGCGCGGGGAAGGCCGTCGCCCTCGGCACCGCCCTCCTGACCGGCGTCGTCATCGGCACCCTCTCGGAGGAGACCACCGTGGTCGTCCTGGTCGTCCTGGTGGGCGTGTTGCTGCTCAGCCGCCGGATCGTCCCCCGACCCCAGCGGAGCTACGTACGCCTGTGGTGTCTCGCGGGAACCGCAGGAACCGTGATCGGGACCCTCGTGCTCGTCACGTCCCCGGGGTCGCGCAACCGACGTGAAGGACGCAACGCGGGGCTGGCGTCCATGTTCGCTCCCGAAGCCCTGACTGGAGCCGCGAAGAGCTTCGCCCACATCCTCGAAACCGTCCTCACCACCTGGACCTACGGGGGAGCGGTCGCCGCCGGCGTGCTGCTGGGCGTGCTCGCCACGAAGGCGGGCGGCAGCACCACCCCCCTGGGGAGACACCTCGCCCTGATCGGCGCGGGCGTCCTCGCCTTCCTCCTCGCCGGCTACCTCTGCGTCCTCGCCGTCTATCCCGTCTTCGGACCCGGCACGGTCACGTCCACCCGGGTGTGGAACGACTTCCTGTTCCTCTACCTCGTGCTGCTCCTCGGCATCGGCGTGCTCCTGGGACATCGGCTGCGCCGGCGGGTGCGGCGCCCCGCACCGGTGACGGTGGCCAGTGCCGCCCTGTGCGGCCTGGTGTGCCTGGCGCTCGCCCTGCCCCTCCACCAGCTGGAGGACACCATGCGGGTGCGGGCCCGGAACTGGGACCGCCAGGACCGCTGGCTGCACGCCCAGGCGCAGCGCGGCGCCCACGAACTGCCCTACCGCCCCACGTCGATCAGCAAGATGACGGAGCCCTTCGGACGGGGCGGACGACGGGCCTGGCCCAGCGGCTGCGTGGCGAGGTACTACCAGCTGGAGCGCATCACCCCCGCCAAGCGGTTCCCCTGGCAGTGAGTGCTCCGGCGCCGACCGCGCGGCACCGGACGACGCCGCACCGATCGGCGTCCGCCCGGCTCCGGTGCGGTGCGTCCGATCGACCTGCGGCACCCCCGCCGCCCCCGGATTTCCGCCCGACCGGCGCAGACGGAACAATCGGTCGACACACGGCGCGCGGGGGAAGGGCATCAATTGACATCGGACACGGGCACGTTCACCACTCCCTGCGCCCAGCGCCCGCCCCTCGCCGTCCCCGTCGACTGGGCGGCCGTCGAGGACTGGCTCGGACTGCGGCTGCCGGCCGACTACAAGCGGCTCGCCGACCGGTACGGGCCGCTGGACCTCGGCGCATACGTGTGGGTGCACGTGCCGTGCGTCCAGCGGGACCGCTTCGACTACGGCGAGTGGCTGCGCGCGACGCACCGGGAGGCCCGGATCGAGGCGCGGGAACTGCCCGAGACCGAGCGGATCGTGCTCCACCCCGAGCCCGGCGGCCTGTTGGCCTGGGGCTGCACGCGGGGCAGCGACCTGCTGTTCTGGGACACCTCGACCTCCGATGACCCCGACGAGTGGACCGTGGTGGTGCGGCACTCGGGGGCGGTGCCGGGCAGCGGCCTGCTCCGGTGGCACCGGTACGCCCTCACGCTTACCGGCTTCCTGCGGCACGCCGTCCGCGACACCTGGGACCTACCCTCTCCTCCCGGCCCGCTGTTGGGCCCGCTGCCGGGCACCGTCGCACGGACGGCCTTCCTTCCCGACGCCGAGCCGTGGACCCCGCCCGCCCCGGTCCCGCCCCGACTCACCGGGGCCGAGCGCCGGGTCGCGCTGGAGACCGGCACCGGGCCGGACGCGTTGCGGCTGCTGTCGCCACCGCCCGAGCGGCCGTACCTCGGCGACGGCTCCTGGGAGGTGCTGTTCGCCGAGTTGGGCACGCGACTGCCCGGGGAGTACGTACGGCTGATGGACGAGTACGGCGCCGGCACCTGGAGCGGGTGGCTGCGGTTCCCCGCCCCGCTGGGGACCACCGGCGAGGGGCGTTTCCTCACCCACGTCGAGGACACGGCGGACGCCTACCGGCAGCTCAAGGAGGGGCACGCGCAGTGGTACCCACTGGCCGTCTGGCCCGAGCCCGGCGGCTTCCTCCCCTTCGCCGACTCCATCGACGGCGACCACCTCGGTTGGCTCACCACGGGCGCGGATCCCGGAACCTGGCCGCTGATCGTCTGGCCGCGCCACGCGGACCAGGGCCCGCCGCTGGAGGGCGGCCTGATCGACACGCTCCTCGCCTGGCAGCGCGGCACGCTGGTCACGCAGGGGTTCGCCGCCCCGGACGAGGACGACGACCCCGTCGAGTTCGCCGGCTTCCAGCCCTGGGACGACCTCGCCCACGGGTGAGCTGGGCGACGCCGCCCGGACACGCCACTCGTTGTAGGGTAGGTAAACCGCCCTTGACCTGCACAAACGCAGGCAGGGAGCCTAGCCCCAGGAGTACCCCGATGCTGCGCACCATGTTCAAGTCCAAGATCCACCGGGCGACCGTCACCCAGGCTGACCTGCACTACGTCGGTTCCGTGACGATCGACGCGGACCTCCTGGACGCCGCTGACCTGCTGCCCGGTGAACTCGTCCACATCGTCGACATCACCAACGGCGCCCGTCTGGAGACGTACGTCATCGAGGGCGAGCGGGGCACCGGCGTCATCGGGATCAACGGCGCGGCGGCCCACCTGGTGCACCCCGGCGACCTGGTGATCGTCATCAGCTACGCCCAGGTGGAGGACGCCGAGGCCAGGGCGCTGCGTCCCCGGGTGGTCCACGTCGACGAGGGCAACCGGATCGTCGAGCTCGGCGCCGACCCCTCCGCACCCGCACCCGGCGGCGACACCCGGCGGGCCCCGCACACCGCGGTGCCCGCGTCCGCCTGAGGGGACGAACGCGCCCGCCGGGGCGAGCCCGACGCCGGGCCGGGCACCCGGGCCCGTATCGTCACACCGGCACCGCAGGGGACGGCCCAGTCGTCACCGGGTGCCGCACCCTGGGGAACGTCCGGACCCGTACCAGCGGTCCCGGATCGACGAGCAGACCGGAGGAACGGGAACACCATGACCGACACGGAGATCAGGGACGACCGCGCGGCGGGCCGGCTGGAAGCCCACGCGGACGGCGAACTCGCCGGTCACATCGCCTACTTCGTCCTGGCCGAACCGGGTCCCGCCCTGGTCCCCGTGCACACCGTGGTGCGGCCGGAGTTCGAGGGCCGGGGCATCGCCGGGTCCCTCGCCCGTGAGCTGTACGCCCTCGCCGCGCGCGAGGGCGTACCGGTCGCCCCGCTGTGCCCGTACGTCGTGAAGTGGGCCGCCCGCCACCCCGAGGAGGCGCCCGTCGCCGATCCGGAACTCCTGCGGGCCGCCAAGCGGTACGTCGCCGCCCATCCCGAACAGTGGTGACGGGTACCGAACCGGTCCGGCGGATCAGCGCGTCGGCACGAGGGCGCGGACGGCCTTGCCGCCCTCGGGGAGCCGGGTCACGCTGATCTCCCGTGCCAGCCGGACGATCAGCGGCCACCCGTAACCGCCGCCCAGGTGCGGTCGGGGGAACCCGCCCCGGCCGCGGGCGGCGGGCAGTGCCTCGCTGCGGTCGCACACGGTCAGCCGCACGCCGTCGGGCACCACGGCCGCTTCGAAGCTCGTCACCCCGCCGCCGTGCGTGAGGGCGTTGGTGACGAGTTCGGAAGTCACCAACAGCAGGTCGATGACGGCGGGTTCGTCCAGGACGGCGGGTCCGTCCGGCCGGGCGCCCGGTGCGTGTCCGCCCACCAGGGCCAGCACCAGACGACGGGCCTCGCCCGCGGTTGCCGGGCACCCCGTGACCACGGGGTGCCCGGCTCGGGCGGCACCCGCTCCACCGTCGGACGCCGGCAGGCTCTCGCCGCCGGTGCCCGCCCCTCGGGCGACCGCGGCACCGGCCGAGGTGCGCGGCGCGGCGGACGCGAACGGCTCGGCCACGGGGCGGCTCAGGCCGCCCGACGCACGGCCGACGGGGCGTGCGCGCCGCAGCAGCTCCGCGCGAGTGCGGTGTCCGCCGCGGCGACCGCGTCCCGCGGGTCGTCGGTGCGGGTCACCCGGCACAGGGCACGGGAGACCTCCTCCAACGCCCGGCGCCGCGCCGGGCCGTCCTGTTCGGCGACGGCGATGCGCAGGGTCGCGTACCGGGTGAGCAGGTCGCGAAGGACCTCGGGTGACGATGGGTGCACGGGATGAACTCCTTACGGTCCTCCCGCTTGTGTCCCGTCCGATCGACTCCACACCTTCCCGCGCCGCTGCTCCTCGGATGACGTACCGTCCCCGCTCGCCGACCGGTCACCGGGCCGTGGGCGACTCCACGTCGCCCCCGCCGAACGGGGGGTCCCTTCCTGATCCGACACTGACCAGGTGGGCGATACGCATCGCGCTCGTGCGAACGCGGTGCGTAAGCTGTGCGCTCGGATGATCACCACCCGAGGAGATGTCTGAGTGAACCGCGTCCGTACCGTCCTGGCCGCACTCGGTGTCGCGGCGACCGCGGCGGCGGCGCCCGCCGCCCATGCCGCCCCCGCACCCACCGCCGCGGGCTCCCCCGCCGCCCCCACGGCCGCGCCCTGCACCGGCGCGTACGAGGGCGATGCCCGGCTCGGCCCCGAACACCTCCCGGCCAAACGCGACAAGCCGGTCGGCCCGCTCCTCAAGGGCTGGCAGCGCACCGGCCAGCTCGACTCCCAGGACTTCCTGAAGAAGTACTGGGAGGGCCCCGCCGACACCGGTGGTTGGAAGTACCCGCCCAACGACGGATTCGCCGAGGTCAACGGGCAGCTCGACAAGGAACCGGCGAAGCTGCGCAAGGGCCAGCGCCTCGACCGCTTCGGCTCCGAGTACGGCTCCTACCTCGCTCCGGCGGGTGACGCCTACGCCAAGCGGGCGTTGCCGCCGCAGAGCCTCAACACCCGGGACGCCGCCGTCCCCTGCGACTACCGCGTCTACAAGGTGGCCAAGCCCTTCTGGGTGTGGAAGGGCGGCATCGCCCCGTGGTTCGAGCAGCCCGGCGGCGGCCAGCAGATCAAGCTCGACCCCGTCTTCCTCGACCCGGGCCAGGGTCAGCGCCTGAACGTCAAGTGGCTCCTGGACCATGGCTACCTCACCCCGGCCGCCCGCTGACCCCTCGGGGGACGCCACCGGTCGGGTGACCCGGTGAACCGCTACGCGTTGCACCGCGAGCTCGTCGCCGCGGGCGTCCCCGACGGCTACTACCGCATCGAGGACGCCCACGAGCCGGTCCCCGTCCCCACCGACTTCCTGTTCCTGCGCCGCTCGTCGGACGGCGGGTGGGAGACCGGGGTCTACGAACGCGGCAGGTACGAGGTGGTCACCCACCACACCACCGAGGCGGCCGCGTGCGCCGCGCTACGGCGCCTGCTCGGCTGAGGCGCCGGTGGGCGTCCCCCCTCGGGGTGAGCGCGGGGGACTCCCGGGTGGGGGAGCGGGTAGCCGGGGGAGGAGTCCAGCAGTCGACCGCGACCAACGGAGGCCCCTGATGACCCATCCCTTCCCCACCCCCGTGCCGCCCGGACCGACCCCCGGCCCGCTGCCGGGCCCCGACCGTCCGCAGCCCCCGCCGACCGACCCGGTCCCCACGCCCCCGGGCCCCCGCCCGCCGTCCCCGCCCGCCCCCGAACCCGTGCCCTCCCCGTCGCCGGTCCCCGAGCCCCCCGGCCCCGAGCCGACCCCGCAACCGGGACCCGCCTCCTGAGCGTGACGGGCACCGCGGGCCGGGGCGTGGAGGGTCGAACGACCGCCACCGGTCCGCGTCGGCGCCCCGGGACGACGGGAACGCCGTACGTGATCACCAGACCGTCGAGCGGGTAGCAACGAGTTCGACGGGGGCGCGGCCCACGGGCCCCGGAACCGGTCGCGCACCGGTTCCGGGGCCCGTTCGGCCGGCAGGCTAGTCGGTGGACACCTCCGAACGGTCCCCGCCCCACAGGGTGTGGAACGAGCCGTCCCGATCCGTGCGCCGGTAGGTGTGCGCCCCGAAGAAGTCCCGCTGCCCCTGGGTCAGCGCCGCCGGCAGCCGCTCCGCGCGCAACGCGTCGTAGTACGCGAGCGCCGCCGAGAAACCGGGCGTGGGAACGCCCTGCTGCGTCGCGGCGACCAGCACCGCCCGCCAGTCGTCCTGCGCCGCGCCGATCTCCTTGGCGAAGCCCTCGTCCGAGAGCAGGCTCGGCAGCTCGGGCCGTGCGTCGTACGCGGCCCGGATGCGGTCCAGGAACGCCGCCCGGATGATGCAGCCGCCCCGCCAGATCGACGCCACCGCGCCCAGGTCGATGTTCCAGTCGTACTCGGCGCTGCCCGCGGCGATCTCGTGGAAGCCCTGGGTGTACGAGACGATCTTCGACGCGTACAGCGCCTGCTCCACCTGCCCGGCGAACGCCGCGGCCTGCGCCTCGTCGAGGGGCCGGGCCGTCGGCCCCGGCAGTGACCGGGAGGCGTCCCGCAGGTCCGTGTGGCCGGACACGGACCGCGCGAACACGGCCTCCGCGATGCCCGACACCGGAACCCCGAGGTCGAGGGCGATCTGGACGGTCCAGCGGCCGGTGCCCTTCTGCTCGGCGCTGTCCCGGACGACGTCCACGAACGGCTTCCCGGTCGCCGCGTCCACGTGGGAGAGGACCTCGGCGGTGATCTCGATGAGGTACGAGTCCAGCCGGCCGGTGTTCCACTCGCGGAAGATCTCCGCGATCCGCGCGGGGGAGTACCCCGCGACGTCGCGCAACAGCTGGTACGCCTCGGCGATGAGCTGCATGTCGGCGTACTCGATGCCGTTGTGCACCATCTTGACGAAGTGTCCGGAGCCGTCCGGCCCGATGTGCGTCACACAGGGGGCGCCGTCCTTCGCCTTCGCGGAGATCTTCTCCAGCATCGGCCCGAGCGACGCGTACGACTCGGCCGGGCCGCCGGGCATGATGCTCGGCCCGTGGAGCGCGCCCTCCTCGCCGCCGGAGATGCCGGCGCCGACGAAGTGCAGTCCCTGCTCGCGCAGTTCCCGTTCGCGGCGCCGGGTGTCCGCGAAGTGCGCGTTGCCCCCGTCGATGATGGTGTCCCCCGGTTCCAGCAGCGGGGCGAACTCCTGGATCACGGCGTCCGTCGGCTCCCCCGCCTTCACCATGATCACCAGACGGCGCGGGCGTTCCAGGGCGGCGACGAAGTCCTCGGCGCTCTCCGCGGGCACGAAGATGCCCTCCTCGCCGAACTGCCTGACGAGGTCGTGGGTGCGCGCGGCGGTGCGGTTGTGCAGGGCGACGGTGTAGCCGTTGCGGGCGAAGTTGCGAGCGAGGTTGCGTCCCATCACGGCGAGGCCCGTGACACCGATCTGAGCTTGGGTGGTCATTCCTGAGGCTCCTGGATTCGGATGGTGTAGGTCGTGATGATCAGTATTGCGCTCGCCCGTAGGGTGGGGCGCCGGCAACCTGTACGAAAAGGAACATCCGTGGCACATTTCGATCTGGCCCTTCCCGAGTTGCGCACCTACCGCCCCGATCTGTCGGAGCCGGAGGACTTCGACGCCTTCTGGCAGCAGACCCTGGGCGAGGCCCGTGAGCACGACGTCGACGCCCGTTTCGTGCCGGTCGACGCGGCGCTCGTCGGCGTCGAGGTCTTCGACGTGACGTTCGCGGGCTTCGGCGGACACCCCGTCAAGGGATGGCTCGTGCTGCCCGCCGGCACGACCGGGCCGATACCGGCGGTCGTCCAGTACCTCGGCTACGGCGACGGCCGCGGACTGCCGCACGAGCACCTGCTGTGGGCGACCGCCGGGTTCGCCCACTTCGTCATGGACACCCGGGGGCAGGGCTGCGACGGGGACCGGCAGGGCGACACGCCGGACCCGGTCGGCTCCCCGCCCTCGCACCCCGGCTTCATGACCCGGGGCGTCGAGGACCCCAGGGACTACTACTACCGCAGGGTGTTCACCGACGCGGTCCGGGCCGTCGACGCGGTCCGCAGCCACCCGTTGGTCGCCGCGGACCGGGTCGCCGCCGTCGGCGGCAGCCAGGGCGGCGGGATCACGCTCGCCGTCGGCGGTCTGGTGCCGGACCTGGCGGCCATCGCCCCCGACGTGCCGTTCCTGTGCCACTTCCGCAGGGGCGCCACCCTCACCGACCGCCTTCCGTACCGCGAGATCGCTGCGTACCTGAAGGCGCGTCGCGGGGGAGAGGAGCGGGTCTTCCACACCCTGTCCTACTTCGACGGGGTGCACTTCGCGGCCCGCGGCCGGGCGCCGGCCCTCTTCTCCACGGCACTGGAGGACGAAGTGTGCCCGCCGTCCACGGTGTTCGCCGCGTTCAACGCCTACGCGGGCAGGGAGCGCTCCATGGAGGTGTACTCCTTCAACGGTCACGAGGGCGGCGGCCCCTATCAGCAGGGTGTCCAACTGCGATGGGTGTCGGAGCACTTGAAGGGATAGCGGACCGTGTCGGCCCCGGGACGCACCGGGGCCGGCCGGGCGGTCGGTGAGCGACTGATTACCCTCTTGTCCGGCCGGTCGGGTAGCACATAGTTTGGCGAATCCTGATGCCTCGGGGGCCGACCCCGTAGGACAACAAGGGGGCGCAAATGGCCGTGCGTGGCCGACACCGCAGGGTCCAGCCGAAGCGGATCAACCGGACCTCTCTGACCCTCACCGTCGGCGGCGCCGGATTCGCCCTGCCGCTCATCGGCGCCGACCTCGCCCACGCGGCGGACGCCAGCACCTGGAACAAGGTCGCGGCCTGCGAGTCCAGCGGTGACTGGAACACCAACACCGGCAACGGCTACTTCGGCGGCCTCCAGTTCACCCAGTCCACCTGGGAGGAGTACGGCGGCCGGGCCTACGCGCCCCGCGCCGACCTGGCCACCAAGGACCAGCAGATCGCCATCGCCGAGCGGGTGCTCAAGGGGCAGGGCCCCGGTGCCTGGCCCAACTGCTCGGTGCGCGCGGGCCTCACCCGCGGCGGCGACGCACCCGACGTCAACCCCACGGCCGGGCGGCAGAAGGCGCTGCCCGACCGGTCGGCCCGCGGTGACGCACGGGACGCCAAGCCGGAGACCACCCCGCAGTCCCGCGCGGGCAAGGCGAAGATGTACACCGTCGTCACCGGCGACTCGCTCTCCGGCATCGCCGCCGAACGCCGGGTCCCCGGTGGCTGGCAGCGCCTCTACCAGGGGAACCGGGCGACCATAGGCGACGACCCCGATCTGATCATCCCCGGTCAACGGCTCGCCCTGGACCCCAAGGCACGCACCGCCCCCAAGGAGCGCGACCGGCCCGCCGACCGGGCCGCCGAACCGCAGGCGAAGAAGCCCGTCGCCAAGAAGCCCGTCGCCAAAAAGCCGGTGGCGAAGAAGCCCACGGCCGACAAGCCCGCCGCCAAGAAACCGTCCGCCGCGCCGGAGAAGAGCGGTCGAGATTCGGCCACCGCGAAACCCAAGAAGAAGGACACTCCCGAACGCCGCCAACCCGCCTCGGCCACCCGCGGCGACGACCGCCGCTCCTCCGGCCAGCTCACCGCCCCGGTCGCCGCCGACACCGGCACGGGGTACCGGGTGGCCGGCCGGCACTGGTCGAAGGGCTACCACACGGGCATCGACTTCCCGGTGCCCACCGGGACCTCGGTCAGATCCGTGGCCAACGGCCAGGTGGTGTCCGCCGGGTGGGCCGGATCGTACGGCTACCAGGTGATCGTCCGTCACACGGACGGTCGGTACAGCCAGTACGCCCACCTCTCCGCGATCTCCGTCCGGTCCGGTCAGAGCGTGGTGAGCGGGCAGCGCATAGGGCGTTCGGGCAACACCGGCAACAGCACCGGGCCCCACCTGCACTTCGAGATCCGCACGGGACCCGGCTTCGGCACGGACATCGACCCGGTGGCCTACCTGCGCGCGGGCGGCGTCCGCATCTGACGTCGACCGGCCCCGGCGGCACCCACCGCCGGGGCCGACCCCGGACCTACGTTCCGACCCGGTCCCGCAGCAGACGGATCCGGTACTCCGGGTGGTCCCGCACCGAACGCGGCCCCGCCCCCGACTCGCGCGACCCGCGCAACTCGCCCGGCAACTCCGGCTCGCGGTGCCCCGCCACCCCCAGGCGCTGCGAGGGCACGCCCGACACCCCGGAGGGAATCGTCAGCGGCCCCGGGACCGCCCCGGCCGGCAGCACGCCCGTGCCCACCTCGTCGTCCGACCGGTCGCCCGCCCCGGTGCCCGTGGTGTCCGACTCCTCGTCCGCGGTCACCGACGCACCCGCCTGCTGCTCGCGTCCGATGCGCTCGGTCGTCAACAGGATCAGACCGCCCGCCGCGACCACACCGCAGCCGAGGGCGAGCAGGGTCCCCGTCGCCCCGTAACGGAACGTCTCGCCGAACAACGTCAGCCCCACCGCGGTGGCCACCACCGGGTTCACCACCGTGACGGTCGACAACGGCGCCGCCAGCCCCGCGCCCCGGTACGACGACTGGGACAGGAACATGCCCGCCGTCGCCATCACCGCGATCACCACGAGACTCATGGCGTCCACCGAGGGCGAACGGCCCGCCCAGTCCACGGCGACGGCCTTGGTGAACACCGATCCGATCCCGAACGCCACACCGGCGCCACCGGCCAGCAACACGCTGCGCACCGCCGGATGCCGGTGCGCCGCCCGACCCGCCACCGTCAAGGTCACCAGCACGCCCGCGGTCACCAGCGCCAGCACCACGCGTTCCCGACCGTCCATGGACTGGTCGTCGGCTGCGCCCATCAGCGACAACAGACCGGCCAGGCCGACGGTCGCCATCAGCGCCCCGCGCCAGGCCGCCGCCCCCGCCTTGCGGCGCACGAAGTAGGCGGCCATCGGCAGCGCGAACACGATGGTCAGGGCGCCCAACGGCTGCACCAGACTGAGCGGTCCGTAAGCGAGCGCGATCACGTGGAGCACCGCTCCGACGCCGTTGAGCCCGACCGCACCCCACCACGCAGGACGCCGCAGCGCCGCGAGGACACGGTCCGGGGCGTTCGCCGCCACCCGCTCCTGGACGATCGCCCCACCCGCGTACGCCACCGCAGACACGAGGCAGAGCACCACCGCGAGGACGAAGCCGCTCATGCGCGTCTCCCGGCAGTACGGAGGGCCCTACGCGGGGTGCGGCGCGCCCGGCGCGGCGGTGGGTGGGATGTCATGGTTCCAGCATCCCGCTCATCGGTCGTCACGTCGTCGTACCTGAGCACGCAATCCGTCCTACTGCCGATGGAGTAGTCCCCTTAGGGAACTCCGCCCGTAGTCGTCCCCAGGGTGGACGCGGGTCGGTCCCCGGCCGTCCTCCCCAGGGGGGACGGCCCGCGGGCACCGCGGTCCGTAGGGCAACGGCCGTACGGGGGACAGCACGTGCCCACCCGCACGGCGCCTTGACCACCCCGTTCCCGCTGCCAAGAATGAGCCCCCGCTGACCCGCCGTCCACCACCCCGGCCCCGGGCACCGCCGTACGCACGAGGTCCGCCCGTCGCCTCCGCACCCGCACGGCGACAGCGGCGACACCACCCCTCCCGGAGGTCCCCCATGCCACGGACCCGGCGTCCGCACCTCCCGCGCTGCGCGGTCGCGGTGACGGCACTCGCCCTGATCGCCGGCGGGTTCACCGCCCCGCCCGGCACCGCTGCGCCGGCCCCGCCCGCGCAGCACCCGACCGACCTGGTGAACCCGTTCATCGGCACCACCAACGAGGGCAACACCTACCCCGGCGCCGCCGTGCCCTTCGGCATGGTCCAACTCTCCCCCGACACCGGCCACAACACCGGCTACGACCACGCCGACACCCACATCCGCGGCTTCTCCACCGTGCACCTGTCCGGGGTGGGCTGTCGCATCGGGGGCGACCTACCGGTCCTGCCGACCACCGGAGACGTCACCGAGACGGACAACGCCAAGTACGCCGTCCCCTTCGACCACGCCGACGAGCGCGCCACCCCCGGCTACTACCGGGCCGACCTCGACAGCGGCATCCGCGCCGAACTCACCGCCACCGCCCGCACCGGCGTCCAGCGCTACACCTTCCCCGCCACGGCCAAGGCCAACGTCCTGCTCAACGCCGGTCAGGCACTGCACCGCAACCGCGCCAGCGAGGTCGAGGTCCTGGACGACCGCACCGTCCGCACCAGCATCACGGGCAGCGGCTTCTGCCAGGCCACCGAGCCGTACACGGTCCACACCCTCACCCGCTTCGACCGTCCCTTCACCACCCACGGCACCTGGCGCGGCGCCGCCGTCACCGAAGGCACGACCACCGCGACCGCCACCACCGGCCGCAGCGGTGCCTGGCTCCGCTTCGACACCCGGGGCGACCGCACCGTCGAGGCCACCACCGCCCTGTCCTACGTGGACGCCCCGGGAGCCGCCCGCAACCTGCGCGCCGAGGGCGGCCGTTCCTTCGACCGCGTGCGCCGCGCCGCGCACGCCGCCTGGGCGGACCGCCTCGACGACGTGCGCGTCCACGGCGGCGACCCCGAGGCGCGCCGCACGTTCTACTCCTCCCTCTACCGGTCCTTCCTGGCGCCGAACCTCGGCAGCGACACCGACGGCCGCTACCGCGGCTGGGACCAACGCGTCCACCGGGCGAAGGGCTTCACCTACTACCAGAACTGGTCCCTGTGGGACACCTACCGCACCCAGGCGCAACTCCTCGCCCTCCTCGCACCCCGCGAGTCACGGGACATGGCCCGCTCGGTCCTCCAGATCGGCAAGGACAGCGGATGGCTCCCCAAATGGGGCTACGGAACGGTCGAGACGAACATCATGACCGGCGACCCGGTCACCCCGTTCCTCACCAACGCCTACCAACAGGGACTCCTGGAGGGCCACGAGGAGGAGACGTACCGGGCGTTGAAACGCAACGCCGACGGCGTACCGCCCGCCGACTCCCCGGCGGTCGGCAGGGAGGCCAACGCCGCCTACCTGGAACACGGGTACGCCCCCTACCTGCACGGTCGCCCGCACGCCAAACCCGGTGACTCGGACTACGACCACGGGGCGTCGGCCACCCTGGAGTACGCCCTCGCCGACGCGGCGCTCGCCGAGATGGCCCGTGACCTCGGCCACCACGAGGACGCCCGCCGCTACGCCGCCCGCTCCCGCGCCTACCGCACCCTGCTCGACCCCGCCACCGGCTTCTTCCGCGCCCGGGACGGCGCCGGGGCCTTCACCGGACCCGCCGACCCGGCCCACAGCGTCGGCTTCCACGAAGGCACCTCCTGGCAGTACCAGTGGCTCGTTCCGCAGGACCTCCCCGGCCTGATCGACCTCCTCGGCGGGCGCGAGCGGACCAACGCCCGCCTCGACACCTTCTTCGCCTACGAGCAACTGCTCGCAGACCCCGCCCGCACCGCCCGCGAGGTGTGGGTCAACGGGCCGTACGCCTACTACCACGCCGACCGGTACAACCCGCAGAACGAACCCGACCTCATCGCCCCCTACACCTACCTCGCCACCGGTCGGCCCTGGCAGACCACCGACGTGGTGCACGCGGCACTCACCCTGTTCACCGACGAACCCACCGGGATGACCGGCAACGACGACCTCGGCACGATGTCCGCCTGGCACGTCCTGTCCGCCCTCGGCCTCTACCCGGTGCGCCCGGGCACCGACGTGTGGGGCCTGTCCACCCCGGTGTTCCCGCGCGTCGACCTCGCCCTGGACCGCCGCTACTACCCGAAGGGCGGCTTCAGCATCCGGGCCCCCGGAGTCACCCCGGACCGGCGTTACATCCGCGCCGCCACCCTGGACGGCACGCCCCACCCGCACACCCATCTGACCACCGACACCCTCCGCGGAGCGCGCGACCTGTCGTTCGCGGTCGGCGACGCGCCCTCCACCTGGGGCACCGGGAAGGACGCCGCGCCGCCGCCGCTGGACCCGGGCGACGCCCGCCGCTGAGCCGGCTGGCGGGCCGTCGCCTCCCGGACGGGGGGACTTCCCGCGCTGCCTCCCGTGTACGGGGTGACCGTGCTTGACCGGGGTGGACCGCGGCGCTTGACTGCGTACCCCCGTCTCCCACGCGAGAGCAGAGCATGGGCACCGACCCGCTTGCACCCCTCGACCTGGCCTTCTGGAACATGGAGTCGGCCCGCCACCCCATGCACATGGGCGCCCTCGGAGTCTTCGCCGAGGGCGCCCCCGGCGCCGCCCGGCACGCGGCGGAACTGCTCGCCACCCGCGCCGCGGCCGTCCCCGGACTGCGGATGCGGATCCGGGACGTGACCGTTCCCCTCGGCGGAGCCGCGCGTGAACCGTCCGCCCACTTCGACCCGGCGGAACACGTCCGTCTCGCGGACCCCGTGCCCGACTTCCACCCGGCCGCCGGACACGCCATGGGCCGGCCCCTGGACCGGACGAAGCCGCCGTGGGAGGCCCTGGTCCTCCCCTCCGCCGCGGACGACTCCTCCTTCGCCGTGCTCTTCAAGTTCCACCACGCACTCGCCGACGGGATGCGCGCCCTCACCCTCGCCGCCGGGATGATGGACCCCACCACCGAGGAACGCCCGCCCCGGGCCACCGGCCCGGGACCGCGCCCTGCGCCCGCGGCCGGAGCGGCACCACTGGCCGAGCGCCTGTGGGGCGCCGCCGCCGAGCTGACCCGCGCCCTGGACATCGGCGCCGCCGTCGCCCGCGCCACCTGGGACGTGCGCTCCTCTCCCGCGCTCACCGCCCGCCCCACCGGCACCCGCCGGACGGCCGGGGCGCTCCTCGACCTCGACGACGTCCACCGGATCCGCAAGACCGCCGGCGGCACCGTCAACGACGTGGTGCTCGCCCTCGTCGCGGGGGCCCTGCGGCGCTGGCTCGACGGCCGTGGCGACGGCGACGACCGGGTACGGCCACGGGCGCTGGTACCCGTCTCCCGGCGCCGCTCCCGCACCGGGCACCCCCACGGCAACCGGCTCTCCGGCTACCTCCTGCGGCTGCCGGTCGACGAAGGCGACCCGCTGGCGCGGCTGCGGGCCGTGCGCACCGCCATGGACCGCAACAAGGAGGCGGGTCCCCAGCGGGGTGCCGGGGCCGTGGCGCTGCTCGCCGACCACCTGCCCGCACTCGGTCACCGGGTCGGCGGGCCCGTCGTCGCGCAGGCCGCCCGGCTCCTCTTCGACATCCTCGTCACCAGCGTGCCGCTGCCCAGCCTCGGCCTCCGCCTCGGGGGCTGCCCCCTCACGGAGGTCTACCCGCTCGCCCCCCTCGCCCACGGCCAGTCCGTCGCGGTCGCCGTCTCCACCTACCGGGGCGGGGTGCACATCGGGCTGGTCGCCGACGCCCTCGCCGTCCCCGACCTGGACGCCCTCGCCGCCGCCTTCGGCGCCGAACTCTCGTCGCTGCGCGAGGCCACCGCGGTCTGAGCGCTCGCAGCAAGCTCCCGCTCCGAACCCGAGCCCGGGGCCGTGGTTTGGCGTGCAGGCGGGCCCCTCACGTAAAGTTCCGCTTTCGGACGACCACCCACCCCAGCCCGGCCGACCCCCGGGCCACGGCGGCACGAGCGGCACGAGGATCGGCATGACGGCGACAGAGGACCTTCCCATCTACGGTCCGGGCATCGACCCGGAACGGCTCGCCGTGTGCCTGAGCGTGCTCGAAGAGCTCGACGAGTTGGACGTCGACCACCCCGACGCGATCACCGTGCGCCGGGCCACCGCCGGCATCTACCGCACCGTGAAGCAGCGCCGCCGCCAGGAGCGCAGGGCCGCGAAGACCGCTCACGACAAGACGGTCACCGAGGCCACCGCCACGGGCTCCGCCGAGCGCATCGACGACGAGACCCAGGGCATCCTGCCCTCCGGCAGTGCCTCCGGCGAGCTCGCGGGGATACTCCAGCGCCCCCGGTCCTGCTACACCTGCAAGACCCGCTACGTCGAGGTCGACGCGTTCTACCACCAGCTCTGCCGCGACTGCGCCGCCACCAACCGGGCCAAGCGCGACGCGGGGACCGATCTGACCGGCAAGCGGGCCCTGCTCACCGGCGGACGTGCCAAGATCGGCATGTACATCGCCCTGCGGTTGCTCCGGGACGGTGCCCACACCACCGTCACCACCCGGTTCCCCAACGACGCGATCCGCCGCTTCAAGGCCATGCCCGACAGCGACGACTGGATGCACCGACTCAAGATCGTCGGCATCGACCTGCGGGACCCCGCCCAGGTGGTGGCCCTCGCCGACTCGGTGAGCGCAGCGGGCCCCCTCGACATCCTGGTCAACAACGCCGCCCAGACGGTCCGCCGCTCCCCGCAGGCCTACGGCGAACTGCTGGCCGCCGAGTCGGCGCCGCTGCCGGCGGGCGAACTGCCCGCCGCCGAGATCATCGGCGGGTTCGGGTCGGGAGCCGTGGCCGCGCTGCCCGCCGCCCGTGAAGGCGGGCTGTCCGCGCAGGACGTCACCGAGCTCGCCCTGGTCTCCGGCTCGGCGTCCCTGGAGCGCATCGCCGCGGGGACCGCGATCGACGCGGGCGGGCTCGTCCCCGACCTGCACGCCAGCAACAGCTGGGTGCAGACCGTCGACGAGGTGGACCCCGTGGAGCTGCTGGAGGTCCAACTCTGCAACTCCACCGCGCCGTTCATCCTGATCAGCAGGCTGCGCCCGGCGATGACCGCCGCCGTCGCGGCCGGCGCGCGTCGTGCCTACATCGTCAACGTGTCGGCGATGGAAGGCGTCTTCAACCGCGGCTACAAGGGCGCCGGGCACCCGCACACCAACATGGCCAAGGCCGCGCTCAACATGCTCACCCGCACCAGCGCCGAGGAGATGTTCGAGCAGGACCGCATCCTGATGACGGCCGTCGACACCGGCTGGATCACCGACGAGCGTCCGCACCCGGACAAGATCCGGCTCGCCGACGCCGGGTTCCACGCACCCCTGGACCTCGTGGACGGCGCGGCACGGGTGTACGACCCGATCGTGCGCGGCGAGGCGGGCGAGGACCTGTACGGGGTCTTCATGAAGGACTACGCGCCGGGCAAGTGGTGATCCCGCCGCGGCCCGCCTGACCCTCCGGTCCCGGTCGCCGCACCGCGTACCCCGCCTCACCCGGACGGCCCAGCTGCCCGCACCCCCCTGGGGTGCGGGCAGCCGTTCGTCGACCCGGGGTGCGGGCGGGCGTCGTCGCCGCTGGTGGGCGAAGGCCGGCCGCCCGCCCGTGGATCATGGCCGGATGGCGTCGACACCCCCCTGAGACGCCCCTATTTGTTACCGGCCCTATAGAGCAGCTGCCCGCTCAGATGGTTAGGCTGTAGCGGACGGACAGCACCAAGGGGTTCGTACCCGTACCCATGGTCCGTCCCGGGGCGTACCACTCACACGGTCCGCTCCTCAGCGAGTTGCCGGCGCCACCGCGTCCGAACTGCCCTCTAGCCATGCCCGACCGGCCGCCGGGCGCCCGCTGACAGCGTGGAGCCAGCCGACCCGGAGGGTGACCCGACACAGAAGGAGTGCGCGGTGACACCAGAGAAGACCACCAGCGACCAACCCCCGGAACCCGCTGAGCGGGCCCCCCGCCGAGGGCCCGACACGCTCGGCAGCCTGGAGGTGTGGTCCCGTTCGGCGCCGATCAGGCTCGCCGGGTACGAGGACGACCTCGCCGAGCCGCACATCCTGCCCAGCGTCGACTGACGCGCACCAGCGGCAACCGCACCGGAGTCGGGCACCTCACGTCCGGGGCCGTGCGCCCGCGCCGACCCCCCGCGGGCGGCCCCGCCCCGGCCGACCCCGCGGGGGGGCGGCCGGCAGTCCCAGACGTGTCTGCGGGGCCAGCCGGCCCCCCGCTCCCCCCGCGCCCCGCCCCCGGGGAACCC
>NZ_JBIAIF010000016.1:0-48519 GCF_042871255.1 Streptomyces sp. NPDC005955 | reverse complement strand
GCCCCACTCCCCCCCCCGCTCCGACCGCGCCCCACCGGCGCAACCCCCCCGGGTGGGGGCCCCCCCCGGGCGGGGGCCGCCCGCGGGCGCCCCCCGCGGGGGCACGGCCGCTCCCGGTCAGACCGCGCGGGTCGGCGGCAGGAAGTCCCTGACGTGACTGCGGGTCCAGCAGGCCCCCGTCTCCCGCAGCTCCCGGCCCGAGGTGAACGCGTAGCGGAACAGCCGGGCGCGGACGTGGCGCGGCGGGGCGTCCGGCGGGAACGGCGAGTGCCGCAGCAGCCGCAGGGTGTCCGGGTCGCCCGTCAACAGCCGTTCCACCAGGGCGCCGAACCACGGGTGGGCGTACGCGGGGGAGAGGGCGGCGAACCACATCAGCCAGTCCAGCCGCAGGTGGTACGGAGCGAACTGGCGGGGCCAGCGCCGGACGTCCCCCGGCTTGCCCCGGAACTCGTACGCCAGCCAGGTGCCGTCCGCCCGGGGCACCGGATCGGGGGTGCCCTCGATGACGATCTCGTACCGCACCCGGCTCACGCTGCCGAACGCACCGTAGCTGTTGACCAGGTGCAACGGGTCGAACGAGCGGTTCATGACCTGCCGCCGGGACACCAGGTTGCGCACCGGACGGTAGCTGCGCACCAGGACCAGGGCCGTCACCGCGCACACCACGACCACGTACCAGAGCGGGGCGCCCGCCGGGGCGGGGGCCGTCGTGGGCACCGACAGTGCCGAGGGGTCCAGTACCGAGACCGCCAGCGCGATCGTCAGCCAGTTCAGCCAGGCGAAGTTGCCCGAGAGGACCAGCCACAGCTGGGAGACGATCATCGCGACCGCCGCCCAGCCCGCCACCGGCTGCGGAGCGAACAGGAACACCGGCACCACGAGCTGCGTCAGATGGTTCGCCGCCGCCTCCACCCGGTGCAACGGTCGGGGCAGCCGGTGGAAGAACCAGCTCAGCGGGCCCGGCATCGGCTGCGTCTCGTGGTGGTGGAACAGACAGGTCAACCGCCGCCAGCACGCGTCGCCCCGCAGCTTGATCAGCCCCGCACCGAACTCCACCCGGAACAGCACCCAGCGCAGCAGGAACAGCACGAGCACCGGGGGCGCCACCTCGTCGTTGCCCAGGAACACCGCGAGGAACCCCGTCTCCAGCAGCAACGACTCCCAGCCGAACCCGTACCAGGTCTGCCCGACGTTCACCACCGACAGGTACATCACCCACGGCACCGCCCACAGCAGCATCGCCGCCCACAACGGCAGCAGCCCGTCCACGCCCGCGACCAGCGCCAGGGACACCGCGCAGCCGGTCCACGCCCACAGCGCGTAGAACCGGTCCGAGTAGTACAGCTGGAACACGCTCGGGGCCCGCCGCGCAGGGGTCCGCGCCACGTACCGGCGCACCGGGAGCATCCCCCGGTCGCCGAGCAGCGCACGGAACTGACGGGCCGCACCGAGGAAGGCGCACAGGTACACCACGGCCAGCATGCGCTGGAAGACCAGCCGGGCCGGCCCGTAGTCGGGTTCCGTGAACCACTGCACCCGTCCATTGTGGAGTCCGTCACTCCCGGTGGGCCGGTGGAGCGCGGAGAATCCCCCGACAAGTCGAACATCCGGACAAGTGGTGGCAAGGTGGGCCCATGGTTGAGCGGGGAGCGAGAGACCCGTCACTTCCGGACGACTGGCCCGCCGAACCGGCAGCGATCCTGTCGTCCAACCGCATGGGCAGCTTCGACTGGGACCTCGACAGCGGACGGATGCACCTCGACGCGGCGGCCTTCGTCCTCTTCGCCCAGGCTCCCGACGCGTTCGACGGTCGTCCCGGAACGCTGTCCGCACGGGTCCCCCCGGTCGACGCGCACCGCCTGGACTCCCGGATCGCCCAGGCGATGAAGAAGGGCAGCGACGGTTACGCCGGCTACTTCCGGGTCCGTCACCGGGACGACACGCTGCGCTGGACCCACGTCCAGGCCCACATCCAGCGGGACGGCACCGGACGGCCCCGCCGGATCGTGGGCATCGTCCGGGACGCCGCCCTCGAACTCAGCGACGGCCCCACCCGCACCTCCCGACCGCCCGCCCGTCCCGGTCGCGGCACCAGCGTCGTGCAGCTCGCGACCGATGCCCTCGCCCACGCCCGTACCGTCCAGGACGTCATCGACGCGCTCAAGGACTCCCGGGGCCTGACCCACCTCGGTGCCACCAGCCTGGTCCTCGGGCTGGTCGAGGCCGGCCGCATCCGACTGGTCGCCGAGGGCCCCGCCGGGAGCTTCGTGCCCGGCACCCGGGTCACCCGCGTCGACGAGCCCTACCCCATGAGCGAGGTCGTGCGCACCCTCGCCCCGCGCTTCATCGAGTCGCCGGAGGAGTTCGCCGAGTCGTACCCCGTCCTGTGGCCGCACCTCACCGACCTGGAGATCACCTCGGCCGCCTATCTGCCGCTGATCGCGCAGGCCAGGCCGATCGGCGCACTGGGACTGCTCTACCACGACCGGTACGGCTTCTCCGAAGAGGAACGGGACGTGCTGGTCGCCCTCGGCAGCAGCATCGCCCAGGGCCTGCGCCGGGCGATGTTCTACGAACAGGAGAAGGACCTGGCGACCGGCCTCCAGCGGGCGATGCTGCCGCGGACCATCCCGGCCGTACCCGGCGCCGACCTCGCCGTGCGCTACCGTTCCGCCTCCCTCGGCCGGGACGTCGGCGGCGACTGGTACGACGTGATCCCGCTGCCCGGCGGCCGGGTCGGTGCCGTCATCGGGGACGTCCAGGGGCACGACACGCACGCGGCGGCCGTCATGGGCCAACTGAGGATCGTGCTGCGCGCCTACGCGGCCGAGGGACACACCCCGGCCACCGTCATGGCCCGTGCCTCCGCCTTCCTCGACGAACTCGACACCGAGCGCTTCGCCACCTGCCTGTACGCCGAGGTCGACCTGTCCACCGGGGTCGTGCGGCTGGTGCGCGCCGGCCACCTCGACCCGCTGGTCAGACACACCGACGGCACCTGTCGACGGCTGCCCGTCGAGGGCGGGCTGCCGCTCGGACTGTCCGCCGAGTTCGGGCGCCTCGACTACCCGGTCACCACCGCGGAACTCGACCCGGGCCAGACCCTCGTCCTGTGCACCGACGGCCTGGTGGAAACCCCCGGCACCGACCTGGACGACGGCCTGATGGCCCTGACCGCCCTGGTGGAGGAAGGCCCCCGGGACATCCAACGGCTCGCCGACCGGCTCTGCGGCACCGCCCACGAACGCGGCGGCGACGACGACGTGGCGCTGTTGCTGCTGCGCCGGCTGGGGGTGGGCGCCCCGCAGTCCGGTGGCCGCCTCCAGCAGCGCGTGCTGCCGGGGGACCCCGAGGGGCTGCGCGGGGCGCGCCGGATGATCCGGTCCGCGGTCGTTGCGTGGGGTGCGGGGAACCGGGCCGACGACATCGAACTCGTCGCCGACGAGATGGTCACCAATGCGCTGATCCACACCGAGGGTCCCGCGGTCGTCACCCTCCGGGTCCTCGCGGACGCGGAGCGCCGCTTCCGGGTCGAGGTCGAGGACCCCTCCAGCGCGCTGCCCCGACGCCGGGACGCCGGGGACGAGGGGGTCTCCGGCCGCGGGCTGCTGCTGGTCGACCGGCTCGCCGACACCTGGGGCGTGGAGTCCCGCGGCAGCGGCAAGTGCGTGTGGACCGAGTTCGCCGTCGCCCCCCGCCCGGCGCCCGACTGACCGCCCGCCCGCTCGCTCGTCCGCTCGCTCGCCTGGCGCGCCGGCCCGGCCCGGAGCCTGCCCGGCCCGGTGCCGCCGGCCCGTCGTGCCACCCGGACGGGCGGGCCACCGCCCCGCGTGTGACGCTGAAGCCATGCCCGAGCTGCCCGAGGTCGAAGCCCTCAAGGACTTCCTCACCGACCACCTGGTCGGCCACGAGATCGTCCGCGTCCTCCCCGTCGCCGTGCACGTCCTGAAGACCTACGACCCGCCGCCCTCCGCACTGGAAGGACACACCGTGAACGCGGTGCGGCGGCACGGCAAGTTCCTGGACCTCGCCACCGAGGGCGGTCCCCACCTGGTGACGCACCTCGCCCGCGCGGGCTGGCTCCACTGGCGCGACCGACTCCCCGACGGACCGCCCCGGCCGGGCAAGGGCCCCCTCGCGCTGCGCGTCGCCCTGGAGACCGGCCAGGGCTTCGACCTCACCGAGGCCGGCACCCAGAAACGGCTCGCCGTCCACGTGGTGGACGACCCGGAGCAGGTCCCCGGCATCGCCCGGCTCGGCCCCGACCCGCTCGCCGAGACCTTCGACGAGCCGGCCTTCGCCGCGCTGCTCGCCGGGGAGCGGCGCCAGCTCAAGGGCGCCCTGCGCGACCAGAGTCTGATCGCCGGCATCGGCAACGCCTACAGCGACGAGATCCTGCACGTGGCCAAGATGTCCCCCTACAAGCTGGCCGCCTCGCTCACCGACGAGGAGACCGCGCTGCTGTACGCCGCGGTGCGCAGCACGTTGGGCGAAGCGGTCGAGCGGTCCCGCGGGGTGGCGGCGGGGCACCTGAAGGCCGAGAAGAAGAGCGGACTGCGGGTGCACGGCAGGACGGGTGAACCGTGCCCGGTCTGCGGCGACACCATCCGCGAGGTGTCCTTCCGGGACTCCTCGCTCCAGTACTGCCCCACCTGCCAGACCGGCGGCAAACCGCTGGCGGACCGCCGGACGTCCCGCTTCCTCAAGTAGCCCCACGGAGCCGCGCCCCGGGCCCGCCCGGCTCCGGGTGGCCCGGGGGCGTACGCCCCCGGGCGGATGCCCCGGCGGACGGACGTCCCTATGATCGGGCCATGACCACCGCCCCGATCCGCGCCCCGTGGGCCCGGCGCCCACCAGCGGTCGTCGGGGAGGCCCTGGCCTGGTGCGCCGCGCTCGCCTACCCCGTGGTGCTGCACGTCGCCGTGGTGTCCGAACCCGAGCCCACCGGGCTGCGGTTGCTGCCGCTGCTCGCGTGCGCCGTGCTGCCCCTCGCCCTGGTCCTGCGCCGGCCGCTGCCCGCGTGGGGCCTGGTCCTCACCGCCTCGTTCCTCGCCACCACGACGGCGGCTTCCCGGGTGGCGGTGACGCCCTGGGGGTGGGTGCCCGCGCCGGTGTGGCAACTCGGCTACCTCCAGGCACTGGTGGCGGACCTCGTCGTCGCCTGGATCGTGGCCACCCGTCCCGGAGTGCTGCGCATGCTGCTGACCGCCGGGCCCACCTTCGCCGTACAGGCCGTCGGTGCCTCCTACTACCGCTCCGGCTCCGACGCCTACGTGTCCACCCTCGCGTTCCTGGCGCTCGCGCTCACCGTCGCCTGCACGGTCGGCCATCTCGTCCACGAGCGCCGCCGGCACGCCGAGTCGGACCGGAGCCGCACCGCGGAACTCGCGGTCAGCGCCGAACGGTTGCGCATCGCACGGGAACTCCACGACATGGTCGCCCACAGCATCGGCGCCATCGCCATCCAGGCCGGGGTGGGCCGCCGGGTCATCGACAGCCGCCCCACCGACGCCAGGGACGCGCTGACCGCCATCGAATCGACCAGCCGTGAGACGCTCGCCGGTCTGCGGCACATGCTCGGGGCGCTGCGCCAGGCCGACCCCGAGGGACCGCCCCTGACCCCTGCGCCCACCCTCGCGGACCTCGACCGACTGGTCGCCCACGCACGGGACGCCGGTGTGCGGGTCGACCTCGTGCACTCCGGTGCACAGCGCCCGCTGTCCGCCGATGTGGAACTCGCGGCCTTCCGCATCGTCCAGGAAGCCCTCACCAACGTCATCCGGCACGCGGCCGTCCCCGAGTGCCGGGTGTCGGTCGACTACGGCGACGGGGCACTGACCGTGACGGTCACCGACGACGGCCGGGGCACCGCCGGAGA
The DNA here is from genome assembly GCF_042871255.1 of Streptomyces sp. NPDC005955. Taxonomy (NCBI): domain Bacteria; kingdom Bacillati; phylum Actinomycetota; class Actinomycetes; order Kitasatosporales; family Streptomycetaceae; genus Streptomyces; species Streptomyces sp. NPDC005955. Next base: position 42,641 of record NZ_JBIAIF010000016.1, on the reverse strand, counting down.
GCCGGGCCGGGGCTACGGCCTCACCGGCATGCGGGAGCGCGCGACCCTGCTGCGCGGCAGCTGCACGGCCGGACCCCGCCCCGGCGGCGGCTTCCGGGTGACGGCCTGGCTGCCCGTACCCGTGGGCGTCCGGTGATCGGCTCCGGAGAGGGACCGCCCCCCACGGCGGGGGAGTGGCCGACGCCGCAGGTCGGGGTGCTCCTCGTGGACGACCAGCCCCTGGTGCGCGCCGGGTTGCGGGTGCTCATCGCGGACAGCCCCGGACTGACGGTCGCCGGGGAGGCTACCTGTGGCGAGGACGCCGTCCGACTCGCCGCCGACCTGCGCCCGGACGTGATCGTGATGGACATCAGGATGCCCGGCATGGACGGCATCGAGGCCACCGGTGCGATCATCCGCGGACCCGGCGCGGCCCGGGTCCTGATCCTCACCACCTTCGACGACGACGCCTACGTGTACGGCGCCCTGCGCGCCGGGGCGAGCGGGTTCCTCGTCAAGGACATGGACCTGGACGAGATCCTGACGGCCATCCGCGTGGTGGCGGGCGGCGAGGCGCTGCTCGCGCCCCGGGTCACCCGCCGCCTCATCGAGGAGTTCGCCGCGCGCCCCGAGCCCGCACCGCCCCTCCCGGCGGCCCGTGGGATCACCGAGCGGGAGCGGGAGGTGCTCACCCTGGTCGGTGGCGGCCTGTCCAACCACGAGATCGCCGACCGGCTGGTGATCAGTCCCGCCACCGCCAAGGCGCACGTGGGCCGGCTGTTCACCAAGTTGGGCGCGCGGGACCGGGTGCAACTCGTCATCATGGCGTACGAGTACGGTCTGGTGGCGCCGTCCCGGTGAGGGCTCGTCGCCCCGCACGGGTCACGGTCACCAGGGGCGTCCCGTCCCCGTCGCGGATCTCGAACCGTGCGATGTCCGCACGGTGCAGTCCGGTGCCGCCCCGCGGATCGGCGGCCGACCCGCCGCGGTGGGGGACCGTCCAGGTCAGCACGGTCTGGGTGGTGCCGTCCCGACCCACGGCGACGAGTGCGCAGACGGCCGGCCCGGGCACCTTCGCCGGGGCGAGAGCCACCTCGGTGCCCCAGGACCGGTCGACGAGCGTCAGCCGGGCCCGCACTCCGGTCGCCGGGTCGGTGGCCTGCCAGGTCCGGGCCACCGGCGCCACGGGTGCCGGTGTGCGCCGGATCGGTTCGGCGAGTGCGTACGCCCCCACGGGTGCCGTGACGATCAGTGCCGTGACGATCGACGCCAGCCGTAGCCGTCGGCCCCGGGCCCGGCCGCGCAGGTCGGCCACCTCGTCCAGGAGCCGGACGAGCAGGGCGCCCGTGGGGCGTTCCAGCGGCGGCCGGGCGCGGGGGCGCGGCCCTGCGTGGGGCGCCAGCAGCGCGGCCAGGCGGGCGAAGTCACCGAGCAGCACCGTGCAGGGGACGCAGTGGGCGAGGTGTTCCTCGAAGTGGAGGGTGTCGGCGGGTTCCAGGGCGTCGAGCGCGTAGGCGGCGACGTCCCGGTGCCGCTGCTGCGGGCTCATGGGGGTCCTCGGGATCGAAGGCGGGGCCGTCCTCGGATACGGAACGGCCGCCGCGTTCGCTCAAGGGCCGCGCCGTTCGTGTGCCGGGGCGCACGGACGGCGGGTCGGACGCGTGGTCAGAACAGGTGGATGGCCAAATGGCCGAGGGGGACACCGAGTTGCCAGGCGGGGGTCCAGACCTGATCGCTCTCGTCGACCGACAGCTCGCTCCGTCGCCAGGCCAGCCCCGTGTCGAGGTCCGGGGCGAGGAGTTCGGTGTGCTCCAGCCAACGCCAGGCGGCCTCGGCGAGACGGAGGTCGGGGTTGGTACGGCGTCGTGCGCGCTCCTCGGCGGCGAGGCTGGTCAGACGTTCGCGCACCCACTCCTGCCAGGGGTGGCCGTAGGCGGTCAGTGAGAGCCATTCGTCGAACTGCGAGACGACGCGGATGCCCGACAGTTCGTCGTTGAGGTCCGAGAGGTAGGCGGTGAGGGCGAGCGTCTGGCGTCCGGCTCGGAACTCCAACGTGCTGGCCGGGACGAGGTCGCCGGTGCGGAGCACTTCGTCGGCGATGTACTCGGCGTACAGCCAGGCCATGGGGATCACGAGTTCGTCGCCACTCGTGCCGTTCGTCTTGTCGGGCAGCACCGTTCCACCTTTTCTTGGACCTCTGCGTGCTCACGGACCCCGCGCCGGTTCCGGCGAGGGGCCCGCACCGTGAGACACGCTGTCGGGTCCGGCTTCACTCACGTTGACTCTGTGCTTTCGCGGGTGGCCTGCCGGGGTTCACCCGTCCCCGGGCGGCAGGCCACAGGTGTGACGCACGGGGCGGGGAGCCCCGACGTCCGGTCGGCCGAGCCCTCACATTACGGCCGTCGGTGGCGGAATGTGATGGTGAAGCGTGAACCTCCTGGGCCGGCGGACGTCACCGGGCCCGGCCAACTGCTGGCGGGTCGGGGCGTTCAGAGGCCCTTTCAGATGCCCGCAACCGTCCCGGAGGGCGCAGATGGGCCTTCCCGTCGCATCCGACGCACGGGAACGACCCATTCCGCTACGGAGCGTCGCGTTACCGGCACGTGCGGGGGTTGAAGCGCGAACCATCGTCACGCACCGAGAGGGCGGTGAGTGAAACGTGAGATGCGTCACACCGATGCCTTTCGGTGTGCCGTGGCGGCCCCGGAGCCCTGGCCCGGCTGCCGGGGACGGCCGACCGCGCGGCCTCGCGGACGGGCGGGGCCACGCGGGTGCGGTGGGGCCGTGGGTGGGGTCGCGCCCCTCCGCGGAGACGATCACGCTCCTCTACGGGGTCACGTCGGCGGGCGTGACCCGTCATGGTTGTCCCGATCGGCTTGCGACTCCCGCTCCGCCGCCTCGGCGACCTGCTTGATGCGCGCCAGCCGTCGGTCCCAGTCGGCGGCGAGCGAGGCCATCCACTGCGCCGTCGCGTCGAGCGCCGCGGGTCGCACCGTGTAGCGCACCTCGCGCCCGATGCGGCCGCCGCTCACCAGTCCGGCGGCGTCCAGGACCGCGAGGTGCTTGACCACGGCCTGACGCGAGACGGGGAGGTGTCCGGCGAGCGTCGTCGCGGTGGCCTCGCCCTCGGCGGCGAGCCGTTCGAGCAGTCGGCGCCGCGTCGGGTCGGCCAGGGCGGTGAGAACGGTGTCGACCGCCTCGACGGCGCCGCGGGGTCCGTCCGTCACGCGGAGGGCTGTTCGGCGCGCGTCTTGAGCGCGTCGAGTTCCTGGGGCCAGCCGATGCTGTTGTCGCTGACCGCCCGGTCGCGCAGTTCCTGGGACCCGGTCAGTGCCGCGAACCCGCTCTCGACCACGCGCAGCCGCGTCTTGTCGCCCTCCGGCGTCAGTGTGAACTCCACGAGGGTGCTGTTGTCCTCGCGCAGTTCCTCCCCGGGGAACGCGCTGGCCCAGCGGTAGGCCAGGTAGGTCGGCGGCTCGACCTTCTCCACGCGCACCGGGAAGTCGCCGTACTCCGGGTTCTTCGTCATCAGCTCCTCGCCTTCCCTGGCCACGGTGCCGGGCAGGCTCGCCTTGTCGGCCACCCAGAAACCGGGCTCGGCCACCAGGGGCCAGACCCGCTCCAGGGGGGCCTCGATCAGGGTTTCGCTTTCGATCCGGTCCTGGCTCATCAGGGGACTCCTTCGCGGTCGGCATTTGATGCAACTACAGAGTTGCACGTCGCCCTCTTGAGTGCAACCTGAGAGTTGCGTCTCGATCGGTTCGTGTGTGGGTGCGGGCCCGCGTGCGCGTGGGGCGCGGAGGTGCGGCAGGGCGGACGGTCGGCTCCCTCCGGGAGGGGGTGGGTGGTTCGTGCGTCCCATCGGGTGACCGGGCGGCGCGGTGAGTTGCTGCCCGCTTTCATTACTTATGAAGTCATATCGTCCGCACATACGAAGAAATGTCGAGCGTGTGGAGCTCGGACCGTGATCCACGCACCCGCCTCCCCGCCCCGCGGCTCGGCAGACACGCGCAGCGACGGGAAGCCGGTTCCATGACCTCGCACCACCCTCCGCGTCCCCTCCTCCCCGCCAGGTCCCGGCACGCCCTCGCGGCCTGCACCGCCCTCCTGCTCGGTGCCACCGCCACGGCCTGCGCGGACCCGGCGGGGGACCGCACCGCGGCGGGCCGCACCCCGGCCGCCTCGTCCGCGACCCCGGCCACCGGCGGCACCGCGAGCCCGGCCGCGCCCACGACCAGCGCGAGCCCCCCCGGCGAACGCGGCTTCACCCTGGTCGCCACCGGGGACGTGCTCCCGCACGATTCGATCATCCGCAGGGCCAGGGCCGACGCGGTCGGCGAGGGGTACGACTTCGCCCCCATGCTCGCCGGGGTCCGGCCGGTGATCTCCGGCGCCGACGTGGCCATCTGCCACATGGAGACGATCTACGGAGCGGAGGGCGACTACTCCGGCTACCCCGCCTTCAAATCCCCTCCCGAGGTCGCCGCCGGACTCCGGGCCACCGGCTACGACTCCTGCTCCACCGCCTCCAACCACACCCTGGACGACGGTGTCGAAGGAGTCACCCGCACCCTCGACGCCCTCGACCGCGCCGGTGTCAAACACGCCGGATCGGCCCGGACCGAGCGGGAGGCGCGCACCCCCGCCTGGCTGACCGGGGGCACCGCGAAGGTCGCCCACCTCGCCTACACCTTCGGCACCAACGTCAACCCCCTGCCCGAGGACATGCAGTGGGCCGTCAGCCCGATGGAGCCGGAACTGATCACCCGGGACGCCAGGGCGGCCCGGGCCGCCGGCGCCGACGTGGTCGTCGTCTCCCTGCACTGGGGCACCGAATGGCAGGAGGAGCCCGACGAGGACCAACTCGCCGTGGGGGAGCAGCTCACCGCGCTGCGCACCGGCGACCGGCCCGACATCGACCTCATCATCGGCACCCACGCCCACGTCCCCCAGGCGTACGAGAAGGTCAACGGGACCTGGATCGTCTACGGCATGGGCGACCAGATCGCGGGCGACATGATGAACTACGACGGCGAGTGGGACGCCCGCGGCAACGAGGGCAGCATCGCCCGCTTCACCTTCCGACCCCCCGTCCGCTCCGGCACCCGGTGGGAGGTCGACAAGGCCGAGTTCCTGCCCCAGTGGTTCGACACCGGACGGGGCCGCGTGGTGGACCTGACCAGCTCCCGGATCGCCGACGGCACGGAACCGGCCGAGGTGCGCGAGCGGGTGCGCGAGACCGTGCTCAGCCGGGGCGCCGCCAAGGACGGTCTGACCATGGCACGTTGAGTCGGACTCCCACGGCGGCCGAAGTGCCCCGGCGCGCCGTGGGGAACGGTGGCCGCCCCCCGGCGCGTCCCCGCACGCCGCGACCAGCGGAGCATGGCAGACTGCCTCCGGTTCCGGCCGGACGGCCCTTGCTCCCATCGGGTGCATTCGGACGGCGCTCCGGAAACGGTGAGCCGTCCGACGGGTGAGCCGTGCGACGGATTAGTCATGAAAGACGATCGGACGACACCCATGCGTCGGGCACTGCTCCGCGGTGCCGCGGCCCTCGGCGTGGCTGCCAGCGCGGGTTGCTTCGCGACCGACCCGGCGCGCACACCCGGCCGGGCCGCCACCGGCGCCGCCGCGACCGCTCCGGGAGCCCCGGCCCCCGGAGCCCCGGCCATCGCCCCCTTGAAGCCCTCGGCCTACCGGCTCCAGCCCCTCACCGGCTACGGACCCCCGGCCCGGACCCGGGTCGTCGTCAAACCCGCTGTGCGTCGCGCCCCGATCCTGCGGATCGACAGCGGTGGGCGCCGCACCATGGTCCTCACCTTCGACGACGGGCCGGACCCCGCCTACACCCCCGACATCCTGCGGGTGCTGCGCGAACACCGCGTGCCCGCCGTCTTCTTCGTCTGCGGCGAACAGGTCCTCTGGAACAAGGGCCTGACCCGACGCATGGTCGACGAAGGGCACCTGGTCGGCAACCACACCTGGAGCCACCCCCTGTTGCCCTCGCTCTCCCGGAGCGCGATCCGCTCCGAGATGCTGCGCACCAGCGAGATCGTCGAGCACACCGTCGGAACGGCCCCCGAGTGGTTCCGCGCACCGTACGGCGCCTGGAACCGCTCGGTGTTCCAGATCGGTGCCGAACTCGGGATGGAACCCCTCGCCTGGAACATCGACACCCTCGACTGGGACACGCCCGGAACCGCCGCCATCACCCGGTCGGTCCGCCAGGGTGCGGGTCCCGGGGCGGTGGTCCTCTCCCACGACGCCGGCGGCGACCGGTCCCAGACGGTTCGGGCCCTGCGCATCTGGCTCCCCGAACTCCTCGCCGAGGGGTACGAGATGGTACTGCCGGACCGCACGGTGGTGTGAGGCGCGCGGACGGACGGGGGCGGGAGCGGGCCGGAGTTCCCGCCCCCGTCCGTCCGGGCCGACCCGCTCAGCGGACGTCGATCATGCGGGCGAACACCACCACGTTCCCGTCGTAGCCGCCCTGCTGCGAGAAGCCGCCACCGCAGGTGATCACCCGGACCTCGGGGTACCCGGTGTCCCCGTACACCTCGTCGCCGGGGAAGTTCTCCTTCTGGAAGACCTCGATGCCGTAGATCTCGAACACCGCGGTCTTGCCGTCGGCCCGGTGGATCTCCACCTTGTTCCCCTTGTCGAGCGCTCCGAGCCCGTAGAAGACGGCAGGCCCCCGGGTGTTGTCCACATGGCCGACCACGACCGCCGTGCCCTTCTCGCCGGGGGACACCGCGCCCGAGAACCAGCCCGCCAGGTTGGGGTCCTCCGGCGGCGGCGCGTCCACCCATCCCTGCGAGTCCAGCGCCACCGGCATCATCGGCGCGTCCACCCGGATCGCCGGGATGGTCACCCGCTCCGCGCGGGCGAAGGGCAGCGCCTCCAACTCCTCGCCGTCCACCGGGGCGGGGGCCGGTCCGCGGCGGTCCGTGGCCGCCACGGAGGCCGGCTGCGGGGGGCCCGTGTCGAACTCGCCCGACCCGTTCCGTATCAGGGCGAGACCGGTCAACAGCACGAGCGCTATCACCCCCCAGGGCGCGCGCTTCTTCGGCCGCTCGGCCTCGAACGGCTGGGACGCTGACATGGTCCATCCCCTCTCGACGCGACCCCCGGCCGGCCGTGTCGTCGGTGCGTACGAGCAAGCTAAGCGCGGTGCGCGCGGGCGGCGACGCGGCAGGTGCGAACGGGTGGTGCCGTCGAGCCGCCGTGCGCCATCCGGGTCGGCCCCGTGCGGAAATTTCTGACGGTCCGTGACCTGCGGTGATGGCGCAGCGCACGGGGTGGCCGGGGGCGTGCGCTCACCGGGACGGGCGAGCGTCGACATGCGCGCCCGCGCCCGCCCCCTGAGGGTCGGGTACGGAGGCGCTCTCGCCGACCGACCGGGGACCGTACCCCGGGGCGCCTGCCGCGGAGGATGTCCATGCGTAGTCTCCGAGCCCTGGTGGTCTCGGCCGCCTTGGTGGCCGCCGTCGGGGCCACCGCCCCCACCGCGACCGCCGGGAACGACCAGAACAACAACGGCAACAACAACGGCAACAACGAGCAGATCGGTAACATCACCGCCCACCCGAGCGTGATCTCGGCGGGCGGACGCCTCACGGTCACGGTCGACGGACGCGCCTGCGGCAACGGCTCCGTCGAGTCACCCGCCTTCGAACGCACCCGGTTGACCGGCCTCGGCCGCGACGACCGGGACGGACGGGGCACCGCCACCGCCACCGTCACCGTCCACCGCTTCGCCTCGGCGGGCTCCCACGAGATCACGGCCGAGTGCGACGGTCGGCGGCACACCCGGCACCACGCCTTCACCGTCATCGGCGGGGTGCGCGGCGGCCTCGGCGGCAGCAGCGAGAGCGGCGCCACCCGCACCGACATGGCGATCGGCGGCGGCCTCGTCGCGGCGGCGGCCATCGGCGGCGGACTCTTCTGGATGCGCCGCCGCGCGGAGAACCGGGCCTGACCGCCCGCCCCTCGGAACGCACGGGACAGCCCTCTTCCCCGGACCGGTCGAGTCCGGGGAAGAGGGCTGTCCGAGGTGGCCGTCGGGGAATCGGCGGGACGTCGTCACGGTGGCCTCAGGAGGCGTTCTCGTCGGTCCTCCGCCGGGTCACGTACCAGGCCGAGCCGATCGCACCGCCGATCAGAGCGGCACCGAGGCCGATCTCCCCCAGGTCGAATCCGGCGACGGTCCCGCCGATGCCGGCCCGTACCCCGCGCCGTTCCTCAAGGTCCGTCCCGCTGTGGTGGTCGCCCTCCGAGCGGCTGCCCGCGACGGTGAGGTGCAGGGTGCGACTCGCGCCCTCCTCGCAGGAGAACGTCACCGCGTACTCGGCGCCCGCCCGCGCGTCCCAGTCGACGGTGACCGAGCGCGAACGGTCGCCCGAGCGCAGCCGCACCGTGTCGAAGACGCCCGAGGTCACCCGGGTCTCCCCGGAGCAACCGGCCGAACGCAGGGTGACCTGCCCGCCCGCGGCGATGGTGGTCGGGGCGGCACTCACGTCGAACCGGTCGTGACCGGAGCCCTGCTCCTCCTCCGTGCCGCGGTCCTCGGCGGTCGCGATGGGAGCCGCCAGGGCCAGGGCGCTGGCGATCAGTGCGGTGCCCGCCAGCGCGGTGGCCGAGGCCAGGCGTATCGCGCGCATGATGCATCCTCCGGTCCCGAGGGGCAGCCGCGGACCTGTTCCGCTCGTTGTCGGTCGTGTCCCTCGTTGCCCGACACGCTAGGTACGCCCTCCGCGGCCCGCGATCGCTGTCGGGCGAACGGGGTACGGGGCTGGGCCGTGCGGGGGAACCGCCACACCGGTTCCGTCGCCCGCACGGGGGAGGACAACGGCGTGGCGCCGCCCGGTCAGCCGTACATGGCCACCCGGTGGAAGGCCGCCAGCGCGTCGTCGGCTCGGGTCGTGGCCAGGGTTCCCCCGCCCCAGACCGTGCCCCCGTGGCCCCCGGAAGACGCCCTGGCCGGGACCCTCCATCGGGTGCAGGCCGAGGCCGTTGGAGTGCACCCCGGCCTACCGCCCGGGGTGCCGACGGCAGGTACTCGGCGAGACCACTGGTGTGGTTGAGCAGCATCCGCACCGTGATCAGATCACCGCGGCCTCGGGGAGCCAGTGCCGGAAGGTACCGGCCGATCGGCGCGTCGAGACCGATCCGACCGCTCTCGACCTGGTGCAGGACCACAGCGGCGGTGAAGGGGCGCCCGGTGGCGACGTCGGCGACCCCGAACGCTTCCCGGCGCTGGCCCGCTTCGCCCGGGACCTGAGCCCCCTCGGCGCGGACCGCCGCGCCGCGTTCGAGGAGATCCTCACCGCCCAACTCGCCCAGATCGAGACCGCGACCCGTCCGAGCTAGCCGCCGGCCGGCTCGGATCGGGTCGGGTCGGGCGGTCAGGACCCGAGGTCCGGGAACAGGGTCAGGAACGGTTCGGCGCCGTCCGCGACGCCCTGGCTGTAGGGCGTGTCGAAGTCCCAGATCAGGAAGAGCAGGAAGGCGATCAGCGCTGAGAACAGCCCGGCCAGCAGCAACTCCCGGGCGGTCCTCCTGATCTGGAGTGCGAACATCATCCCGAGCGTGACCAGCGCGCCGATGATCAGTCCGAACCACACCACCCCGGGCATCGTCGGCTCGGCCGAGGCCCCGCGCCCGTTGCGGGCCTGGTCGGCCACCGTCACCTGGTCGACGAGCGGTTGGTACGCCTGTGCCTCGAAGTCGTTCGCCGGCTGGTAGTCGGTCACGTCGTGGCGGATGCGGTCCATCAGTTCCTGGCCCCGGTCGGTCAGTGCCCCGGTGTCCGCCATCTTCTGCCACTCGACGTCCACCACGTGGCCGACATAGGCATTGACGTCGGCGCGGATGCGGTCCCGGGTGTCGGCAGGGTAGACCCGTACGCGTTCGTCGATCTCATGGAGGGCACGTGCCTCCGTGCGGACGTGGTCGTCCGCCGCGCTGCGGGCCTCCCAGACGCCCGCGATGGCCAGTCCCAGGACGATGGCGTACACCACGCCGATCATCATGGTGATGTACTCGATCACGTCAGGGGTCTCCGACGGGTCGTCATCGACCCCGATCCTGCGGTGCTGGAGAAGCGTTACGGCGAGGACGACACCACACGCGGCAACCATCGCGAGGGTGAGAACAAGCCATTCCGGCATCGATCAATCCTTCTGAAGGTCAGCGCGGGCGCAGCGCGGCGACGGCGAGCACTGCGGGCGCGGTGATGAGCAGGGTCATGGAGACGAGGGAGGGGCCGTGTCGAGCCGGGGCGCGACGCACGGTGGGCCGGTACTCGGGGTACGTCACCTTCTTCGGCGACGGCCGCGCGCTGGGTCGGGCCGTGGGTTTCGGGGAGGTCCGTACCGCGGACGGCGACGGGGACGGCTTGGCCACGGGCACCGGCTGAGGGCGGGGCGTCGTCGACGGTGGCGACGGTGCCGGCCGCTCCGGCGCCCGGCGGGTCGGGGCCGGTGACCGCGGGGGAGTGGGCCTCGCGGAGGGGGTCGGGGACGCTTCGGTCGGCGTCGGCGTCGGCGTCGGCGTCGGCGTCGGCGTGGGTGTGGGTGTCGGCGTGGGTGTGGGTGTCGGCGTGGGTGTGGGCGTCGGGGTGGGTTTCGGTGTGGGAGTGGGTTTCTGTGTGGGGCTGGGCTTGGGCGGGGTGGGCTTGGGGGTCGGCTTGGGCGGGGTGGGGTGCGGGGAACAGAAGGGGGCGCTGCCCGCGACCGCCACTGCTCCACCGCCGTTCCCGGTGGACGCGTACGCGCAGGCGTCCACCGGGGCGAGGGTCACGGGGCCCGACGGCGACAGGGCCACGGCGGGCGCAGCGGCCAGCCCCGCGAGCGCAAGGGGAGCGAACGCCCGTATCAGCATGGCGGACCAGGTCCGCCGGTATCCATACACGACCTTGAGCATGGAGGGAGCGTTCCGACCTCATGCTTCGCGTGGACATAAATGCTCCGAACGGGTGATCGTGCGGCGTGGCGAGTTGACGAACGCCCGAGCCATGGGGGGCGGTCCTCGCGGGTGCGGGCGGGGTGCCGCACACCCGGTGGCGCCCCCTCCGCGAACTTTTTTCGAAGTCGTTGAACGCAGTCGTGGCCCTGGTCCGTACTTGGGGTCACGAGCGGTGACAGTGGCCCGCTCAACACCCCAGTAAAAAATAGGGAGTTGGCCATGAAGACCTGGCGGACCGCCTCACTCGCGGTGACGGCCGCGGCCGTGCTGGCCCTGACGACGGCGTGCGGCCAGGGCGGTGCCGAGCCACCGGCGAGCGGGCCGAACGTGGGTGCGGCGGCCCCCGCCGGGGCTGGGGCGGGTGCCGCATCGGCCAGTCCCGACGGGGCGGGCGACGGGTACGGCTCCGGAGCGGATCCCGCGGGCGCCGAGAGGACGAAGCCCGCGGGGCGGCTCGCCGTCCGCAGCGACGCGAAGCTCGGCGACCTCCTCACGGACAGCGCCGGATTCACCCTGTACCGCTTCGACAAGGACACGGCCAAGCCCTCGAAGTCCTCCTGTGCCGGCGTCTGCGCGACGGCCTGGCTCCCGGTTCCCGCGGACGGCGCGCGTGCCGCGGCCGGCATCGACGCGAACCTGCTCGGCACCGTGACCCGCGCCGACGGCACCGAGCAGCTGACCGTCGCCGGTTGGCCGGTGTACCGCTTCGCCAAGGACGAGAAGGCGGGCGACACCCGGGGGCAGGGGGTCGGCGGGACCTGGTTCGCCGCCGCGCCCGACGGCACCAAGGCCCGGCCCGCCGAGAGCCCGGGACTGTCGACCCGGGTGGACCGCCGCCTCGGCGAGATCGTCGTGGACGGGAACGGACGGACCGTCTACCGGTTCACCAAGGACTCGGCCTGGCCCATGAAGAGCGCCTGCACCGGCGCCTGTCTGGAGAAGTGGCCGGTCGTCACCCCCGTCGCGAAGGCCGACACCTCGGGCATCCTGCTCAAGCGCTACGTCACCTTCGACCGCCCGGACGGTGCCGAACAGCAGACCATCGACTGCTGGCCGCTGTACACCTTCGCCGGCGACAAGAAGGCCGGCGACACCAACGGGCAGGGTGTGGCAGGCACCTGGTTCGCCGTCAGGCCGGACGGCAAGCTCGTCAAGCAGTAACACCCGGGGCTCCGCCGACGCAGACGCAGTGGGCCGTCCCGCACGGTCCCGGGAGCGGAAGGCGCCCCACGGGTACCGCCGGAACCCGGTCCCTGACGAACGGAAAGGCGCGCGAGATCGACATCGGGTGCGCACGGCCGGGCCGGTCCGCTCTTCCCGCACGACCCGGGGGAAGAGCGGACCGGTCCGTTCGACGTGCGTTCCCTCCTCGCCGGTTGCCAACCGGGCCGATCCGGCGGTATTCGTACGACCATCCATCGGCACTTGCCGGTGGCAGTGACCGAGAACGGACCGCCAATTTCCGCTTTGACTCGCTCCCTTGGCGGGCGATCAGTAGCCTCAGCTCGAACACCGTCCGGACGACGCGTAGGAGACTGCGATGGACCGCCCCTCCTGGGCCCCCCAGGGCATTGACATCACGGTACCGAGCGTGTCCCGGATCTATGATTTCTACCTCGGAGGTTCACACAACTTCGAAGTGGACCGGGAAGCCGCCCGACGGGCCATGGAGTTCATTCCCGCCATCCCCAAGGTCGCGCAGGCGAATCGGGCTTTCATGCGCCGGTCGATCGAACTCGCCGTTGCCGAAGGCGTGACGCAGTTCCTCGACATAGGTTCCGGCATTCCCACCTTCGGCAATGTCCACGAAGTCGCCCAGGCCGCTGATCCGTCAGCCCGCGTGGTGTACGTCGACCACGACCCCGTGGCCGTCGCGCACAGCAAGGCGGTGCTGGCCGACAACGAGCTCGCCGACGTCGTCGGTGCGGATCTGCGCCGGCCCCGTGAGATCCTCACCTCCGAACCGGTCGGAAGACTGCTCGACCTCGACCGGCCGGTGGCGCTCCTCCTCGTCTCCGTGCTCCACTTCGTGCAGGACGCCGATGACCCGCACGCCGCGGTCGCACAACTCCGGGACGCGCTCGCCCCCGGAAGCCTGCTGATCATCACTCACGGTTCGTACGAAGGGATGAAGATCGCCGCGGAACGCGCGGAGGGGACCGTGGACGTCTACAAGAGCACACGCAATCCGCTGATCATGCGCTCGCGCGAAGAGATCGCGCGGTTCTTCGAGGGATACGACATGTGGGAACCCGGGCTCGTGCCGCTGCCGTACTGGCGGCCCGAAACCGATCCGAAGGAGGCGGATCCGTCGTTGTTCGGCGGATTCGTCGGGGTGGGACGCACAGCGTGAGCGCGGAGCCGGACGGGCCGGAAGACAGAGCGCGTAGGTTCGCCACCATCTGGAGCCGCACCATCTACCCGGTGACGGCGACCTCCCGCACCCGGATCGAATTCGAACGGGAACTGCTGCCGCTCGCCCGGCGGCTGCGGGACGCCCTCCTCGCCCGCGTCTTCGACGCGGCCGAGGGCAAGGCGATCGGCGCGGGCCTGGTCCACGCGCACTGCACCGACCCGGAGGCGCTGAGCCGTACGCTCGACGTGTTCGAGGCGTACCTCGTGCTGTACTGCGGCGGCGACGGTCCGCAGGAGGAGTTGCAGGCCCGTTCAGCGCGGCTCCAGCACGCCGCGGCGGCCGGGTTCGCCCAGGCACTGCGCGAGCGCACCCTGTCCGAGCAGGAGGCCATCTCCCGGGCCGCGCTCATCGCCCGCAGCACGGTCGCCGAGGCCCTGCACGCCAGCGAGGCGCGCTTCAGGGCGGTCTTCGAGGGCGCGGCGATAGGGATCTGCATCGCCGACCTCGACGGCATGGTGCTGGAGGTCAACGACGCCCTGGTCCGGATGTTCGGCAGCGGTGAACGCCAACTGCGCGGCCGGCCCCTCGTCGAGTGGACCCATCCCGACGACCCGCCCCACGTGTGGCAGCTGTACTCCGAGCTGATCCGGGGTGAGCGGGAGCACTACCGGGTGGAGAAGGCGTTCCACCGCCCCGACGGCACCGCGCTGTGGACCAACCTCACCGTCTCCCTGCTGCGGGGCGCCGACGGGGAGCCGCAGTACCAGCTCGCCTTGATGGAGGACACCACCGAACGCCGCCTGCTCAACCTGCGGTTGCGCTACGAGGCCACCCACGACGCCCTGACCGGCCTGCCCAACCGCACGCTGTTCTTCGAACGGTTGGAGAAGGCGCTCTCCGCGGGCGAGGGCCAGCGCTTCGGGCTCTGCTACCTCGACCTCGACGGCTTCAAGATCATCAACGACAGCCTCGGGCACGCGGCGGGCGACCGCCTCCTCGTGGAGGTCGCCGACCGGCTCCAGGGGTGCGCCACCGCTCCCGGCGAGATGGTCGCCCGGCTCGGCGGTGACGAGTTCGTGGCGCTCACCACCGGGACCGGCACCCAGGCCGAGGTGGACGAACTCGCCGGACGCATCCTCGCCGCCCTGTCCACCCCCATCCTGGTCGACGGCCGGGAGCTGTCCGTGCGCGGCAGCATCGGCATCGTGGAGGGCCCGGCCGGGGAGCGCGGCGCCGCCGAGGTGCTGCGCAGCGCCGACATCACCATGTACCGGGCCAAGTCGGCGGGCGGCAACCGTTACGAGATGGCCGACGAGGAGGCCGACGCCCGGGCCATCACCCGGCACGGTCTGACCACGGCACTGCCCACCGCCCTGGAACGCGGCGAGTTCTTCATCGAGTACCAGCCCCTCGTCCAACTCGGTGACGGCAGCGTCAGCGGTGCCGAGGCGTTGGTGCGCTGGTCCCATCCCCAACACGGCGTCCTCGGCCCGGACCGGTTCATCCCGCTCGCCGAACGCACCGGGCTCATCGTCCCGCTCGGCCGGTGGGTGCTGGAGGAATCCGTGCGCCAGGCGTGCCTGTGGCAGGAACGGCACGGTGACGCCGGCGGGCCGCTCCGCGTCAACGTCAACCTCTCCCCGTGCCAGCTCACCCATCCGGGGCTGGTCTCGGACACCGTGGAGATCCTGGAACGCGCGGGTCTCGCACCGGCCGCGCTCTGCCTGGAAGTCACCGAATCGGCATTGATCGGTGCCGACGACGACCTCCTCAAGCCCCTGCGGCGACTGGCCGAGATGGGCGTCGACATCGCCTTGGACGACTTCGGCACCGGTTACTCCAACCTGGCCAACCTCCGCCGTCTGCCCGTCAGCGTCCTCAAGCTCGACCGCTCCTTCACCCAGGGCATGCAGCAGTTCCCCGCCGACCCCGTGGACCTGAAGATCGTGGAGGGCATCGTCGCGCTCGCCCACAGCCTGGACCTCGCGGTGACCGTCGAGGGCGTCGAGACCGGGGCCCAGGCCGAGCAACTGCGCGAACTGGGCTGCGACACCGCCCAGGGGTGGTACTACGCACGTCCGGGACCGCCGGACCGACTGCACGAGTTGGCCCTCGCCGACGCCACCGGCTGACCGTCCCGGCGGGCCCGTCCCGACCCGCTCGGCGAAGGGCTCCTGGGCGAGCGGGCGGCAGGACCGTTCCGGCGGGGCGGGGCGGGGATGGAGAGCGGTGGCCCGGGGTGCTCGGTCGGACCGCCCGCGCGGCCCGTGGCAATTCGGTTGCCCCCGCCCACCGGCCGCGGCCACCATGTCCCGATGGCTTCCCCCTCCCCTCACGACGGCCGCGCGAGCATCGACGCGGCGCTGGTCAAACGGCTGATCGCCGGGCAGTTCCCCCGGTGGAGCGGACTCGACGTCACCCCGGTCGAGGTCGACGGCTGGGACAACCGGACCTACCGGCTCGGCGGGACGATGACCGTCCGTCTGCCCACGGCCGCGGGGTACGCCGCCGCGATCGCCAAGGAGACCCGGTGGCTACCGGTGCTCGCACCGCTGTTGCCGCTGCCGGTACCGCCGATCGTGGCGCAGGGAGAACCGGCCGAGGGGTATCCGTACGCCTGGTCGGTCCGGGGCTGGTTGGACGGTGAGGTCGCCCGGCCCGAGCGCATCGACGACCTCACGCGCTTCGCGGGATCGGTGGCCGACTTCCTCCGGGCCCTCCGACGCGTCGACGCCACCGGCGGGCCGGCCGCCGGGGCCCACAGCTTCCACCGGGGCGGTCCGCCGGCCCACTACGACGGCGAGACCCGGCGCGCCCTGACGGCCCTGCACGGCCGTGTCGACACCCGTCGCGCGGCGGCCGTCTGGGACGCGGCGCTGAACGCGCCCTGGCAGGGGGCGCCGGTGTGGTTCCACGGCGACTTCGCCGCGAACAACCTCCTGGTCTGCGACGGCGAGCTGGCCGCCGTCATCGACTTCGGCACGTGCGGGGTGGGCGACCCGGCCTGTGACCTGGTGATCGCCTGGACGGAGTTCTCCGGCGCCAGCCGTGCGGCGTTCCGCGGCGCCGTCGACCAGGACGACGCGACGTGGGCGCGGGCCCGTGGCTGGGCCCTGTGGAAGGCGCTGATCTCGCTGGCCCGACCCGGCGGCGACCCGGAAGAGACGGCAGGGCACCACCGCGTGGTCGACGAGGTCCTCGCCGACCACGACCACGCTGGTTGACCCGGGCACGGAGTCCTGCGCGGGGGCGGGCCGCTCAGACGCGTACGGCGGTCTCCCGGCCCAACAGCAACCGCTGGAGCTCCCGGGCCGCGCGCGGCGGCGCCACGTCGCTGCGGTGGGCGAGCGCGATGGTCCGGTGCAGTCCGGGGCGGGACAGCGGGGTGACCCGGAGGTCCAGGCCGGGGCGGGTCGCCACCATCCGGGGCACCACGGCGACCCCGAGGCCCGCGCGGACGAAACCGAGGACCGCGTCCAGTTCCCCGCCCTCGACCGCGAAGTCGGGTTCGAAGCCCTCGGCGCGGCACGCGGCGACCGTCAGTTCCCGCAGGTCGTAACCGTGCCGGAACATCACCAGGGGCTCGCCCGCGAGGTCCGCCACGCGGACCTCGCCGCCGCGGCCGGGCGCCGGGGCGTCCGGCGGGGAGACCACCACCAGCTCCTCCCGCAGCACCTCGACGGTGGTCAGCGCGGGCGACGGGGACGGCAGGGGGAGCACCACCAGCGCCAGGTCCAGCGCGCCCCGGGCCAGCTCGCGGACCAGGTCGTGCGAGCCGCCCTCCTCGATCACCAGCTGGATGCCGGGATAGCGGTCGCGGAAGGTGCGCAGCACCTCGGGCAGCAGTCCGGTGCACAGGCTGGGCGTGGCGCCGAGCCGGACCCTGCCCCGCCGGAGCTGGGCGAGTTCCTGCACTTCGAGACGGGCGGTGTCGACGTCCGCGAGGATCCGCCGGGCCAGCGGGAGCAGTGCCTCGCCGGCGTCGGTGAGGGTGATGTTGCCGCGGGCCCGCAGGAACAGGTCGGCCCCGAGCTCCCGCTCCAGGGCCCGTACCTGTTGGGAGAGCGAGGGCTGTGCGACGTGCACCAGCTCGGCAGCGCGCGTGAAGTGCCGGGTCTCGGCGACGGTGACGAAGTAGCGGAGCTGTTGCAGCTGCATGGGACCAGTGTAGAGGGCCCCATAGTGCCCAGCTATGGAAATGAGCTAGTCCATGTCTTGGACCGATCAGAAGGGGGCCCGTAGCGTGCTGTGACATGGCTCTGGCAACGCGGACGGACCGACGGTCGTCCATGACGCGCACCATCTGGGACTCCACCGTCGGCAAGAAGACCGTGATGGCCGTGAGCGGCCTGATCATGCTCGGCTACCTCGTGGCCCACATGATCGGCAACCTGAAGATCTTCTTCGGTACGAGTTCCTTCAACGAGTACGCACACTGGCTGCGGACCCTCGGCGAGCCCATCCTGCACTACGAGTGGGCGCTGTGGCTGGTGCGCGTCGTCCTGGTCGTCGCCGTGGTCGCCCACGGAGTCTCCGCGTACCAGCTCAGCCGCCGGGACATCAAGGCCCGACCCACCCGGTACGTCCACAAGAAGCCGCGGACCAGCTACGCCACCCGCACCATGCGCTGGGGCGGGGTCATCCTGCTGCTGTTCCTCGTCTGGCACATCCTCGACCTGACCACCGGCCACGCCCACCCCGGTGGCTTCGAGCAGGGCCGCCCGTACCAGAACGTGGTCGACACCTTCTCCACCTGGTACGGCAACGTCGTCTACATCACGGCCGTGCTCGCCCTCGGGCTCCACGTCCGACACGGGTTCTGGAGCGCCGCCCAGACCCTCGGTGTGGGCAGCAGGTCCCGGGACCGCCTCCTCAAGACCTCCGCGAACGCGCTCGCTCTGCTGCTGACGGTCGGCTTCGTCTCCGTGCCCGTCGGCGTCATGACCGGATTGGTGAGCTGACCATGGCCCCCCACGAGTACCACGCCTACACGACCGGCGAGCCGCTGGTCGACGCCAAGGCCCCGAGCGGCCCCATCAACGAACGCTGGGACAAGCGACGCTTCGAGGCCAAGCTCGTCAACCCCGCCAACCGCCGCAAGCAGACCGTGATCGTCGTCGGCACCGGCCTCGCGGGCGGCGCGGCGGGCGCCACGCTCGCCGAACAGGGCTACCGCGTCGTCCAGTTCTGCTACCAGGACTCCCCGCGCCGGGCCCACTCGATCGCCGCGCAGGGCGGAATCAACGCGGCGAAGAACTACCGCAACGACGGTGACTCGATCCACCGCCTCTTCTACGACACGGTCAAGGGCGGCGACTTCCGCGCCCGGGAGTCCAACGTCCACCGGCTCGCCCAGGTGTCCGTCGAGATCATCGACCAGTGCGTGGCCCAGGGGGTGCCCTTCGCCCGCGAGTACGGCGGACTGCTCGACACCCGCTCCTTCGGCGGCGTCCAGGTCTCCCGCACCTTCTACGCCCGCGGACAGACGGGCCAGCAACTCCTCATCGGCGCCTACCAGGCCATGTCCCGGCAGATCGCCGCGGGCACCATCGAACTGCACGCCCGCACCGAGATGCTCGACCTCATCGTGATCGACGGGCGCGCCCGGGGCATCGTCGCCCGCGACCTGGTCACCGGGAAGATCGACACGTACTTCGGCGACGCGGTGGTCCTCGCCTCCGGCGGCTACGGCAACGTCTTCTACCTGTCGACCAACGCGATGAACTCCAACGCGACCGCGATCTGGCGCGCCCACCGCAGGGGCGCGTACTTCGCGAACCCCTGCTTCACCCAGATCCACCCCACCTGCATCCCGCGCACCGGCGACCACCAGTCCAAGCTCACCCTGATGAGCGAGTCGCTGCGCAACGACGGCCGCATCTGGGTCCCCAAGGCCCAGGGCGACACCCGACCCGCCGGCGAGATCCCCGAGGACGAGCGCGACTACTACCTGGAACGCATCTACCCCTCCTTCGGGAACCTCGTCCCCCGCGACATCGCCTCCCGCGCGGCCAAGAACGTCTGCGACGAGGGCCGCGGCGTCGGCCCCGGCGGCCAGGGCGTGTACCTCGACTTCGCCGACGCGATCGCACGCATGGGCCGGGACAAGGTCGAGGAGAAGTACGGCAACCTCTTCGACATGTACGCGCGGATCACCGCGGAGAACCCGTACGAGACGCCGATGCGGATCTACCCCGCCGTCCACTACACGATGGGCGGACTCTGGGTCGACTACGACCTCCAGACCACGGTGCCGGGGCTCTTCGCGATCGGCGAGGCGAACTTCTCCGACCACGGGGCCAATCGGCTGGGGGCCTCCGCCCTGATGCAGGGCCTCGCCGACGGGTACTTCGTCCTGCCGTCCACCATCAACGACTACCTGGCCCGCCACCCGCACGGCGCCGACGAGGACGTCACCGACGACCACCCCGCCGTCCAGGAGGTCCTGGCGGAGACCGGGGACCGGCTCGCCCTCCTGCTCGCCGTCGACGGCGACCGCACCCCCGACTCCTTCCACCGCGAACTCGGCGAACTCATGTGGGAGTTCTGCGGCATGGCCCGCAGCGAAGCGGGCCTCCACAAGGCACTGGAGCGCATCCCGCAGATCCGCGAGGAGTTCTGGCGCCGGATCAAGGTCCCCGGCACCGGGGAGGAGTTCAACCAGTCGCTGGAGAAGGCGAACCGCATCGTCGACTACCTCGAACTGGCCGAGCTGATGTGCCTGGACGCCCTGCACCGCGCGGAGTCCTGCGGCGGCCACTTCCGCGAGGAGTCCCAAACCGCCGACGGCGAGGCGCGCCGCGACGACGAGTCCTTCGCGTACGCGGCGGCCTGGGAGTTCACCGGCACCGGCACCGCACCCACCCTGCACCGAGAAGACCTGGTCTTCGAGTACGTCCACCCCACCCAGCGGAGCTACGCATGAGGCTCACCCTGCGCGTCTGGCGCCAGAAGAACGCCGAGGCCGACGGAGCCATGTCCACCTACGAGGTGGACGGCATCTCACCCGACATGTCCTTCCTGGAGATGCTCGACACCCTCAACGAGGAACTGATCCTCAAGGGCGACGAGCCGGTCGCCTTCGACCACGATTGCCGCGAGGGCATCTGTGGCGCGTGCAGCCTCGTCATCAACGGCGACGCCCACGGCCCGGAGCGCACCACCACCTGCCAACTGCACATGCGCTCCTTCGAGGACGGCGACACCATCGTCATCGAGCCCTGGCGCGCGGCGGCCTTCCCGGTGGTCAGGGACCTCGTCGTCGACCGTTCCGCCTTCGACCGGATCATTCAGGCCGGCGGTTACGTCAGCGTGCCCACCGGTTCGGCGCCCGAGGCCCACGCCACCCCCGTGCCCAAGCCGGACGCCGACTTCGCCTTCGAGCACGCCGAGTGCATCGGCTGCGGGGCCTGTGTCGCCGCCTGCCCCAACGGCGCGGCGATGCTCTTCACCTCCGCGAAGGTCAACCACCTCGGCGTGCTGCCGCAGGGCGCGCCCGAACGGGAGAGCCGGGTCCTCGACATGGTGACCCAGATGGACACCGAGGGCTTCGGCGGCTGCACCCTCGCCGGAGAGTGCGCCACCGCCTGCCCCAAGGGCATCCCGCTGGTCTCCATCACCCGCATGAACCGCGAGTGGCTGCGCGCCACCCGCGCCTCCGGCAAGCGCTAGCCGCCCCGCCGTCGGGCGCCCCCAGGACCGTTCGCCACCATCCAGCGAACGGACGGGGCCGGGAGTGGTGCTCATCCCCGGCCCCGTCAACCGGCGCTCCACCCCAGTTCCCGGGCGAGGAACGGAGCGGTCCGGCTGTCGGCGCTCCCGGCCACCGTCTCCGGCGGCCCCGCCGCCACCACCCGGCCGCCCTCGTCGCCGCCGCCGGGCCCCAGGTCCACGACCCAGTCGGCGTCCGCGACCACGGACATGTCGTGCTCCACCACGACCACCGTGTGGCCCGCCGCGACCAGTTTCCGCAGCTGACGCATCAGCACCTCCACATCGGCGGGGTGCAATCCGGTCGTCGGCTCGTCCAACAGGTAGAGGGTGTGCCCGCGCCCGCCCCGCTGGAGTTCCGTGGCCAGCTTGATCCGCTGCGCCTCGCCCCCGGACAGCTCGGTCGCCGGCTGACCGAGCCGCAGATAGCCGAGCCCCACGTCGAGCAGCGCCCCGAGACTGCGCCGCACCGCCGGCGCGTCCGCGAAGAAGGCCGCCGCGGACTCCACCGTGAGGTCCAGCACCTCGGCGATGTTGCGGCCCCGGTGACGCACCTCCAACGTGTCCGGCCGGTAGCGGGAGCCACCGCAGTCCGGACACGGCGCGTAGGTGCTCGGCAGGAACAGCAGCTCCACCGACACGAACCCCTCGCCCTGGCAGGTCTCGCACCGCCCGCCCGCGACGTTGAACGAGAACCTGCCCACCCCGTACCCGCGCTCCCGGGCCGTGTCGGTCGCGGCGAACAGCTTGCGCACCGGGTCGAACAGCCCCGTGTACGTGGCGAGGTTGGAGCGCGGGGTACGGCCGATCGGCCGCTGGTCCACGCTCACCAGCCGGCCCACGCCCGCGAGCTCCTCGGTGATCGCGCCGATGAACGTCGACTTGCCGGAGCCCGACACCCCGGTCACGGCGGTGAACGCGCCCAACGGCAGCTCCGCCGTCGCTCCGCGCAGGTTGTGCCGGGTGACCGGTCCGACGGTCAGCCACCCGCTCCCCGGGCGTCCCGCCCCGTCCCCGCGGCGGCCGGGGTCCCGCCCGCCGAACAGGAAGCGCGCCGTCGCCGACTCCGGTACGTCCGCGAGGCCGGCCACCGGCCCGCTGTGCAGGACCCGGCCCCCGTGTTCACCGGCGCCCGGCCCGACCTCCACGACCCAGTCCGCGTGCCGGACCACATCGAGGTGGTGCTCCACCACGAACACCGAGTTGCCCGCGGCCCGCAGCCGGTCGAGCACCCCGAGCAGCGCCCGGGTGTCCGCCGGATGGAGCCCGGCCGACGGCTCGTCGAGCACGTAGACCACACCGAACAGGCCCGAGCGCAGTTGGGTCGCCAACCGCAGCCGCTGGAGCTCCCCGGCCGACAGGCCCGGCGCGGTCCGGTCGAGGCTCAGATAGCCGAGCCCCAGCTCCGTCACCGGGGCGATCCGTGACAGCAGGTCGTCGGTGAGGACCCGGGCGGTGGGCGAGTCGTCGCCGTGCGCGCCCAGGGTCCGGGCGAGCTCGGCGAGCGGCAGCGCCGCCAACTCCGCGATGTCCCGCCCCGCGAAGGTCACCGCCAACGCCTCGGCGCGCAGTCGCCTGCCGTTGCACACCGCACAGGGAACACTGGTGAGGAACCGTTCCGCCCGCGCCCGCAGGGTCGCGCTCTTCGAGTCCGAGAAGGTCTTGAGCACATGGCGCCGGGCGCTCGTGTACGTGCCCCGGTAGGGCCGTTGGATGCGGTCCGCCTCCCGGACGGGGTGCACCGTCACGACGGGCTGCTCGTCGGTGAAGAGGATCCACTCCCGGTCGGCCGGCGGCAGTTCCCGCCACGGTCGGTCGACGTCGTACCCGAGGGCGTCCAGCACGTCCCGGAGGTTCTTGCCCTGCCAGGCGCCGGGCCAGGCGGCGACGGCCCCCTCCCGGATCGACAGCGACGGATCGGGGACGAGCAGCGCCTGGGTGGTGTGGTGGACCCGCCCCAGGCCGTGGCACGCCGGGCAGGCGCCCGCGGCGGTGTTGGGGGAGAAGGCGTCCGAGTCGAGCGGGGGCGCCCCCGGCGGGTACGTGCCGGCGCGGGAGAACAGCATCCGCAGGGAGTTCGACAGGGTCGTCACCGTGCCCACCGAGGAGCGTGCGGTGGGGGTGGAGCGCCGCTGTTGCAGGGAGACCGCCGGCGGCAGCCCGGTGATCTCCGCCACCTTCGGCGCCCCGACCTGGTGGATGAGCCGCCGCGCGTACGGCGCGACCGACTCGAAGTACCGGCGCTGCGCCTCGGCGAACACCGTGCCGAAGGCCAGCGACGACTTCCCCGACCCCGACACACCGGTGAACGCGACCAGTGCGTCACGGGGGACGTCGACGTCCACCCCCCGGAGGTTGTGCTCACGGGCGCCGCGCACCCGGACGTACGGGTCGTGGGGAGGGAACGAGGACATCGACGTGCTCCGTACGGGGGCGACACCCGCCCGGGGTCGGTGCCCGTCCGGGTCACCGGGGGCGGCAAACCCCACCATCCTAGGCTCTGCGCAGTCCCGCCACCCGGGCCAGTCGTCGGTAGGAGTCGTACATCGCCTCCCGGTCGTGGGTGCTCGTCGTCACCAGCACCTCCTGGGCGCCGCTCTCCTTGACCACGGCTTCGAGTTCGGACGCGACCTGCTCCTCGGTGCCGTGCACCTGGCCGGTGAGCCCCGCCTCGAAGTAGCCGCGCTCGCGCCGCGTCATCTCCAGCGCCTCGATCCGCGCGGCGGGGGCCAGCGGCGGGAAGGCGCCCTGCGTCCGGGCCCGGGCCATCGCCCACGCCTCCGGGAGCAGCAGTCTGCGCGCCCGCTCCTGCGTCGCGGCCACCGCGACCGCGCCGGAGACGACGACGTACGGTTCGGCGGCCCAGGAGGAGGGGCGGAACGCCGCCCGGTACCGCTCGACGCCCCTGAGCATCTTGTCCCGACCGCGGAGGTCACCGATCACCAGCGGCAGCCCCGCGGCGGCGGCGATGTCCGCGCCCTCGCCCAGGGCGAGCAGGAACGGCGGCACCCGCAGTCCTTCGGCGGGGCGCGCGTGGACACCGGTCGGTGAGGTGCCCGCGAACCAGCCGAGCAACTCCGTGACCTGGTCGGCGAAGTCCGTGGAGGAGGCGTCCTCCTTGTCCCGCCCCAGGGCCTTGCGGACACCGTCCGTGAAGCCGACCGAGCGGCCGAGGCCCATGTCGATCCGCCCGGGGAAGAGGGACTCCAGCACGCCGAACTGTTCCGCGACGACGAGCGGCCGGTGGTTGGGGAGCATGACCCCTCCGGTGCCGACCCGGATGGACCGGGTCGCGGCGGCGACCGCGGCGGCGAGCACGGTCGGCGCGGATCCCGCGACCCCGGGCACCGAGTGGTGCTCGGACACCCAGAAGCGGTGGTACCCGAGTGCTTCGGCCTCCCGGGCGAAGTCGACGGTGTCCCGCAACGCCTGTGGGTCGTCGTGGCCCTCCCGGGTGCGCGAGCGGTCGAGGACGGAGAAGCGGACGGACTCCAGTGGGGAACTCACCTCCGTTTCAACACCGGGGCCGTCGGAAGATTCCCGCGGCCCCGGTGCGTGCGGACCGGTCGTCAGCGGGGGAGGGCGGTGCGGGAGAGCCGGTGCCCCCACTCGGAGAACAGCAGGGCGACGACCGCCAGTCCGGCCGCGATCAGGGGCACCGCATGGACTCCCGCCCAGCCGATGCCGACCGCGCCGACGGCCCCGGACAACGAGATCGCCAGGTACAGGACGGCGGCGTTCAGCGAGACGAGCACGGACGCCGCCCCCGGGTCGAGGGTGATCAGCCGGTGCTGCTGCGGTGAGGTGATGGCGAACGCGCCGATCCCGTAGACGACGATCATCGGCAGTGCGGCCGTGAACGTGCCCGTGGCGAGCGGGATCAGGAGCAGGCTGCCGGTCATCCACAGCAGGGCGAGCGCCACCACCGCGCGTCCGCCGATCCGGTCGGCGAGCGCCCCCGCGGCGAGGTTGCCGAGGGTGCCGATGACCCCGAGGGTGAACATCAGCACGGCGAGCCGGTCGCCGCTGCCGCCGGTGGCGGGCTCGAAGACGACCGCGATGTAGGTGTACGGGAGGTACACGGCGGTGAACCCGGCCAGGGTGGTCGCCAGGATGGCCAGCACCCGGCGGTCGCGCAGCGGG
The DNA here is from genome assembly GCF_042871255.1 of Streptomyces sp. NPDC005955. NCBI lineage: Bacteria > Bacillati > Actinomycetota > Actinomycetes > Kitasatosporales > Streptomycetaceae > Streptomyces > Streptomyces sp. NPDC005955. The sequence continues at coordinate 17,488 of NZ_JBIAIF010000016.1, read as the reverse complement.
GCGAGCCGCTCCCGCAGGCCCTCCGGTGCCGGGGCCGCCACCCGGGCCGGCACCCACAGCCGGACGCCGAGCAGCCCCAGCACGGCCAGCGCCGCCACGAACCACATCGTGGACCGCCAGCCCAGCCAGCCGCCCAGCGCGGTGCCGATGGGGGCACCGAGTGCGGTGGCGGCGGTGAAGCCCGTGGTCACCGCCGCGATGGCACGCCCGCGACGCTCGGGGGCGACCAGCGAGGCGGCCGTGACGGCCGCGGTCGGTACGAAGAGCCCGGCACCGGCCGCCGCCACCATCTGCGCCGCCAGGACCGTCGCGAAGGTGGGGGCCAGGGCGGTGGCCACGTTCCCCACCAGGTACACGGCGATCGCCGCCAACAGGATCGCCCGCCGGGCGCGGCGGGCGGTCAGGGTCGCCAGGACGGGCGCGAGCACCGCACAGGTCAGGGCGAAGACGGTCACCACCTGACCGGCGGTGGTGACCGAGACGTCGAGGTCCCGCCCGAGTTCGGGGAGGACACCGGCGAGGACGAACTCGTCGGTGCCGATGGCGAAGGTGGCGAAGCCCAGGACGGCGACGCTGCCCCGCGCCCCGTGCGGCGGGGGCGGTGCGTCCACCGCACTCGGTTTCACCGGGGCCGGCGTCGGGGGCCGGGCGTCGTCGTGGAGGTCACTGTCCATGGGCGTCCCGTCGTAGGTCGTGCACACCGGTGGGGCGGACTACCGCGGGTGCCGAACCGGGCGCCGCGGACCCGAGGGCGCGGTCGGCACGGTGTCCCCCCTCCAGAACGGTACCGATCGGTACCGTTCAAGGAAAAGGACGGTACCGATCGGTTCCGTCTGGCGTCAAGCGCGATTACGGTGGAGCCATGGCCACCCATGCACGCACGCGGCTCATGGACACCGCGGACGCACTCTTCCTCGCCGAGGGCGTCCGGGCCGTCGGCGTGGAACGGCTCCTGGTCGAATCGGGCGTCGGACGGGCCTCCTTCTACCGGCACTTCGCGAGCAAGGACGACCTGGTCGTGGCCGTCCTCGCGGAGCGCGACCGTCGCTGGCGCCGCTGGCTGGCCGAGGGGGTCGACGCCCTCGGGCGAGACCCGCTGGCCGTCTTCGACGTGCTCGCGGCGGATGTCGAACGGGGTGGGTTCCGCGGCTGCGCCTTCGTCAACGCCATGGTCGAGTGCGCGGACGCGGACGGCCCGGTGCACCGGCTCGCCGTCACCCACAAGCGGGCCGTCACCGACTTCTTCGCCGAACTGCTGGCCGACGCGGGGCAGTCGGAACCCGAGGCCCTGGCCGGGCGGTTCGTCCTGCTGATGGACGGGGCCACGGTCACCGTCGTCCGCGAACGCGGTGCCGAACCGCTGCGCTGGGCCCGTGCGATCGCGGCCAGCCTGATGACCTGACCTGACCTGACCTGACCTGACCTCTGGTCGCCCGGTGCCGTGGCGGGGCGGTCCCTAGGCTGGGTGCATGCCTCACAACCCCGAGCCCCTGGCCGTCTTCGACCTCGACGGCACGCTCGCCGACACCGGACACCGACAGCACTTCCTGGAGCGGAGCCCGTCCGACTGGGACGGCTTCTTCGCGGCGGCCCCGGACGATCCGCCGCTGACCGAGGGCGTGGCGCTGGTCCTGCGCACCGCCGCGACCTGCGAGGTGCTGTACCTCACCGGACGGCCCGAACGGTGCCGGCAGGACACCCTCGACTGGATCGCCGCGCAGGGGTTGCCGGCCGGGCGGTTGCTGATGCGCCGCAACGACGACCGTCGGCCGGCCCGTCGCACCAAACTGGCCGTGCTGCGGGAGCTCGCCGCCAACCGCCGCATCCGGATGCTCGTCGACGACGACCTGCTCGTCTGCGCCGACGCCCGACGGGCCGGCGTGCGGGTGGTCCACGCCGACTGGGCCGCCCCCTCGACGACGCTGACGGACGCGCAGGGTCGTGCCGGACGCACCTGACGGGCCGCCCGGGTCCCCGTCGGGGGTCTACGAACGGTTGTACGGACGTGAGACTTCCCTCATTCCCGGCCGTGCCCCACGAGCCCGACGGGGCGGGCCGGGTGCTGTCCGGGAGGCGCCGGAGGTCCCGTCGACCGGTCCGCGCTCACTCTTCGATGCGGAATCCGACTTTCAGTCCCACTTGGAAGTGCTGCACCTCACCGTCCTGGATCTGGCCCCGGACCTGCGTGACCTCGAACCAGTCGAGGTTGCGCAGGGTGCGCGAGGCCCGGCCGATGCCGTTGCGGATCGCTTGGTCCAGACTCTCGGGCGAGGTGCCGACGATCTCGGTGACGCGGTACGTGTGGTCGGACATGCTCGATCTCCTCTCCGCCTCATGATGGCGTCACCCTTCACGGTAAACTCACAGACCTCACTCAGCCTCTTGACCTGCGTCTTGACGCATACCAGACTTCGAGCCCACCCGTATTGAGCCTGACGCTCTTCCCCCACACTCGGGTTCAAGTTCCCCTTGCTGTTGGAAGAAAGCGACTCACGTGATGCCCCGCCGCCGGACCGTCCTCTCACTAGCCCTGGGCTCCACCGCCGCACTCGCCACGGGGTGCGGCGCCCTGCCAGGTCAGGATTCCGGTGACCGCAAGTTGACCTTGTGGCTGATGAAGGACAGCGCCTCCGAGGACTTCATCCAGCGGTTCACCAAGTGGTTCGGGGAAGAGCACGGTGACATCAAGCTGGACGTCCAGATCCAGCCCTGGACCGGCATCGGCGAGAAGGTCACCGACGTCCTCCAGGGCAAGGTGCCCGCCCCGGACGTCATCGAGGTCGGCAACACCCACGTCGCCCAGTACGTCGACAAGGGCGGACTGCTCGAACTGACCCTGGAGTCGGCCCGCGACCTCGGCATGGACGACTGGCTGCCCGGTCTCGCCGAGCCCGGGCGCTTCAACAACCGTCAGTACGGCATCCCGTGGTACGCGGCGAACCGGGTCGTCATCTACAACAAGGAACTCTGGGACGACGCGGGCATCAAGAAGGTCCCCGAGACCCGCGCGGAGTGGCTCGACATCACCCGGACCCTCAACAGCGGGAACGTCCAGGGAATCTACCTGGCGGGCCAGGACTGGTACGCGTTCTCCGGCTTCGTCTGGGACGAGGGCGGCGAACTCGCCACGGACAGCTCCGGCAGTTGGGAAGGTGCGCTCGATTCCCCCGCCGCGCTGCGCGCCATGGACTTCTACGCCGAGTTGCAGGCGCTCGGCAAGGGCCCCAAGCGGGCCGACGAGGAGCACCCGCCGCAGTCGAAGGAGTTCGCCCGGGGCAACATCGCGCAGATCGTCGCGGTGCCCGGCCAGGCCCGTGCCATCGAGCAGGCGAACCCGGACATGGCGGACAAGCTCGGTTACTTCGCCATTCCGGGGAAGACCGCGAGCCGGAAGGGCGCCGTCTTCACCGGTGGCTCCGTCCTCGTCGTCCCCGAGCGCACCAAGGACCGCCGGGCGGCCGTCGCCCTCATCCAGGCCCTCGCCGGCGAGAAGTGGCAGACGGACCTCGCCCGCACGATGGACTACGTGCCCAACAAGACCACCCTGGCCCGGGTCGTCGCGGGTGATCCCGGCGTCGCCGCCATGGCCGAGGGCGCCGTACGCGGCCGGGCCACGCCCAACTCGCCCAACTGGGCGAGCGTCGAGTTGAACAACCCCATCAAGACGTACATGTCGGCCGTGCTCACCGGGGGCAACCCGCGCAACGAGGCGAAGAAGGCGTCGATGCAGATCACCCGCGCCCTCTCCTGACCGACCCGGGACGAGCCCGGCCGTGGGCGGGGGCCCCCCCGGGGCCCGCCCCCCCCCGGGGCCCCCCGCCCCCCCCCCGGGGCACCCCGCGCGCCCCCCCGCCCCCCCCCGCCCCCCCCGGGGCCGCGGCGGGGGGGGGGGGGCCCCCGGGGGGGGCCCCCCCCACGGCCGGGTCCACCGGTCAGCGCACGGTGCTCAGCGAGAGCGCGAACCGGCCGGCCCGGTCCGTCCACCAGTGGGTGCGTTCCAGTCCCGCGGCGGCCAGCTCCGCCCTGACCCCGTCCTCGCGGAACTTCGCGGAGACCTCCGTGCGCAGTTCCTCACCGGCGGCGAAGTCCACGGCGAGGCCCACCGCCGGGATCTTCACCGTCACACCGGTACGGGCCCTCAGCCGCATCTCGATCCACTCCCGCTCGGCGTCCCACACGGCCACGTGCGCGAAGTCGTCCGGGTCGAAGTCGCCGCCCAGCTCACGGTTGATCACGGTGAGGACGTTCTTGTTGAACGCGGCCGTGACCCCCGCCGCGTCGTCGTACGCGGCGACGAGCGTCTCCTCGTCCTTGACCAGGTCGGTGCCCAACAGCAAGGCGTCACCGGGCGCCATGAGCGAGCGCACCGCACCGAGGAACGCGGCACGCTCCTCGGGCAACAGATTGCCGATCGTGCCGCCGAGGAAGGCGATCAGCCGCGGCCCCGGGGCGTCCGGCAGGGCGAACGTCCCGGTGAAGTCGGCGATCAGCGCGTGCACCGAGAGTTCGGGCCGCTCGGCCAACAGCGCCGCACCCGCCTGTTCGAGTGCGCTCCCGCTGACGTCCACCGGAACGTAGGCCCGCAGGTCGACGAGCGCGTCCAGGAGGTGACGGGTCTTGTCCGACGACCCCGAGCCCAGCTCGACCAGGGTCCGGGCGCCGGTCGCCGCGGCGATCTCGGGGGCGCGGTCGAGCAGGATCTCCCGCTCGGCGCGAGTCGGATAGTACTCCGGGAGCGTGGTGATCCGGTCGAACAGCTCACTGCCCCGGGCGTCGTAGAACCACTTCGGCGGCAGGGTCTTCGGGCTGCTGGTCAGACCGGACAGCACATCGGCGCGCAGGGCCGCTCCGGTGGTGTCCTCGGGAAGGGTGCGGGTGACGCGGAACGGGCTCACGCGACGGGCTCCTTGAGCGGGGTCAGCTGGACTTCGGCGGGCGTGGCGGTCACCAGGGTCCGGTCGGGCACCCGCCGCCAGCGTGGATCGTCGTCGTAGGGTTCCGAGGCCACGACCGTACCGGCGTCGGGACCGGACCGGACGTACAGGGAATCGCCCCAGGTGGTCGCGGCGATGGAGTCCCCGTCGGTGAGCAGCAGGTTCAACCGCGAGCCGGGGGCCGCCCGGGCGACGTCCGTCACGGTGTCGGCGAGCGCCTGCCCCGGAGGGTCCCCGTCGGTCAACCGGCGCAGCACCAGCGCCCAGACCAGCGCCGCGTCGCACCGGGCCGCCAACGACAACAGGTCGGCGGGCGGCAGGTCGGCGGCGAGCGGCGCCAGCGCATCGGGCCAACCGGTCACCGCACCGTTGTGACTGAACAGCCAGGGCCCCGAGGCGAAGGGGGCCGCCGCCGCCTCCCCGTCGGGGTCCGGGGCGGTCGCGTCCCGGACCGCGGCCAGCAGCGCCCGGGTGCGCACCACCCGGGCCAGGTCCGCGAACGACAGGTCGGCCCAGATCGGCCCGGAGCGTCGGTACCGGGCGGGCACCGGATCGCCGTCCGCGTACCACCCCACCCCGAAGCCGTCCGCGTTGACGGTGCCGTACCGCTGGTGACGGGGCGCCCAGGACTGGTGGTACAGCGCGCTCGGCGGCGTCCGCAGCACCGAACCCAGCGTCACTTCAGCTCCCAGATAGGCGATGTGACGGCACATCAGACCACCTCCGGGAACGCCTCGTCGGCCGGCGTCACGTCCCGGGCGGTGCGGAACCCCGAGAAGATCTGCCGCCGGATCGGATGGTCCCAGTTGCGGAACGTGCCCCGGCAGGCCACCGCGTCCACGGCGAACGAGCCGCCCCGCAGCACCTTGTAGTCGCCCCCGAAGAACACCTCCGAGTACTCGCGGTAGGGGAACGCGGTGAACCCCGGGTACGGCAGGAATCCGCTGGACGTCCACTCCCACACGTCCCCGATCAACTGCCGTACCCCCAGCGGGGACTCCCCGGCCGGATAGCTTCCCGCGGGCGCCGGCCGCAGGTGCCGCTGACCGAGGTTGGCGTGCTCGGGCCCCGGATCGGCGTCCCCCCACGGATAGCGGGTGGACCGCCCCGTCGCCGGGTCGAAACGGGCAGCCTTCTCCCACTCCGTCTCGGTCGGCAACCGCCGTCCCGCCCAGCGCGCGTAGGCGTCCGCCTCGAACCAGCCGACGTGCACCACCGGCTCCTCGGCCACCACCGGCTCGGTGGCACCGAACCGGCGACGCAGCCACGTCCCGCCCTCACGGCGCCAGAACAGCGGGGCGCTGATCCCCCGCGAACGGACGTGGTCCCAGCCGCGCGGCTCCCACCACCGCGGGTCCTCGTAGCCGCCGTCCTCGATGAACGCCTGGTAGGCCCCGTTCGTCACGGGCGTCGTGTCCAGGAAGAACGCCGGAACCAGCCGGTGGTGCGCCGGACGTTCGTTGTCCAGCGCCCACGGTTCCGCGGACGTCCCCATGGTGAACGGACCACCCGGCACCAGCACCTCCGCCGGCCCCGTGAACCCGGCCGCCGGCTCCGGGTCCGGCGCCGTCAGCACGACGGGACCGGTGCGCAACTGATGGGTGATGAGCATCGTCTCGTCGTGCTGCTGCTCGTGCTGGGCGATCATCCCGAAGGCGAAACCCGCGTCGGTCAGCGGGGAACCGTGCAGCGGGGCGGAGTCCAGGACGTCCAGGGCCCGGCCGCGCACCTCCGCGGCGTAGGCGCGGGCCTCGGCGGGCGGCAGCAACGGCAACGCCGGCCGCTCGGCGCGCGGATGTTCGAACGCGTCGTACAGCGGGTCGATCTCCGGACGCATCGCGGCCCGTCCCGCCACGGCCCGCAGCAACCACTGCTCCTCCTGGTTGCCGATGTGCGCGAGGTCCCACACCAGGGGCGACATCAGGGGCGAGACCTGCGCGGTCAGCTCGCCCTCCTGCACGCAGTCGGTCAGCAGGGAGGTCCGGTCGCGGGCGGCGAGCAGCGCGGTCCGCGCCCGGTCCCGCAGGACGCCGGGGTCGCCCGAGGGGGCGGTGGACTCGGTCATGCGGTCAGGTCCTTCCCGTGCTGGACGAAGCCCTCGATCAGGTCGTCGGCGGGGCTGCGCCCCTGGAACACGTAACGGTCCGCGTACGCGGCCACGGCGGCCTCGACGCGCGCCGAAGCGCCGAGACGGGGCAGTGCGGCCAGCGCGGCGTCGAAGCAGGTGACGGCGGCCTCCCGCAACTCCTGGTCGGTGAGCCCGGCCCGGGCGGCGGTCAGCCACAGCTCACTGCCGGGCGCCGGGGCGCCCCGGGTGCGCTCCGCCAGGGACTTCACGCACCGGTAGGCCGTCTCCGTGGCCTCGGGATCGTCGAAGAGGGCGGTCGTCACGGCCAGCGGTACCGTCCACCCGTCCTCCCCGTTCTGGGCGTCGATCATCCGCAGTTCCAGGTGGCCCCGCGGTCGCACCGGCGGGAACAGGGTGCTGATGTGGTAGTCGAGGTCGTCGCGGGTCGGCGGGCGGGGGAGCGCGCCGCGTATCCAGTCGCGGAACGTCACGCCCTCGGGCACCAACCAGGGCCCGCCCTCGGTGCGCACGCACATCACGGGGGCGTCCAGCACCCGACGGGCCCAGCCGACCCGCGGGTCCTCGTCCAGCGGCGGGGCGGCGGAGCGGCCGGGCTCGATGTCCGCCCACAGGGCCTGCCGGGTGGAGCGCCAGCCCGTCAGACGCGCCTCGGTCAACGGTGAGTTCGCGAAGGCGGCGACCAGCACCGGACCGAGCAGATGGGCGAGCCGCCAGCGGCGCCCCAATCCCAGGGGCCCGGGTTCCTCGAACCCGGCGTCCAGGCACACCTGCACCGACGCCGAGGAGCACATCATGACGCGTCCGGCGGGCCCCGCGCGGTCCAGGTACGTCTCCATGGCCGCGTACCGGGGGGCCCGTAGCCAACGGACCGGCTCCCGCCACGGGTCGGTGCCGATGCCCGCCAGGGCGAGTCGCAGGGGGCGGAGCGCGGCGCGTACCGCCGCGAGGTCCGCGGACACCGCCGTCACGCACTCCATCAGTGAGGCGGCGGGAGCGGAACTCAGTTCCAGTTGGCCGCCCGGCTCGACGGTGAGCGCCGAGTTCAGGGGCAGCGTCCGCAGCACGGTGTAGGCCTCGTCCAGGCGGGCGCGCGGTACGCGTTCGTGCGGTCGGTCGGCCGGGCGGACCAGCCATTCGAGCTCGACGCCGATGGTGCGAGGTGGTCCGGTCTTGAAGCAGATGCCTCGGACCAGCGCCTCGACGTCCGCGTCCGAGACCAGTGCCACGGACTGCGTACAGTCTCCTTCGGTCATTGTCGGGACCCTCCAGATCCTCGGGTGGAGATCCTGGGACCGACCGGGGCCGGGGACGGCCCCGGTCGGTCCTGCCCGTCCACCCAAGACGGTCGGCGCCGCCCGCACAAGAGTGCCCGTGCGTCGCCGAAATCGTACGGAAGCCAGGTGTTTCGGCCGTACGGCACGGGCGCTCGCCCGAGTCGCACCCGGCACGGGGTGCTGGGCACCAGCATGGGGGAGGGGCACCGCACCCGCGACTCCGGTGGACCGGCGGGCAGCGACGGGGGCGGTCGCGTCGGGGCGCGCGCACCGCGCGGCGACCGGTGGCCGAGGGGAACGGTGGGCGCCGGCCCCGATCGGGCGCGAGGTGGCCGGCCGGTCCGGCCCGGGGCCTGTGCGTCGGACCGCCGTCCGGACCGCCCCCGACGCCTCACCGCGCACCCGGGGCGCCCACGCGCCCGCTCGCGGTGCTCACCTCCGTGCCGGCGCAACCCCGGCGCCGCCCCTCCCGAACGCCGTGCGCCCCGCAGGGGGCAGGTGCACCGGGGCTCGGCGCTGTACACGTGTCTACGGAAGGTGCCCGATTTCTACGATCATCACCGGACCCCTCAAGGCCCCTTTTGCACCGATCGGGTGATACACACCCCGAGCCGTCCGACGCCCCCCACGGGAACCGGGCCGACTACCCACCGGGCCCGCCGGAACCGGTCCCGGGACCTGGGGCGACGGCCCGCCCGGGCCCTCAGGACCACCCGTACCGGTCGCGCAGGCGCGCGGCGACCCCGTCGAACCGGGCACGGTCCAGGGCGCACGCCTCCCGGCGCATCCCGTCCTCGTGCACCCGCAGCACCCGGTCGGAGTCCACCCACGAATCACGCCCCTCGCGGTCCCAGGAGCCACTGCCGATCGGCAGCCACTCCCGGTCCTCGTGCCGCTTGCTCGACAGCGGAACGGCCAGGAGGGTGCCGCTGGCCTCACGGGCGACGATGAGCACCGGACGGTCCTTCCCGCGTCCGTCGCCCTCCTCGAACGGCACCCAGGTCCACACGATCTCGCCCGGATCCGGATCGCCGTCGTGGGCGGGCGCGTACTCGGTGCGGACCTCCCCCACGGCGTGCGCGGCGACCTGGGAGGTGGCGTGCGGCCCGGTGCGGCCCGGCGTGCTGAGGGCGTCGCCCTCGGGAGAAGGGGTCATGTGGGCCACCGTAGGGGGGACGTGCCCGCCCCGCCGGATGGAGCCCCCGGACGGGTGACACCACCCCGCCGCGAACGCCGCCGATGACGTCCCCGTAGCCCCGTCTCCCAGGCAACGACCTTGGAATAGACAGGAGTTGGCCGGTTCCAGGTAGGCCGAAAATGCCGCCTGGTCCCATGGAAGGATGCGGAGCGTCATGGTGCAGATACCCGAGCAGCCCGTCATGCGCGTTACCGATGAGTCAGCCGAGCGGGAGCCCGTACCGCGGCGCGCCCCGCGTTCCCAGGAAACCCACTCCGCGAGGCCCGTACGCAATACCGTGCCCGCCCAGTCCCGCTCCTCCCCGCGCCCCCTCGCCCGCGCGGTGCCCACCAGCGCCGACGTGGCCCGGCTCGCAGGGGTCTCGCGGGCGACCGTCTCCTACGTCCTCAACAACACCAGTGCCGTACGGATCAGCGAACCCACCCGGCGCCGCGTGCACGCAGCCGCCAAGGAACTCGGATACGTTCCGCACGCCGCCGCCCGCAGTCTGCGGGCGGGCCACAGCCGGATGGTCCTGATGCCGACCCCGGCCGTTTCGGTCGGCCCCCTCTACAGCCGGTTCCTCGGCGAACTCCAGTGGGCCCTGGGCCGGTTGGACTACACCGTCGTCCAGTACGGACGCGTCGGACTGACCGGTGAGGAAGCGGCCCGGGCCTGGGCGGAGTTACGGCCCGTCGCCGTACTCGCCCCCGGAGCCCACGACCTGGGGCCGCGCAGCGTGTCCCTCCTCAAGAGATCCGGAGCCCGAGCAGTCATCACCCTGGGACCCCACCAGGTGACCGGGGCCCACGCCCTGCTGATGGACCAACACGCAGTGGGCCGCACCGCGGGCCACCACCTCGTCGCCCGCGGACGCCGTCGCATCGGCGTGGTCATCCCCGAGGAGAAGGGACTCGAAGCGTTCTCACGGCCCCGCGCCGACGGCGTCCGTGAGAGCGCGGAGGGAACCGGAGCCGAGGTGGTCGACGTGCCGTTGCGCTACGACGAGGCGTCCGCCGCCCGGCTCGCCGCCCGGTGGCGGGACCTCGGACTGGACGGCGTCTTCGCCTACAACGACGAGTACGCGATGCTGCTGATGCGGGCGCTCCAGGACGAAGGCGTCCAGGTGCCGCACGAGACGGGCATGGTGGGCGCCGACGACCTGATGCTCGGACGGCTGCTGCGCCCCCGACTCTCCACGGTGCGCACCGAACTGCCCTCCGGTCAGGAGCTCGCCGGACTCGTCGACCGGGTCGTCCACGACCCCGCGGCGGAACCCCTGACCAGACAACTGATGGGAGCGGCCCTCGTGGAGCGCGAGAGCGGGTAACCCGCCACCGGTCGACTCCCGGCCGGACACCTCCGTCCACTCGGCCGGGCGGTTGCGGTGACGCTGCTCCACCGTCACCGCAACCGCCCGGCCCGCACGTGCGCGGCCCACCGGCGGACGCGTTCGCCACCCGCCGCACCCCCCGGCACCCGGGGGCACGCCGCCCACCGCCCCCTCGGACCAAGACGCAGGCACCACGCGCACGACGAGCGCCACATGCACCACACGCCACATGCACCACATGCACACCGGCACCGACATCCACGGCGAAGGGAAACCGGCAATGACCCTGCTCGACCCGTTGACCTGGCAGTCACCCCCACTGACCGGGCCGTCGTACGACGTGGTGGAACCGGCCACCGGACAGGTACTCGGACAGGTGCGGCGCGCCGGGGACGAGGACGTCCCCACGGCTGCCGCACGGGCCGCGACCGCCCTGACGGGGTGGCAGCGACGGCCCTACACCGAACGGGCCGCGGTGCTCAGGCGGGCGGGGGACCTCTTCACCGCACACGCCGACGAACTGCGGGAATGGCTGGTCCGGGAGTCCGGCTCGATACCGGGGAAGGCGGACTTCGAGCTGGGAGTGGCCGCCCAGGAGTGCTACGAGGCCGCCGCGCTCGCCTCCCGGCCCACCGGGCAGGTGCTGCGCAGCGCCAGCCCCCGGCTCTCGTACACCCAGCGGGTCCCCGCCGGAGTGGTCGGCGTGATCGCCCCGTTCAACGCCCCGTTGATCCTCTCCGTCCGCTCGGTCGCGCCGGCGCTCGCCCTCGGCAACGCCGTGCTGCTGAAGCCCGACCCCCGGACGGCGGTCTGCGGCGGCCTCGCGCTCGGCGCCGTGTTCGCCGCCGCCGGACTACCGGCTGACCTGCTGCACGTGCTGCCCGGGGGCCCGGACACCGGACAGCGGCTCATCGCCGACCCGCACGTCCCCGTGATCTCCTTCACCGGCTCCACCCGGACGGGCCGCTCGGTCGCCGAGACCGCCGGCCGTCACCTCAAGCGGGCGCACCTCGAACTCGGCGGCAACTCCGCCTTCGTCGTCCTGGAGGACGCCGACCTGGGGGTCCTTCTTCCACCAGGGGCAGGTCTGCATGACCACCGGCCGCCACCTGGTGCACGCCTCCCTCTACGAGGAGTACGTGCAGCGACTCGTGGCCAAGGCCGACGCACTGACCGTCGGTGACCCGCACCGGGAGCAGGTCCACCTCGGCCCGCTCATAGACGGGAGCCAGACCCGCGCCGTACACGAACTGGTCACCTCCAGCGTCGCCGCCGGCGCCAAGCTTCTCACCGGCGGCAGCCACGACGGCCCCTTCTACCGGCCGACCGTGCTCGCCGGTGTCGACCACGACGCGCCCGCCTACGCACGCGAGGTGTTCGGGCCCGTCGCCCCCGTCCGCCCCTTCACCACCCTGGACGAGGCCGCGACCCTGGCAGCCGCCGATCCGTACGGGCTCTCGCTGGGCATCGTCACCCGGGACGCCACCCGCGGCCTCGCCCTCGCGGAACGCATACCCACCGGCATCGTGCACATCAACGACCAGACGATCGGCGACGAGGCGGTGGCGCCCTTCGGCGGCACCGGCGGATCGGGCACCGGCGCCCGCTTCGGCGGCGACGCGAACGCCGAAGCGTTCACCGAACTGCGCTGGACCACCGTGGACGGCGACGTACCCGCCTACCCCTTCTGAACCCGTCCCCCCCGCGCACCCGACCCGTCCCCGTACGCACGCCTGACTCGTCCCCGTACGCACGTCACGGCCGGTACCCCGAGGATCACGAGGGGTACCGGCCGTGACGGCCGTGTGGTTACGGCCACCGGGCTCCGGTTCCGCGGAACCGGCCGGGGCGGCGGGTCAGACGTTCGGCCCCGACGCCTCGGTCTGCTTCTCCTCCGCGGCGATCGACGCGCGGACCTCGTCCATGTCGAGCCCCCGTGCCTGACCGATCACGTCGTCCAGCACGGCCTGCGGCAGCGCTCCGGGCTGCGAGAACACCGCGACCTGGTCACGCACGATCATCAGCGTCGGGATCGACTGGATGCCGAACGCCTGCGCCAGCTCCGGCTGCGCCTCCGTGTCGACCTTGGCGAACACCAGGTCCGGGTTGGCCTCGGCAGCCTGCTCGTAGACCGGGGCGAACTGACGGCACGGACCGCACCAGGCCGCCCAGAAGTCGATCAACACGAACTCGTTGTCGGTGACCGTCTGGTCGAAGTTCTCCTTGGTCAGTTCCACGGTCCTGCTCATGTCCGCCGCCTGCTTCCTGGTCTCGGGGCTGGTTCTTCCTGGGGTCCCGTCGGCACCGCTCGGCACAACGGCGACGGGTACCGGGATATTCCGTGCGGCGCCGCCCACCGGGGTCGCCCCGTCACCCGGAGCCACCCACCACCGGGGGACCCGTCCGGCCACCCGGCGCGTACCCATGTGGCTCCCGCGCACACCTGCGTCCAGACTGTCCCCATGACGGAAACGACCGAGTACGACGTGGTGGTGCTGGGCGCGGGCCCGGTGGGGGAGAACGTGGCCGACCGGACCCGCGCAGCGGGGCTGAGCACGGCGGTGGTCGAGAACGAACTGGTCGGCGGCGAGTGCTCCTACTGGGCCTGCATGCCCAGCAAGGCACTGCTGCGGCCGGTGATCGCCCGCGCCGACGCCCGCCGCACCCCCGGGCTGTCCGCGGCCGTGCGCGGACCGCTCGACACCCGGGAGGTCCTCTCCCACCGGGACGAGGTGGCCGCGCACTGGAAGGACGACGGCCAGGTCGGATGGCTGGAGTCGACGGGCGCCCGGTTCTACCGGGGCCACGGCCGGCTGGCCGGCCCCCGCCGCGTCACGGTCACCGGGCCCGACGGCGAGACCCACACCCTCACCGCGCGCCAGGCGGTCGCCGTCTGCACCGGCAGCCGGGCGGTGCTGCCGGACCTGCCGGGCCTCGCCGACGCCAAGCCGTGGACCAGCCGCGAGGCCACCAGCGCGGACCGGGCTCCGGGGCGGCTCGTCGTCGTCGGCGGGGGAGTCGTCGGGGTCGAGATGGCGACGGCCTGGCAGCACCTCGGCTCACAGGTGACCTTGCTGGTGCGGGGTGACGGGCTGCTGCCGCGCATGGAGCCGTTCGCCGGGGAACTCGTCGCCGAGTCCCTGCGCGAGGCCGGCGCCGACGTCCGGACGGGCACTTCGGTGCGGTCCGTGGCGCGCGCGGGGGACACCGTCACGGTCACCCTCGACGACGGCGAGCGGATCGAGGCGGACGAACTCCTGATCGCCACCGGCCGCGCGCCCCGCACCGACGACCTCGGCCTCGACACGGTGGGGCTCCCCGCGGGCGACTGGCTGCCTGTGGACGACAGCCTGCGGGTCGAGGGCCACCCCTGGCTCTACGCCGTCGGCGACGTCAACCACCGTGCGCTCCTCACCCACCAGGGCAAGTACCAGGCCCGGATCGCGGGCGCCGCGATCGCCGCCCGCGCCCAAGGGGTGCCGATCCTGGAAACGGACCGTTGGGGCGCCCACGCGGCCACCGCCGACCACGCGGCCGTCCCCCAGGTCGTCTTCACCGACCCCGAAGCGGCGGCGGCCGGGCTGACCCTCGCCGAGGCGGAGGCGGCGGGCCACCGGGTGCGCGCCGTGGACTACGACATCGCCTCCGTGTCGGGTGCCTACCTCTACGCCGAGGGCTACCGGGGACGGGCGCGGATGGTCGTGGACCTGGACCGGGAAGTCGTCCTCGGCGTCACCTTCGTGGGCCCCGGAGTGGGCGAGCTGATCCACTCCGCCACGATCGCCGTCGCGGGCGAGGTCCCCCTCGAACGCCTGTGGCACGCGGTCCCGTCGTACCCGACGATCAGCGAGGTGTGGCTACGGTTGCTGGAGACCTACCGCCGTTGAGTACACGCCGACCGCGTCCACCGGTTCCCCGCGTGTCCGGGCTCGGGTTCCGCGACAGGGTGTGACGAAGGCGCGTTGTGGTTCGCGAGGCTGTGTGCGCCATGATGTCTGGCATGACTGAGCACGGGGGTGCGGCGGATCAGCCGCGGGAAACACCGAGGTCTCGTCTCGCCGACTACGTGGAGATGAGTGGTCCGGTTCGATCGGTGTCGTCGTCTGACGCGGTGCGGGAGGTTGCGGGCGGAGTCGGCGAACCGGCGTCGCCTGGGCGGGGAGGGTCCGGTGCGGAGGCGGAGGGTCCCGGCGCCTTACTCGATGATCCGGAAGTGGCCGCTCGGAAGAGGGAGTTCGCCCGTCTCTTGGGTGAGTTCCGGCGCACGGCGGTGCTGGTGCCGTTGGGCGATGAGCCGGGCTCGGAGGAGGAACGGGGGTTGTTGACGGCGGACTTCAACGGTATCCGTTTCATCCTGGCGTTCTCTGACGAGCAGGCTCTGGCCCGTTATGTGCAGGCTCGCGGCGAGTTCGCCCGTGAGTGGACGTACCGCACGATTCTTGGTGCCAGGCTCCTTGACGTGGCAGTGCCGGCTGCGGGTGTCCCCTGTGGGGTGGCGCTGGACTGTGCGGACGTGTCGGACGGGGTGGTATTTCCGCCGGTGAGGGGCATCGTGCCGGACGCGGTGGCGGTCGACCGTGACCTGTCCGACGGAGAGGGCGCCGGGCGATGACCGGTGGCGGGGGTGGTGGCAAGGATCTGAAGGCGGAGGGGTTGGCGTTGGTCGCCAAGGGGTTGACCGAGGCGCTGGCCGAGCTGAAGGAGTTGGGCATGGTGGGGGAGGCCGGTGCCGGGCGTGGTTTCGGGGACATTGCGTTGTCGGGTCTGGAGTTGGGCCACCAGGGGTTGACCGACGACTTCACATCGTTCTGTGAGCGCTGGGAGTGGGGGGTGCGCTCGCTGGTGAACGAGGGGAACGCCTTTGCGTCGAAGACGGGCCTGTCGGCGGGCACGTACTACGAGACCGAGCAGTACGTCGAGGGCAGCTTGAAGGTGGTGACGAACTCACTGATCGGCAATCCGTACGCCTCTGAGGACGAGGTCCTCCGGCAGAGCTGGGGTGGCATCGCCACGTCCGGTGCTTTCGGCGGCGTGGACTACAGCAGGGAGTCCTTCGACCAGGCGCTGGCCAACAGCGAGCAGGGCTGGAAGGACGCGGGCCGGGACGTGATGACCTCCTCCACCGTCGGCCCGATGGGGCTGAACCCGCAGAACCTGCACGGCGCCGCCGGCATGTCCGACACCGAGTACGAGCAGTGGCTCGACTCCACCTTCGGCCCCTCCCCCGAGGAACGCGCGAAGGCCGCCGAACAGCAGCAGCGAGGCGGGGGCGCGGGCTGATGGGCATCGGCGATCTGGTCAACGACGGGCTCGGCAAACTTGAGGACGGCCTCGACGCGGGCAAGAAACTCGTCGGCGAGGGCGTCGACTGGACCACGGACAGGGTCGGCGACGGCCTCGACTACGTCGGTGCCCACGGCGCCGCCGACACGGTCGAGGACTGGGGCGACGAGGTCGCCTCCGACCTCGGCGCCACGCCCGGTGAGCACCAACTCGGCCAGACCGAGGAGGCGAACGAGCTCGTCCACGGCAAGCCGGACAAGATCCGCGCGTCCGCGAAGCACCTCAAGGACTTCCATGCGGCGTTCGACCAGGTCAGCTCCGGCATGCGCAAGGTCGACTCCTCCGGCTGGGCCGGTCAGGGCGGTGATGCGTTCCGCAAGAAGTTCGGCGTGCACCCCACCAAGTGGGCGCAGGCCGCTGCTGCTTGTGAGAAGGCGAGCGGCGCCCTGGAGGCGTACGCCGACACGGTGACGTGGGCGCAGGGCAAGGCCAAGGAGGCGGTCGAGCTCTACAAGAAGGGCAGGAAGGCCTCGGAGGAAGCGGTCGACGCGTACACCAAGAGGGTCGACGCCTACAACGCGAAGATCAAGGCGAACGAGGACCCCGGCCCCCGGCCCGAGCCGTTCCACGACCCCGGCAAGGCCGACATCAAGAAGGCCCACGAGACCCTCGCCGAAGCCCGCAAACAGCGCAACACCGCGGCCGGCGACGCCCAGGCCAAGGTGAAGGCGGCCCTCGCGCACGCCCCCGCCGAACCCCCGCCGCTCGACCGCCTCGGCAGCAACCTCTTCGACGGCTACCAGGCATACAACACCGAGCTCACCCACCTCGTCGGCGGCGCCTTGAAAGGCACCGCGGGTCTGGTCAACTTCGCCCGCGGCCTCAACCCCACCGACCCCTACAACCTCACCCACCCCGCCGCCTACCTACAGAACGTCTCCATGACGCTCTCCGGCCTCGTCTCCACCGCCGCCCACCCCGAACGCATCGCCACCGCCGTCGCCGACGGCTTCAAGAAGGACCCCTCAGAGTTCGTCGGCCGCCTCATCCCGGAACTGATCGGCACGAAGGGCGCAGGACTCGCACGCGGCGGGCTGCGAGGAGCGATCCGAGAGGGCGAAAACGTCGCGCGCAAGACGGCCACGAAGGAACCGCGCCCGGAGAACCCGCGCAACAAGGTCGAGAACGACCCCAGCGACCCGGTCGACCTCGTCACCGGCACGATGTACCTGCCACAGACCGACGTCACCCTGCCCGGCACGCTCCCCCTGATCTTCACCCGCCGCCTGGAATCCGGCTCACGCCTAGGCCGTTTCTTTCGGATCATCTGATCGTTGGTTGATGTGTGTCGTTGACTGACGCCCAGTGGGCACGCATCGAGCCGCTGCTGCCGGACCG